>CAYRLC010000075.1:0-12952 GCA_964424995.1 uncultured Croceicoccus sp.
ATTTCCTTTGGATCGGCGATCGCACCCGCTTCGAAGGGTCGGCCCATGTCGAATACCTGCGCGGTGTCGGCAACCCGATCGGGATGAAGTGCGGTCCGTCGCTGACCCCGGACGCGCTGCTCAAGATGCTCGACACGCTGAACCCGTCGCGCGAGGCGGGCCGCATGACCCTGATCAGCCGTTTCGGCCACGACAAGGTCGAGGCCGGCCTGCCGGCACTGGTACGCGC
Organism: uncultured Croceicoccus sp.; assembly: GCA_964424995.1. Taxonomy (GTDB): domain Bacteria; phylum Pseudomonadota; class Alphaproteobacteria; order Sphingomonadales; family Sphingomonadaceae; genus Croceicoccus. The sequence goes on from CAYRLC010000075.1 coordinate 230, forward strand.
GGTGAAGCGCGAAGGGCATCCGGTGGTGTGGTCGTGCGACCCGATGCACGGCAACGTGGTCAAGGCGGCCTCGGGCCTCAAGACCCGCCCGTTCGACCGCATTCTGGGCGAGGTGAAGGGCTTCTTCGCCGTGCACCGGGGCGAAGGGACCCATGCCGGCGGCATCCATATCGAAATGACCGGGCAGGACGTGACCGAGTGCACCGGCGGCGCCGTCGCCATCACCGACGAGGGGCTGTCGGACCGTTATCGCACGCATTGCGATCCGCGTCTGAACGGTGCGCAGTCGATCGAGCTGGCGTTCCTGCTGGCCGAAGAGCTGAATGCCGAGGCGGCCGTCCGCAAGGCCGAGGCGGCCTGATCCGATCCGTTTCGGGGCACTGATACGAGGTTAATCTTCGCAGCCTCGCAACCGTAACGCGATTAATGCATTGTAGGGGGCATGGAGATGGCCCCCCGCAAGGCAGCCGGCTCGTCCGCCGCAATCCCGGCATTGGCAGAGCAGTACCGCCGCACCCGCGCGCTGAGCGAGGCCGTGGCCTCGCGCTTGTCGGATGCCGACGCGACGATCCAGTCGATGGAGGACGCGAGCCCGGCCAAATGGCACCTTGCGCACACGACCTGGTTCTTCGAGACTTTCCTGCTGCGCGACCGGGCCAGCGACTATGCGCTGCACGACCGGCGTTTTCCGTTCCTGTTCAATTCCTATTACGAGGCGGAGGGCGCGCGCATCGCCCGGTTCTCGCGCGGGATGCTGTCCCGCCCCTCGCTGGCTGAAGTCCTTACCTATCGCCGTGCCGTCGACGCGGCGATGGACACGTTGCTGCACCGCGAGGATTGCGCCGACCTGATCGCACTCGGGATCGCGCACGAGCAGCAGCACCAGGAACTGCTGCTGACCGACATCAAGCACGCGTTGTTCCAGAACCCGCTTGGCCCGGCGATGTTCGATGCTACCTCTTCGCCCTCTCAGGCATCGGTGGATGGCTGGATCGAGCATCCCGGCGGCATCGCGCTCATCGGACATCATGGCACCGGCTTCGCCTTCGACAACGAAGGCCCGCGCCACCGGGTCCTGCTCGAGCCCTTTGCCCTGTCGTGCCGCCTTGTCACCAATGCCGATTGGCAGGCCTTCATCGAGGACGGCGGGTATCGCACGGCCGCGCTGTGGCTGTCCGATGGCTGGTCGTGGGTGCAGGAGGAGGGGATCGAGGCTCCGCTTTACTGGCGCGATGGCGAACAGTTCACGCATGCAGGCTGGCAATCGCGCGATCCGGATGCGCCGGTCACCCACATCTCCTACTACGAGGCCGACGCCTTTGCCTCGTGGGCGGGGCTGCGCCTGCCGACCGAGTTCGAGTGGGAAGCGATCGCCGCGCAGCACGATGCGACCGGGGGCGATCAGCTCGACCATGCAGGACCGGTGCTGCCGACAGCCACACAATCGCTGTTCGGGTCGGTCTGGCAATGGACCCGCAGCGGCTATCTTCCCTATCCCCGTTATCGCCCGGCAGACGGTGCGGTCGGCGAATACAACGGGAAGTTCATGTCGGGCCAGTTCGTGCTGAAGGGTGCGTCCTGCGCCACACCGCGCGGCCATTCGCGCGCCAGCTATCGCAATTTCTTCCACCCGCACCAGCGTTGGCAGTTCACCGGACTGTGCCTCGCCAAAGACCTCTAAGGCAAAGGAAACCGGATGCCCGTTACCGAAGCGCTGCGCATAGTCGACGAAGACGATAGCGGCATCGACCGCGCCTTTCGCCAGGATGTTCTGACCGGCCTGGCGCAGCGGCAGAAGGCCGTGCCCGCCCGCTGGTTCTACGACGAGCGGGGGTCGGAGCTGTTCGAGGACATCACCCGGCTGGAGGAATATTACCCGACCCGGGCGGAAACCGAGATCCTGTCGGCCAACGGCAGCGAATTTGCCGCAGCGGTGGGCGAGGGCACGGCCGTCGTCGAGTTCGGGTCCGGCAGTTCGGCCAAGACGCCCCTGCTGCTGTCGGCCATCGCGCCTTCGGCCTATGTCCCCATCGATATTTCGGGCAACTTCCTGCGCGCTTCGGCAGAGGCGCTTTCGGCCAACTTCCCCGGCTTGCCGGTCTGTCCGGTAGAGGCGGACTTCACCAAGCGGGTCGCGATGCCCGATGCGATCGAGGGCCTGCCGCGCCTCGGCTTCTTTCCCGGCTCCACCGTCGGGAACCTCGTGCCCCGCACCGCAGTCGACATGCTGCGCGAAATGCGCGAGACGCTGTGCGACGGGGCGCAGCATCGGGCCAAGCTGCTGATCGGCATGGACCGGGTGAAGGATACCGGCGTGCTCGAACGGGCCTACGACGATGCGGCCGGCGTGACGGCGGCCTTCAACCTCAACCTGCTGCACCGAATCAATCGCGAGCTGGACGGCACGGTGCCGGTGGATGCCTTCCACCACCAAGCCGTCTGGAACGACGACATTGCCCGGATCGAGATGCATCTCGTCGCGACCCGCGATCTGGCATTCACTGTCTCGGGCCGTTGCTTCACGATGGACCGCGGCGAGACCATCCATACCGAGAACAGCCACAAATATACCCGCCGCAGCGCCAATGCCCTGCTGCTGGCGGGCGGGTGGACGCCGATCCGCCATTGGCGCGACGGGCAAGATCGTTTCATGCTGATCCTCGCCGAAGCAAGCGAGTTGCGCATGGCGCCCTGATCGGCGCAATCGGGCGCCTACCTATCCCTTTTTCGCAGGTGCGAACACTTGCGAAATCCGCGCTTCGGGTCTAACGGCCACGCTCCATAAGCGGACCCGCAATGGTGCGGGCGATCCCGCGCGTATAATGGCAGCGAGAAGTCGAAATGGGATACCGGGTAGTCGTCGTCGGTGCGACCGGAAACGTCGGTCGCGAAATGCTCACCATCCTGGCCGAGCGTGAGTTCCCGATTGACGAGATCGCCGCCGTTGCCAGCCCCCGTTCGACCGGCACCGAGATCGAGTTCGGCGAGACCGGCAAGATGCTCACGTGCAAGAACATCGAGCACTTCGACTTCGCCGGCTGGGACATGGCGCTGTTCGCCGCAGGCTCGGGCCCGACCGCGGAATATGCGCCGAAGGCCGCCGCCGCGGGCTGCGTGGTGATCGACAACTCGTCGCTCTATCGCATGGACCCCGACGTGCCCCTTATCGTGCCCGAGGTGAACCCGGATGCGATCGACGGCTATACGAAGAAGAACATCATCGCGAACCCCAACTGCTCGACCGCGCAGATGGTCGTCGCGCTGAAGCCGCTGCACGATGCGGCGCGGATCAAGCGCGTGGTCGTCAGCACCTATCAGTCGGTGTCGGGCGCGGGCAAGGACGGCATGGACGAGCTGTTCGAGCAGAGCCGCGCGATCTTCGTCGGCGACCAGGTCGAGCCGCGCAAGTTCACCAAGCAGATCGCCTTCAACGTGATCCCGCACATCGACGTCTTCCTCGACGACGGTTCCACCAAGGAAGAGTGGAAGATGGTCGCGGAAACCAAGAAGATCCTCGATCCCAAGATCAAGGTACACGCCACCTGCGTGCGTGTGCCGGTCTTCGTCGGCCACTCCGAAGCGCTGAACGTCGAGTTCGAGAACGAGATCTCGGCGCAGCAGGCACAGGACATCCTGCGCGAATCGCCGGGCGTGATGCTCGTCGACAAGCGTGAGGACGCCGGATACGTGACGCCGATCGAATGCGTCGGCGACTACGCCACCTTCATCTCGCGCGTGCGTGAGGACCCGACGGTCGACAACGGCCTCGCGCTGTGGTGCGTGTCGGACAACCTGCGCAAGGGCGCGGCGCTCAATGCGGTGCAGATCGCCGAACTGCTGGGTCGCCGTCACCTCAAGAAGGGCTGATCGCCCTCTGGAATTGCCGGTCCCGCCGGTCTAGTCCGATTGTATGAGCAAGACGATGACCGGCGGGTGCCAGTGCGGGCACGTGCGCTATACCGCGCAGATCGAGAACGACGACGCCTACCTCTGTCACTGCCGCATGTGCCAGAAGGCGACGGGCGGCGTCGCGGCAGCCTTCGTGCCAGTGTCGTTCGATGACGTGAAGTGGTCGGCTGAGCCCCACTGGCATGCCAGTTCACCGGTCGCGAAACGGCCGTTCTGCAGCCGGTGCGGAACGCCGCTGGGCTTCCGCTTCAACGACAGTGCGGGAATGGATCTTACCGTCGGCAGCTTCGATGATCCATCGCGGTTCCGCCCGATTGCCCATGCAGGTGCGGAAAGCCTGCACGAGGCTTGGCTAGACACGCGCGATCTGCCGCGACAGGAAAGCGCAACGACCAAGTCGGTCGTCGCCGCATGGCAGGCCGCCGGGCTGGAGGTGCCGAAGTGACCGAGCCCTTCATCGAGACCGTGACCGCGCGCGATGGCACGAAGCTGGCCGTCCACCGGATGGGTGCGGGCAAGCCGCTGGTCCTGCTGCACGGCCTGTTTTCCGATGCGACGGTGAACTGGATCAAGTTCGGCACAGCGCAAAGGCTGGTCGATGCGGGGTTCGAATGCTTCATGCCCGACCTGCGGGCGCACGGCCGGTCGGAAGCGCCGCATGGCGACTATGCCGAAGGGGTGCTGGTCACCGATCTCGATGACGTCCTCGCTGCCTTCGGGCTCGACAAGTTCGACCTTGCCGGTTTCTCGCTAGGCGCGCGCACCTCGCTCAATTCAGTGCTGGCGGGCCTCAAGCCGGAACGCCTCGCGCTGGTGGGCATGGGCTGGGAAGGTCTGGTCGGGTGGGACCATCGGATCGGCTTCTTCATCGACGCCATCGACCGCTTCGACGACATCCGCATGGGCGACAAGGCGTTCTTCGCCAAGAGCTTCATGAAGACGCAGAAGGTCGACCGGATCGCAGCCCGCGCTCTGCTGTCGTCGATGCGCGGCAGCGACCTGTCGAACCTCTCCGCCGTGACCATGCCCACCCGGGTCATCAATGGCGACAAGGATCACGACAACGGTTCGGCCACGACGCTCGTCGAAAAGCTGCCCAACGCGACTTACGCCGAGATTCCGGGCACGCACATGAGCTGCGTGTCCGAACCGGCGCTGGGCGAGGAACTGGTCCGCTTCTTCGCGGACTGAACCTCGCCTACCGGAACGGCGGTTCGTTAAACGCGCGCAGCTTGCGGCTGTGCAGGCGCTCGCCTTCCGCCTTCAGCAGTTCGCACGAACGGATACCGATCTGCAGGTGGCTGGCGATGGCTTCCTCGTAGAACCGGTTGGCCTGACCGGGCAGCTTCAGTTCGCCGTGTATCGGTTTGTCCGACACGCAGAGCAGGGTGCCGTAGGGCACGCGGAAACGGTACCCCTGCGCGGCGATCGTGGCGCTTTCCATGTCGATGCCGACCGCGCGCGACAGCGACAGGCGGTGCCCGGTCTTGGTGACGCGCAGTTCCCAGTTGCGATCGTCGGTGGTGACGACCGTGCCGGTGCGCATTCGTTTCTTGAGATCCGCACCCGCGGTGCCGCTGATTTCCTCTGCCGCGCGGGCCAGCGCCTGCTGAACCTCGGCAATGGCCGGAAGCGGGATTTCCGGCGGCAGAACGGCGTCGAGGACATGATCGTCGCGCAAATAGGCGTGGGCGAGCACATAGTCGCCGATCTTCTGACTGGGGCGAAGGCCGCCGCAGTGGCCGATCATCAGCCATGCCTCCGGCCGCAGGACCGCGAAGTGATCGGTGATGGTCTTGGCGTTCGACGGGCCGACGCCGATGTTGACCAGCGTGATCCCGGTCCGGTCGGGCGCGACGAGGTGATAAGCAGGCATCTGGTGCCGCCGCCATGCCGTGTCTGAAAGCCGTGCGCGCGCGTTCCTGGTATGCTCGGTCAGCATCAGCCCGCCAGCGCCCGCCAAAGCGGTGAACTGCCCGGTGCCGAGCTGCTCGCCCGCCCAGTCGACGAATTCGTCGACATAACGGTGGTAGTTGGTGAACAGCACGAAGCGCTGGCAATGCTCGGGGTTGGTGCCGGTGTAGTGTTCCAGCCGCGCCAAGCTGAAATCGGTGCGCAGCGCGTCGAACAGCGACAGCGGCATCGGGTCGGTCATCTCGAATGCGCCGATGCCGTCGGCCAGTTCGTCGCCGATCAGCGACAGCTCGGTGGCCGGGAAATGCCGCGCCAGTTCCAGCGGGCTGACCCCGGCCAGCACCGCGCCCGCTTCTCCATCGACCACATAGGGAAAGGGGATTTCCTGCCGCGACGGGCCGACCTCGATCTCGACGTCGTAGTCGGCGATCAGCAGGGCTAGCTGGTCGGCGAGATAGTCGCCGAACAGGCGCGGGCGGGTGACCGTGGTCGCGTAAGTGCCGGGCCGCGAAAGCCGGCCGAATGCGCGACTGACCGGTTCGGGCGCATCGCCTTCGCGGAATTTCAGCCGCACCTCGGGATAGGCGTAAGTGCCGTCGTGGCGGCGCGAGGCGGCGGGCAGGGTGCCGTTGCCGGCAAAAGCGAGCAGGTCCGAGCGAAGGGCCGCCCGCGCTTCGTCGTAGAGGCGGGTGATCTCGGAAATGATTTCGTTTGTATCTTTCATGGGCCGGAAATAGCGCCGCGCGCGTGACATTTCAAAGGCGCTCTCGCCTTTTCACGAGCGGCATTGCGGGTGCGCCGCACATCCTGCACCCCTGTTTAATCTGACAGTCGATGTATGAAAACCGCACGCTAGCTTCAGCCGCATCAAAGGGGGCCGTCCGACGCCCTGCCATACCGGGAGAAGCGGTGATGATTCGCCACGTGGTGATGATCAAGTTCAAGGAAAACGCCCCGCAGGAGAAGATCGACCTCTTCCTGCACGAGGTGAAGAAGTTGCCTCACCTCAACAAGGAAATCCGCGACTACAGTCACGGCCTCTGCGTGCGCGAACCGCGCTACCACTCGGGCGATTTCGACTTCGCGAACTGCTGCGACATCGACAGCTATGACGCGATGGACCGCTACATGTCGCACTGGGCGCACTTGCGCATGACGCCGTTCCTGCCCGACATCCTGGAGAACATGATCTCGTTCGACTGGGTCATCGACTACCATGGCCCCGCTTTCGACGAGGACGCGGCGAAGGAAGAGGCGCAGAAGGAGAAGGCGCGCGTCATCAAGCTCCACGACGATCCGGCCATGGCCTACGTCCCCGAAATCCGCGGCCAGACCCGCGAGCGGGCGAAGGAAATGCTGGAGACCGTCGGCCTCAAGCTGTCGAGCGACGAGGACGAGATCATGGGTTCGGTCTGGGCACCCAACCGCATCATGTTCCAGACCCCTGATCCCGAAGCCGAAGTCGCCAAGGGCACCGAGGTCAGGATCGGCATCACCGGCAACTGGCTGACCGGCCCAGCGACGCCCGGGGGGGACGGACCGGCCTGGTAAACGGCCAGTGGCGAGGGAAAGAAGATGACCCTGATGCGCGAAGCCTATGGCAACGTGGCCGAAAAGCTCCTCGGCTTTGTCGAAGGGCGAACGACCGACCAGACCGGCACCACGATGGAAGTGCCTGTCTCCGCCTATCTCGACCGCGATCGCTGGCAGCGGGAAATCGACACGATCTTCCGCCGCCTGCCGCTGATGCTTGCCTTCTCGATCGAACTGCCGGCAAAGGGCGACTACAAGGCGATGGAGCCGATGGGCGTGCCGGTGCTCGTCACCCGCGACAACGACGGCAAGGCCCACGCCTTCCTGAACGTCTGCCGTCACCGCGCGATGAAGCTGACCGACGAGGGGACGGGCAACTGCTCGCGCTTCTCCTGCCCCTATCACGGCTGGACTTACGCCAACGACGGGCGGCTGGTGGGCGTGGCCGAAGCCTCGACCTTCGGGCCGGTCGACAAGGCGACGCATGGCCTGATCGAGCTGCCGTGCCAGGAAGTGGCGGGCATGATCTTCGGCGTCCTGACGCCCGGCCTCGCCATCGACATTCCCGCGTTCCTGGGCGGCATGCTCGACGATCTCGCCGCGTTGAAGCTGGAGAACTGGTATTTCCACAAGTCGCGCAGAATGGAAGGCGCGAACTGGAAGGTCGCCTACGACGGCTACCTCGAAGGCTATCACTTCGCCGCCGCGCACCCGGAAACGGTGACGCCCCGCACGCCATCGAACCGCGCCTTCTACGAAGCGTTCGGGCCGCACATCCGGCTCGGCTATCCACAGCATCGCATCGTCGAGCTGAAGGATATTCCGCGCGACGAATGGGGCACGCGCGAGAATCTCAACTACGATTTTATCCGCATGCTCTTTCCCAACTTCGCGCTCTTCCTCGCGCCAGAGATGTGCCAGGCCGCACAGCTCTGGCCGGGCGACGCGCCCGGGACGAACGTGACGGTGATGAACTACATCTTTCCCAACGCGCCGCAGTCGGACGAGGATCTCGCCCGGCTCGACGAGATGAGCGACTTCTTCTTCGACGTGGTGGAGAAGGAGGACTACCTCATGGGCCTGCGCGTGCAGCAAGGGATGGAAGCGATGCCCGCCGGTTCGATCACCTTCGGCCGCAACGAGCTGGGCAACCAGTACTTCCACAAGTGGATCGACTATTACCTGTCGGACGGCACCCTGCCGGTCCCGACGCTACGAGAGGATTGAAGCCATGATCGTCGTTGCCGGACACATCATCACCGACCCCGCCCATGTGGAGGGCCTGTACGAAGCCCTTTGCGCGCTGCGCCCCGCCACGCTGGAGGAAGAAGGCTGCGTCGACTATCACTTCGCTATCGACGATCGCGAGAAGGGCACGATCCTCGCCTACGAACGCTGGGCGACTCAGGAATCGCTGACCAACCATCTCTCGACCCCGCACGTCGGCAACCTGCTCGAAAAGTGGGGAGACAAGGTGGACATGGTCGTGACCAAGTTCGACGCGGTAAATCCCCGCGGTCTGATGGACTGAGCGGGTCGAACTGTCCGGGAGAGTGAACATGAAGAACCGCCGCATCGTACTGGCTTCGCGCCCGACCAACATCCCTGTCGAGGCGAACTTCGCCAGCGAGGAAGTCGACATCCGCGAACTGGAGGATGGCGAGGTCCTGATCGAGAACCTCGTCTATGCCATCGACCCCGCGATCCGGGGCATGATGGACGACGTGAAGAGCTACATGCCGCCCATCGCGATCGGCGGCCTGATCCCGGCGATGGCGCTGGGCCGCGTGATCAAGTCGCGCAATCCGGATTTCAAGGAAGGCGACTATGGCCGTGCGTTCCTCGGCTGGGAATCGCACTCGATCATCTCGCCCAGCATGATGGGCTTCGAGAATGTGCGTGTTTCCGATGACCTGCCGCTCACCCCCTACATGGGTGCCATCGGTTGGTCGGGCATTACCGCCTACGTCGGCCTCAAGAAATACGGCGAGATGCGCGAGGGCGACGAGGTCCTCGTCAGCGCAGCGGCCGGTGCGGTGGGTTCGGTCGCCGGGCAGATCGCCAAGCTGTCGGGCAACCGCGTCGTCGGGACTGTCGGTTCGGCGGACAAGGCCAGGGCCATCGTCGAAGACCTCGGTTTCGACGGGGCGATCGATTACCGGCATTGTGACGACCTCGGCGCGGAGATCGACAAGCACTTCCCGAACGGCATCGATCTCTATTTCGAGAATGTCGGCGGCGCGACGTTGGATGCGGTGCTGCCGCGGATGAAGGCGTTCGGTCGCATCCCCGTTTGCGGCATGATCGCCAACTACAACAACCAGACCGAGCAGTACCCGATCCGCAATCTGTGGCAGGTGCTGGTCAACCGCATCACCATGCGCGGCTTCCTGGCCTACGAAGCGATGGACATGCTGCACGAGGCGGAGGACGCGCTGGCCGACTGGGTGCGCCACGGCAAGCTGGTCGCGACCGAGAACGTCGCCACCGGCCTTGACGCCGCGCCGGATGCCTTCATCCGCCTGATGAGCGGGCAGACGCAGGGCAAGACGCTCGTCCGCATTGACGAGACCGTATCGACCATGGAGGACTGGAAGGTCCCGGCATGACCGGGGCGGCCATCGACGCACTTCTCGACAAGGCGCAGTTGCAGGAGTTGGTGGCCAGCTATTCGTGCCTGAACGACTGGCTGGACATCGACCTGTTCGACCAGCTGTTCTGGCCCGAGGCAACGCTGGACTACGGCATGTTCAAGGGCACGCTGGAAGAGTCGCGGACGTTCGTGCGCGATCTCGAATCCGGTTATGCCCGCCGCCTGCACCTGTTCGGCATCCCGGTCGTCACCTTGTCCGGCGACACCGCCCGGATCGACGCCGGATCGATCATCGCCTGCCGCACCGCCGAACCGGCACCCGGGGTCGATGAGACGTTCTGGGGCCGCTACCTCTTTTCCGCGGAGAAGCGGGGCGGGGTCTGGAAGTTCACCCGGCTGACGTACGTCCTCAACCTCTACGAACGGGTCGAGCGGTCGGACGACGACAACGCGATGCCGGTGAACCTGGGTAACGGATTCGACACCGCGCATCCGTTCCGGGGGCTGGCCCGCGCCTGATCCGGCCCGATTACGGTCACCACGAAAAAGGGCGCGGCAGGGTTACCCGCCGCGCCCTTTTCGTCTGGGCCGATGAAGGCGTGAGGCTCAGGCCTGGTCGCCCTCGTCTTCCTCGATCGCGATCTCGCCGGGTTCGGCGTTCGGATCGAAGGCTTCGGTGAAGCCGCCCTGGTTCTGCGATTCTTCCTCGAACATCGCGGCCAGCACGTCGACGCCGTCGCTCTGCAGCGTGGCTTCGTCGTCCGAACGGGCGACGTTCGCCTTGATCGTCACGCGGACTTCCGGATGCAGGGCGAGGGTCACGTCGAACATGCCGATCGTCTTGATGGGCGAACCCATGACGACCTGCTTCTTGTCGACGTCGAAGCCCTTTTCCTTGAGCGCCGCGGTCACGTCGCGGACGTTGACCGAACCATAGAGCTGGCCAGCGTTCGAGGCGGCGCGGATCAGGACGATCTCGGTGCCGTCGATCTTCTCGCCGGCGGCCTGGGCGTCGGTGCGACGCTCGGCGTTTTCCGCTTCCAGACGGTCGCGGTTGGCTTCGAAGACCTTCTTGTTGGCTTCGTTGGCGCGCAGGGCCTTCTTCTCGGGAAGGAGGTAGTTGCGGGCATAGCCGTCCTTCACGGTGACGACGTCACCGATCGAGCCCAGCTTCTCGATGCGTTCGAGCAGGATGATATCCATGGGTCCGCTCCTTACTTCACGACATACGGCATGAGGCCGATCTGACGCGCGCGCTTGATCGCCTTGGCCAGCTCACGCTGCTTCTTGGCGGACACGGCGGTGATGCGGCTCGGCACGATCTTGCCACGCTCGGACATGAAGCCCTGCAGCAGGCGCACGTCCTTGTAGTCGATGGCGGGGGCAGTCTTGGCCGAGAACGGGCACGACTTGCGGCGACGGAAAAACGGACGGGCCATCTCAGCGTTCTCCCCGGCGGCCGCGACGCTCGCGGTCGTTCTTGCGCATCATCACCGACGGACCTTCTTCGTGCTCTTCGACACGGACGGTCATGTAGCGGATGACGTCTTCGTTGATGCGAGTCTGGCGTTCGAGTTCCGCGACGACACCGGCGGGGGCGTCGATGTTCAGCATCACGTAGTGAGCCTTGCGGTTGCGCTCGATCTTGTAGGCGAGGTTCTTCAGGCCCCAGGTCTCCATCTTGGTGACCTTGCCGTCGTTGGCCTCGACGATTTCGGTAGCGGTGTTCGCAAGCGCATCGACCTGGGCCTGGCTCAGGTCCTGACGCGCAAGGAACACATGCTCGTAAAGCGGCATGTGCTTCGTCCTTGTATTTCTGCCGATCGGCTGACCTTTGCACCGGATGTGCAAGGCCCCTCCGGCCTTCTGCTTTCCCCGCGGGACGGCGGAGAAGCGCGGCCCATACAGGGTCTGGCCGCAAATGCAAGCACGCGAAGGCGCCGAACGCCGCATCGGCGCGCGCGCCGGGTGGCGGTTGCCAAGGTCATTGGGGTGACAAAGGCGACAGGGTGTCACCCGCCGCCACCGGGCCAAACCCGCGCGTCGCCGCCCTTTCGGCAAGCGGGTGACAGGTGACACAAGGCAGTGCGTCGCCAGTGTGCGGGTGCGGCAAGTCGAGAGTTTGGCCATCAGGTCACCGTGCCCGACATGGCCGTTGTAGGAAAATAACGCGGCAGCGCTCGATTTGGTCGATGACGCAAACGGCAAAGACCAGTCCCAGTCAAGATCATGTCGATTCAAGTCGTTAGTGGCAGGAATGCAAATAACTTGGTGCGACTCGACATTTCGTGTTCCATTCACCGCTCCCATCGGGACTGAGGAGGGGGACAACATGACAAGAACGGGATCGGGCCTGATCGCCGGGCTGGGCTTGATGATGAGCCTTGGCACCACTGCGCATGCACAGACGAAAGTGGAGAATGATCCGGGTCGTCACTCGGTGCGCGTCGTCTACCTGAAACTGGAGGACGGGAAGTTCGATCGCTTCTCCGAAATCATGAAGACCTACGACGAGATCACGACGAGCGCCGGGCAGAAGCCGGTGCAGACCTTCCACATGATGTCGGGCGCATGGCCGATCATGGCGATCCTGCCGATCGAGGGCGGCATGGCCGATCTCGACTTCAAGACATCGGCGAGCGATGCCAAGTGGATGGACGCCGCCATCAAGAAGCTGGGGTCCAAGGAGGCGTTCGACACGCTGGACAAGGAGTTCAATGCGCTGATCGCCGATTCGACCAGCGAACTGGGCCATTGGCACGACGCCAAGTGAC
>CAYRLC010000076.1:0-12834 GCA_964424995.1 uncultured Croceicoccus sp.
CTACAAGACCAGCTTCGAGATCGACCAGCGCTGGCTGCTCGAATTCGCGGCCGACCGCACGCCCTTCATCGACCAGGCGCAGAGCCTCAACCTCTATATCCCCGCCGATGTCGACAAGTGGGACCTGATGATGCTGCACTTCCGCGCGTGGGAAATGGGTATCAAGTCGCTCTACTACCTGCGTTCGAAGTCGGTGCAGCGCGCCGGTTTCGCCGGCGGGGTGGAGGCCGACAACACCAAGGACGCGGCGCAGTTCAACCTCTCCGCCAGCGGCGAGACGGACTACGAGGAATGCCTCGCCTGCCAGTGACGCGATCGGTTCAGTAATCGGGAAGGGGGCGGGACTGCACGAGGTTTCGCCCCCTTTTCCGTTTGCTCAGGCTTCGTCGATGAGGCCAAGACCGGGCAGCGGATCGGCGACCAACCCGGCGACCATCGCGGCCTGGATTGTCGTCGCGGGCCAGAGCCGCGACAGCGGTCCGACAAGGCGGTCGCGCAGGAAGGGCAGAACGCGGCTGTCGGACTGATAGACAGGTGTGAACAGCCAGGTCAGCCACTGATAGACCGCGACATGCGCGCGTCGGAGCGCGACCATGTCCTGCAAGGCGGCACCGATCGCGGCATTGCGTGCCATCGCGACGGACAGCGCCCACGCATCGAGCATCGCCATGTTCGCGCCCTGATCCAGTTGCGGACTGGCCGAATGCCACGCGTCGCCGATGTGGATCAGCCCCTCTTCGGCAGGGGCGGGCAAGGTGCGGTGCGCATAGCGGGCGAAAGTCAGTTGCGCGGGATCGGTGATCTGCGCCAGCACCGCCGCGCATTCGGGCCAGAGGGCGAGAACCTCGCTGCGCCACGCGTCCAATCCGGCATCCTGCCAGCGGCACAGCTCGCTCGCCTTGAGCGACCGGAAGAAGGCCAGCCGCTCCCGCTCTCCGCGCCCGCGACCGATCGGCAGCACGCCGGCCATCGTGCTGGACCGCCGGTAACGCTGCGACAGGGTATCGGCCGGCGCGACAAACCCGGCGGGCCAGTCGAGCGAGGCCCACAGCGCGCCATAGGGCAGATCCGCATCGACCGCGGGCACCAGCGGCGAGCGGGTGCCCATCGCATCGACGACCAGATCGAATGGTTCGGTCAGCGTCCCGCCGGCGATCTCCAGCTGCCGACCGTTGGCGACCAAGCGCGAGCCGATGATCGTGTGACCGGTGCGGATCTCGACGCCGGATGCCGCCATGGGATCATTTAACGCATCGTGCAGCGCATCGAAGAGGCTGGCCCGGTGAATGCCGATGCCGAACATCGCGGGGCCAGCCTTCAGCGCGTCGTACCCGACGGAAAGTACCACGCGCCGCCCCGCCATGCCGTGCAGCCGTTCGATACGCGCCCCTTCGCGCAGGATCCGATCGGCGAGGCCCAGCTTGCGCAGAACGGCAAGCCCGGTCGGCTGGATCATCAGGCCCGACCCGATCGGGCGCGGTGCGGCAAACCTTTCGAAGACGACGACGCGCTCGCCCGCGCGGGACAAGAGCAGAGCCGCCGCCAATCCGCATGGCCCGCAGCCCGCAACCGCGATCGAACGCCCCGTCATGGCGAGCGGTCTTGCAAACACCGGCGCGGCTGGCAAGCCGGGGATCGAAGGCCGCACTCTACACCGTGGCCGCGGCATCCTCGGCCCGGCGGGCATAGCTTCGGGCCAGCACCGCGCAGACCATCAGCTGCAGCTGGTGAAACAGCATCAGCGGCAGGATGATCGCCCCGACCTGCGCGGCCGGAAACAGCACGCCCGCCATCGGCACGCCGGTGGCGAGGCTCTTCTTCGATCCGCAGAATTGCAGCACGATCGCATCTTCGCGGCTGAAACTCAGCCATCGGGCCATCAAGCGGGTGAGGACGAGGACGAAGGCGAGGATCGCGGCAGAGGCGACGAGGATCTCGACCAGGTCCATCGCCTCGACCCGCGACCATAGCCCTTCGCGCACCGCTTCGCCGAACGCGGCATAGACGACGAGCAGGATCGCGCCGCGGTCCACCGTGGAGAGCAGCACCTTCTGCCGCCCGACCCAGGCGCCGATCCATGGCTGCAACAGGTGGCCCACGGCAAAGGGCAGCAGCAACTGGCACACGATGGTCAGCACCGCATCGCCCGAAAAGCCGCCCGCCTCGCCGGTGATCAGCAAGGCGGCGAGCAGCGGCGTCAGAAAGATACCCGCAAGGTTGGAGAACGAGGCACTGCAGACCGCCCCTGCGACATTGCCGCGCGCAATCGCGGTGAAGGCGATCGACGATTGCACCGTGGAGGGCAGGAGCGTCAGGAACAGGATACCGATGGCCAGCGATGGATCGATGAACGGCAGCGACGAGACCGCAAGGCCGAGCAGCGGAAAGACGAGGTAGGTGACTGCGCCGACAGCCGTATGCAGCCGCCAGTGCTTCACGCCCTCCACGATAGCGGCGCGCGAGAGCTTCGCACCGTGCAGGAAGAACAGGAGCACGATGCCCGCATCGGC
Source organism: uncultured Croceicoccus sp. (assembly GCA_964424995.1). Taxonomy (GTDB): domain Bacteria; phylum Pseudomonadota; class Alphaproteobacteria; order Sphingomonadales; family Sphingomonadaceae; genus Croceicoccus. The sequence goes on from CAYRLC010000076.1 coordinate 2,511, forward strand.
GACATAGCCGACCACCTCGGCCCAGACCCCGCGCGCCGGCAGAACCGAGGCGAGCGCCATCGTGCCCAGCAGGAGCAGAATGTAAGTATCGATATTGAGGCGGGAAAGCAGCGCCTTCATCAAACGGGGTCCTTCACGTTTTTCCTTGGTCCGAAGCGCGGCAGGCGCACCGCAAAAAGCCGATGCATCCCCGGCCGAAGCCGTCAGCGCGGTTCGATCCCCGCCGTCAGCAGCGCCACCATGCGGCTGGCAAGATCCTTTTCGTCGCCCGGGGTGCGCGAGCGGAACCAGTGCGCGGTCCAGTTGATCGCGCCCGCCATGGTGAAGGCCATCAGGGTGGGGTCGCCGCCGGCGATCGAACCGTCGGCCTGACCGTCGACGATCATGTCGCGCATCATCTCGTGGATCTTGCGCTTGTCGGCGCGGAACTGGCGCGCACCGGCTTCGCTGAGATCGCTCTCCTGCGTCAGGATCACGCGGCGGCCGAAGTCGAGCATGTTGAATTCGGCATATTTGGTCATGAAAGCGAATAGCCGTTCGGCCCCGGTCCCCTCCATCCCGCGCGCCGCCACGGCTGCGTCGATCAGCTTTTCCAGCCCGGTGCTGAGGCAGGTGAGCAGCACCTGTTCCTTGTTGCCGAGATAGTGGTAGATCGTCGGCTTGGAGACGCCGAGCGAGGCGGCGACATCGTCGAGCGAGGTCGCGTGGTAGCCGCGGTCGTTGAACATGCGCACTGCGGCGAGCAACACCGCCTGCCGCTTCGCCTCGCGGTCGGCGCGCTTCTGATCGCGGCTGCGAAATGGGGATGCGTTTTCCGGCACCGGTGCCCTTTCATGCTTGCGCGACAATCACGCCCGATTGCGGCAATACCCCTTGGAATGCAATATACTTTGCAGTAAACAATCTAGCGTCGCCACCCGGAGAGCCATGTCATGTCCGATCCCGCCACCGATCCCGTCGTCATCGCCAGCTATGCCCGCACGCCGATGGGCGGGATGCAGGGCGTCTTTTCCGAGGTCGCCGCGCCGCTGCTGGGGGCAGAGGCTGTGCGCGCCGCCGTCGAACGCGCCGGGATCAGCGGGGCCGATGTCGATCAGATCATCATGGGCTGCGTCCTGCCGGCGGGGCAGGGGCAGGCGCCCGGTCGCCAGTCCGCGATCCATGCGGGGCTGGGCGAGCATGTGACGGCCACCACCATCAACAAGATGTGCGGTTCGGGCATGCAGGCCGCGATGATGGCGCACGATACCCTGCTGGCGGGCAGCGCCGACGTGATCGTCGCGGGCGGGATGGAGAGCATGACGAACGCCCCCTACCTGCTGCCCAAGCATCGCGGCGGCGCGCGGCTGGGCCATGACGTGGTCAAGGATTCGATGTTCCTCGACGGGCTGGAGGATGCCTACAACCCGGGCCGCCTGATGGGCACCTTTGCCGAGGAAGCGGCGCAGGAATACCAGTTCACCCGCGAGTTCCAGGACGAATACGCCATCCGCTCGCTGACCCTCGCGCGCGCGGCTGGCGAGAACGGGGCCTTCGCCCGCGAGATCGCGCCGGTCACGGTCAGAACCCGCAAGGGCGAGACCGTCGTCGACACCGACGAACAGCCGGCCAAGGCCAATCCCGACAAGATCCCGACACTGCGCCCCGCCTTCGCCAAGGACGGCACGGTGACCGCGGCGAACAGCTCGTCGATTTCAGACGGGGCGGCGGCGCTGGTGATGTGCCGCGCGTCCACGGCGGAAAAGCTGGGCATCACGCCGGTCGCCCGCGTGGTCGGCCATGCCAGCCATGCGCATGAACCCGCGCGCTTCACCACCGCACCCGTTTTTGCAACGCGCAAGCTGATGGAGAAGATCGGCTGGACGATGGACGACGTCGACCTGTTCGAGGTGAACGAGGCCTTTGCGGTCGTCGCCCTGATCGCCGAGCGCGATCTCGGCATTCCGCGCGACAAGCTCAACGTCAACGGCGGCGCCTGCGCGCTGGGTCACCCCATCGGCGCGTCGGGTGCGCGCATCCTGGCGACGCTGCTCGGCGCGCTGGAAACCCGCGACCTGAAGCGCGGCATCGCCAGCATCTGCATCGGCGGCGGCGAAGCGACCGCGATCGCGCTCGAACTCATCTGAAGGAAACGGACATGAACATCGACGGGATTGCCGCCATTGTCACCGGCGGAGCATCGGGACTGGGCGGTGCGACGGCACAACGGCTCGCGCGGCTTGGCGCAAAAGTCACCATCCTCGACCTCAATCAAGACCTCGGCAACGCCCACGCGGCGACCATCGGCGGACGCTTCGCCGCAGTCGACGTGACCGACGAGGCGCAGGTCGGCGAGGCGATCGCCGCGGCGGAGGAAGCGCACGGGATTGCCCGTGTGCTGGTCAACTGCGCCGGCATGGCCCCGCCGGCGAAGGTGATCGACCGCGACGGCAACCCTTTGCCGCTCGCCAGTTTTCGCCGGATGATCGACGTGAACCTGATCGGCACGTTCAACGTCCTGTCGAAAGTCGCCGCCCGCATGGCACAGGCGGACCCGATCGGCGAGGAGCGCGGGGTCATCGTCAACACCGCCAGCGTCGCCGCCTACGAAGGGCAGATCGGGCAGTCGGCCTATGCCGCTTCGAAGGCAGGCATCGTCGGGATGACCCTTCCCATCGCGCGTGAACTGGCCCGCGATTCGATCCGGGTGATGACGATCGCACCTGGCCTGTTCCTCACCCCGCTGCTGGCCGGGCTACCGCAGGATGCGCAGGATTCGCTGGGCCGGCAGGTGCCGTTTCCCAGCCGTCTGGGGCATCCCGACGAATATGCGCTGATGGTCGAGCAGATCATTGCCAACCCGATGCTGAACGGCGAGACGATCCGGCTCGACGGGGCCATCCGGATGGCGCCTCGCTGAATTTCGGGCGCGCAAACGCGTCGGCACGCCGAAGCGTTTGCCAAGGCACGGAAATCCCATCCGTTCGTCGCATTTCCCGGAACCTAAAGGCCGCTTCCCTTTTAACAAATGTGTATCTTCGCTCCGGTGATCCGCTAAGGCGGCGGCATTGCCTATGAATTGTCGCGCACTTGGGGAGCGCCCGTAAATGCCTTTGAACGCTCTGAAGGAATTCCTGACGACGAGCGGTATTGCCCTCAGCCTGGCGGATGCTCGGAAAGAGGATTTTCCGCTTTCGGCGGTCAACCCTGCGTTCTGCACGCTGACCGGGTACGACGAGGACGAAGTCGTCGGCCGCAATTGCCGTTTCCTGCAGCCGGAGGGCGGGGCCGGGCCGGTGCGCCAGCGGATCCGCGATTTCCTCCACGATCAAACGCAGCGCGAAGGCCGGTTCCTGCTGCCCAATGTCCGCAAAAACGGCGAGAATTTTCTCAACCTCCTGTACATGACGAAAATCCAGGACAAGGGGCGAGATGCCTTCATCCTGGGCTCGCAGTTCGACTTCACTCGGCACGACCGGCGCGGGCATGATGGTTACGACGAGACCCTGCGCCACGATGTGCGCGAACTGGGCGTGCTCACCGGCGAGATGGGTATGGTGACCTTGGGCACGTTCCAGTCGCTGGCCACCAGCGCGGCGATCATTGCCGAAGCCCGGCTCGGCCGATAGGAGCGGTGTGATGGATCTCACCCACTATCCCAAGAGCGGGCGGTTCATGATGGGCCGGGTGCGCCAGGCCATGCGCAAGCGCGAAAAGGAGCTGCTCGAGGATCTGATCGAGGAAACCGAGCTGTTCACCACCCCTACCGCGATCCTGAAGCGCGGGCAGGTGATGAACAGGAGCACGATGCTGATCGACGGCTTCATCGCCCGCTCGATCACTCGCAACGGCAAGCGCCACATCGTCGGCATCCACGTGCCCGGCGACTTCGTCGACCTCCACGGTTTCGCGCTGAAGCGGCTTGACCACGACATCGTCACCGTCGGCCATACGCTGGTCGGCTATTGCCCGCACGATCGTCTTATCGAAGTCATGAAGACCGAGCCGCACCTGACCCGGCTCTTGTGGTTCGCGACGCTGCTCGATGCGGCGGTCCACCGCGAATGGATTTTGAAGCTCGAACAGCTCAACGCTGATGGCCGGCTCGCCCACCTCATGGCAGAGCTGTGGTATCGCCTCAATTTCGTCGGGCTGGCCGAACCGCAGAGCTGCGCGATGCCGCTGACGCAAGTGGAACTGTCGGATGCCTGCGGCACCACGGCGATCCACATGAACCGCACGATCCGCGCGATGCGAGAGGCGGGCGTCATCGATTTCGCGCGGGGGCGGGTGATGATCCCCGACATGACCCGGCTGAAGGCGCTGGCGCAGTTCGACACCGCATACCTCTATGGCGATGGCGACCTCTATATCGGACATGGGCTGGACTCGATGTGAGCCGGGAAACTTGCCAAAAGTGATCCGGCAAGTGGGCGCCGATCAACTCTGCGTTTATGCGATTGATGGCAGATAGATACAGGTTGTCTGGCGGACCGGACGCGAGTATCCCCGTCCGCGAAATGGGTACGCAAGACAGTCCGCCAATCGCAGAACGGACGGATTTTCCCGTCGTCGGCGTCGGTGCATCGGCCGGTGGGCTGGAAGCGCTGCGTGAAATGCTGGGTGGCTTTCGCGGCTCGCCGGGCATGGCCTTCGTCATCGTCCAGCATCTCGACCCCAATCACGAATCGCTGATGGCCCAGCTGATCGAGCGGTATACGACGATGCCCGTCCGCCAGATCGAGGGCGGCGAGACGATCGAGATCGACAACGTCTACGTCATCCCGCCCGGCCACGGCCTCTCGGTCGAAAGCGGCGTGCTGCGGCTCACCGAATTCACCGACCCGCGCGGGATGCGCCGCCCCATCGACGATTTCTTCGAAGCGCTGGCCGACGATCTCGGTCCCCGTTCGGCCTGCGTGATCCTGTCGGGCACCGGCGCCGACGGCAGCCGCGGCCTTCGCGCGATCAAGGAGAACCACGGCATCACCATCGCGCAGGAGCCGGAGGGCGCGCGTTACGACGGGATGCCGCTGTCCGCCGTGGGCACGGGCCTTGTCGATTACGTCCGATCCTCGCGCGAGATCATCACGTGCCTGCGCGAATTCTTCGAGCGGGCCGAAAGCGGCGCCCAGCCCGACACCGCTAGTTACGTCGCCGACCATATCGAGGATCTGTGCACCGCGCTGCGCGACCAGATCGGCCATGACTTCACCGGCTACAAGCGCAATACGCTCGCCCGCCGGATCGAGCGGCGGATGCAGGTGCTCGGCATCCACGACCTGAAGATCTACCTCTCGCGCATCCGCACCGATCCGGAGGAATGCCAGGCGCTGTTTCGCGACCTCCTGATCAACGTCACCCGCTTCTTCCGCGACACCGACGCGTTCGCCTCGCTGCGCCAGGAAGTGATCCGCCCGCTGGTGCGATCGGCGGACGAGAACGTCGACCTGCGCGTCTGGATCCCCGGCTGTTCGAGCGGGGAAGAGGCCTATACCATCGCGATCCTGCTGGCGGAGGAGATGCGCGACCAAGGCCGCAACATCCCGGTGCAGGTGATCGCCAGCGACATCGACGACCAGATGCTGCGCATCGCGCGCGAGGGGATCTATCCCATCGCCTCGCTCGCCGACATTCCCGAACCCATGCGCAGCCGCTACACCATCGGCCACGGAGACACTTTCGCGATCTGCGCGCAGGTCCGCGAGATGGTGCGCTTCACCCTGCACAGCGTCATCAAGGACCCGCCATTCTCGCGCGTCGACCTGATCAGCTGCCGCAACCTGCTCATCTATTTCGACGACCGGCTGCAGCAGTCGGTGCTGCCGCTGTTCCACTATTCGCTGCGGCCAGAGGGATACCTGTTTCTCGGACCGTCGGAAACGATCGGCCAGCACGAAGACCTATTCGAGGCGATCGACCGCAAGAACCGCATCTTCCGCCGCGACTCGAGCTTCACCAGCTATCCGCTCGAATTGCCCAGCATGGTCCAGCGCAACCAGTCGCGCGCGCAGCGGCCGGCCCGGCGCCATCGCGATGCAGGCGGTGCAGAAAGCGAGGCGCTGCGTAAGCTGACGTCGAACTATTCCCCCGCCTCGCTGCTGGTGGACCGCGAGGCGATGATCATCGAGACGTGGGGACCGGTGGGGCGCTACTTCGACTTTACCGCCGAACGCGACCGCAGGCTGCACGCGACCTCGCTCGCCAAGCCGGGCCTGCGCGAAGTCATCGGCGTGCTGGTGCGCCAGGCGGCGGAGGGCAACCAGCGCCACACCGCGCGCGACGTGCAGGTGCGGACCGATTTCGGGTCGCAGTCGGTGCAGGTGATCGTCGATCCGGTGCGCGACGGCACTTATCTCGCCGTTATCCGCGAAACCGGCCCGTTCCGCCCGCAGGACGATGGCGACATGGTCGAGCTGTCGCAGACCGACGACCAGGTCCACCTGCTCGAGGACGAGCTTCGCCTGACGCGCCATCGCCTGCGCTCGACGGTAGAGGAACTGGAGACGGCGAACGAGGAGCTGAAGAGCTCCAACGAAGAAATGATGTCGATGAACGAGGAGCTCCAGTCGACGAACGAGGAGCTGACCACGGTCAACGATGAATTGAAGAACAAGATCGACCAGGTCCTCGTCGCCAAGTCGGACCTCGAGAATTTCTTCGATTCGACACAGCTTGCCGTGGTGGTGGTCGATGCCGCGATGCTGATCCGCAGCTTCACCGATGCCGCCTGCGACCTGTTCCCGTTCCAGCCGGGCGACCGGGGCCGCCGCCTTGCCGATGTCGCGACGATGCTCGACAGCACGGAATATCTCGAACTCGCCCGCATGGTCGCGCGTAACGGACAGGTGATCGAGGCGCGCGCCAGGGTCCCCTCGCAAGACCGCGACTACGCGCTTCGCATCCTGCCCTACCGCCGCCCGGACAACAGCATCGACGGGGCCACGCTGGTCTTTACCGACATCACCGGCCCGCTGGCGCTGGAACGGCAACTGGCCGAGCAGCGCGAGCGGCTGGAACTGGCCATCCGCGTCGCGCGCATCGGCGTGTGGGAATACGATCCGACGACCGGCGAAACCCATCTCGACGACGTGGAAAAGCGGCTGATGGAAGTCGATGACGACACGGCCGGAGACATGGAACGCATTCTCCAACAGGTGCACCCCGAAGATCGCGATGCGGTCAATTCCTCGCTGCGCCGGGCGATGGACGGGACGTATGACTACGACCAGACCTTCCGCATCGTCACCCGCGAAGGGCGCGATCGCTGGCTGCACGGTCTCGCCCGCCGGGTCCGCATCGGCGAGGAGTATCGTTTCATCGGCGTGACTTACGACATCTCGAAGGAGCGGGAGGCGCTGGCCGAGCGCGACCTGCTGCTGCGCGAGATGAACCATCGCATCAAGAACCTATTCGCCGTGGTCGGCGCGATGGTCTCGATCAGCGAGCGTGACGCGAGCGACGTGGCGGGGTTCGCGACCGAGCTGAAACACCGCATCGCATCGATGGGCCGCGCCCACGCCCTGACGCAGAGCCGCCGGGTGGATGAACCGGTGTCGATGAAGGAACTGCTGGAGGTCGTGCTCGCCCCGGCGCGCGGCAAGCAGGAGATTGCGATCACTGGGGGCGAGGTGCTGATCCCGGTCAGCAAGCTGACCCCGCTCGCGCTGATCTTCCACGAATGGGCGACCAATTCGACCAAGTACGGCGTGCTGGCGGAAAATGCCGGTGAACTGGCCATCGCGATCACGACCGAAGGCTCCGACGTGGTAATCGACTGGCGCGAGACGACCGATCAGAAGCGCGAGGTCAAGACCGACAAGGGTTTCGGCACCCGGCTGGTCGAGGCATCGATCAGGCAGCTCGACGCCAAGCTCGATGGAAGCGAAACCGAAACCGAGTTTCGTCGCACCCTCAGGATCGGCAACCTCTCGCCCGATCAGGCAGAGTGACGAAGCGCCCCGCCGCGCGGTTCCGCCGGGAACCGCAGGGCAGGGCGTCGGGGCAACGGGATCGCGGCGGCTCGCCCCCCGGGGGGCGAGCCGCCCGCCGGTCACGTCACCGCGTCATGCGACCGAGAGATAGATCCCGCTCGGTTCCACCATCGACACGTCATGGACGGTAAAGCCGCGGCCGCCGGCGACGAAATCGTTCTCCGACATGCTCTCGACGCTGCCGACCGGTCGTCCTGCCACGTCGAAGACGTTCATCCCGCTCTTCACTCCGAGTTTCTCAAGCATCGCGAATTCTCCTGTCTGGTCTCGTGCGCGCAGTGCGGCGCGCCACGACCAAGATTCGCAAACGGGATTGAACGACGCGCAAACGGGCGTGGTTGATCGCGGTTTCGCGCATTGTGCCTAACGGGCGGATAACCAGACAAGCTGTTACAAACGGCGACATGTGACGGGTTGCGATCCCCGATCCTCCTGCCCTAACGAGCTGCGAATCGTTCGCAAGTTCGCAAAAGGGACCCTAAATGCGCAAGTGGCACCGTTGGCTTTCCGTTTTCTTCGGTATCTTCCTGTTGTGGATCGCGGTGACCGGGGTGCTCAGCCAGCTCGCCGTTTTGTGGCCGGCGAACGAGCCTCCGGCTGCGGCAACCACGCCGCCCGCCGGTTTCGTCTGCCCTGAAGGATGGCGCTGCATGCCGCCCCGGGCCGAGGGTGGGCTGCGGTCGCTGACAGGGCTGTTCCACCACCTGCACTCGGGCGAGACGTTCGGACCCATCGGCACCGCGATCTCGGTGCTGTCGGGCCTTGCGATGATCTTCTTCTCGTTCTCGGGCCTGTGGCTTTATGTCCGCATGTGGCGCGAACGCTCGCGACGTCGCCTCGCCCCGAAGTGGTTCTGGAAATAGGGGCCGCTCTCTCCCCAAACGAAAACCCCCTGCCTCGCGAGTGCGGGCAGGGGGCCTCGGCGTGACGGGCCGAAAGCCCGCTTAGCGTCTGGGGCCGATCAGGTCTCTTCGATGAACAGTTCGGCGGCATTCGCGCCGTTGGCCGACAGGCGCACCTTGTCATCCTCGACATCGGCGACGAGGCCGAGCGAGATGAAGTGGTGATGCCCGGCGTGGCTTTCCTCGGCGAAGCCGGCGCTGCTGTCCTTCTTGGTCAGCTTGATGCGGTCGCCCTCGATGGCGTCCACCGTGCCGACATGAACGCCGTCGGCGCCGATGACTTCCATGTGTTCGCGGATCTGGTCCTTGGTGCTCATTCTTGCTCTCCATCGGGTCGCGGGCATGGCTTTTCCTGCTGGAAAACGCTGGCCGGTAATGGCGACCCTATCACTCCTTGGGGTCGGGACCACCCGGAGGCGAAGGGGAAGGACACCTCCGGGCGGCTTGCATGGTAAACGGCGCAATGCCGCCGCCCGTTCCGCCCGTTTTGCCCCAATCGTGCCCTAATCCGCCTCTCTGCGACGATCCGCCAGCGTTGTGCGACGAGCGGCGCAAATCGTGCCGCTTTCCGCCGGCCAGGAAGCTTGCGGCGCATCCTACCAGCAACGCGGCGCGCCCCAAAGCGCCGATGCGAGTGCCGCCGCCGCGCTGGCACGATCCTCGCATTGGGCCCGCTTCGTCCCCATATTCTCCACATCCATTTCAAGGCCTGCGGATTTGCCGCTGGGGAAAAGACGCTAGAGCTACCCGTCTATCGGGCCGCACCATGCTATATCTTGTGGCTCGGCCTGAATCCGTCAGATTCCCGTTTCCCGTGCCCGGAGGACAAAGATGTCGCTGCTCGAAGCCCGCAAGACCTACAAGCCCTTCGAATATCCGTGGGCCTACGAGTTCTGGAAGCGCCAGCAGCAGGTCCACTGGATGCCGGAGGAAGTGCCGCTGGGCGAGGATTGCCGCGACTGGGCGCAGAAGCTGTCCGATCACGAACGCAACCTCCTGACGCAGATCTTCCGCTTCTTCACCCAGGCCGACGTGGAGGTGCAGGACTGCTACCACGAGAAATACGGCCGGGTGTTCAAGCCGACCGAGGTGAAGATGATGCTGGCCGCGTTCTCCAACATGGAGACGATCCACATCGCCGCCTATTCGCACCTGCTCGACACCATCGGCATGCCCGAAAGCGAATACGGCATGTTCCTCGAATATGCCGAGATGAAGGACAAGCACGACTATCTGCAGCAGTTCGGCGTGGACAGCGACGAGGATATCGCCCGCACGCTCGCCATGTTCGGCGGCTTCACCGAAGGGCTGCAGCTTTTCGCCAGCTTTGCCATGCTGATGAACTTCCCGCGCTTCAACAAGATGAAGGGCATGGGACAGATCGTGTCGTGGTCGGTGCGCGACGAATCGCTGCACTGCGAGGGGATCACCCGCCTGTTCCACGCCTTC
>CAYRLC010000077.1:0-12806 GCA_964424995.1 uncultured Croceicoccus sp.
GCATCCGCGAATGGCTTGCGGCACCGGCCCACGCCCCCACCCGGCCTCCCATCTAGGATACACTGAATGGGGGGCCGGGTGGGGGCGTGGGCCGGTGCCGATCCGAAATGCGCTCTTCCGCGCATTTCGGAAAATCAATGTATCGAGATGATCCCGTCCACGGCGCGCCACTCACTAGGGCCGATCAGGTGCTGGTGCGCGACGCGGACCGAGTGGAGCGGACCTTCGATCTCGCGCGTCCAGAAATCGAGGAAGCTTTTCAGCTCCGGAAAACGCGGCGCAACATCGTAGTGCTGGAAGGCGTATAGCTGGATCAGCTTGGGGTGATCCGGCAGGAAATAGTGAATTTCCACAGTCGAAAGCCCATAGCCTTCGAGTTGCTTTACGAAATCGTGACTCGCACCCAGATGACCGCTCATAGCCCTCCTTCGCACCGCTCTGATATTGCAGTGCAGCGACGGAAGAATGACACAGTTATGGTTACCGTCAAGTTACCACGATGGTGGACAAATAACGGCGGCGGCGATCAGACCGCCGGTGTCGGGACGGTGGTTGCCGCCTTGCATTCGGCGCTGGTTTCCTTGTCACCGCCACCCAGCAGCGTGATCGCGGCAAAGCCGACCAGCACCAGTGCGACAAACCCGATGGTCACCTTGCCGAGGTGCTTGTCGATCACCGCCTTGATCGGCGCGCCGAACAGGCGGAACAGCACGCCCACGATCATGAAGCTGATCGAGCGGGAAATGATGCTCGCGCCAATGAATACCGCCAGGTTCATGCCGATGAAGCCGGCGGTGATCGTCAGCAGCTTGAACGGGATCGGCGTCGCGCCCTTCACGATGATGATCTCGGCGCCGTATTCGCGCAAATAACAGGCGGCCTTGGGGAAGCTGTCGGCCAGTCCCAGCGCGCGCAACATCGCCTCGCCGAATGCCTCGTAGGCGAACAGGCCGATTGCATAGCCCAACAACCCGCCCAGCACCGAAGCGACCGTTGCGACCGCCGCGAATTTCAGCGCCTTCTTCGGTTCGGCCAGACACATCAGCCCAAGCAGCGGGTGCGGCGGCACCGGGAAGAAGCTCGCCTCCATGAATGCGAAGGCAGCGAGCCACCACGTCGCATGCGGGTGCGATGCTTTGGCCATGGTCCAGTCGTAAAGGCGGCGCAGCATCGCTGAATTCCGGTCTGATCGTTGAGTCCGCGTGCTTAGAGTTCCCGGTGCCACCCCGCAAGCGCTCTTGCGATATAACCTATTTGGTTATTTCATTTGACATCGTCACACTGTTTCGGTAAATCCAAGGAAGATCGCGATGGACCGATTCGACGGCCTCTCGTTCCCTTCCCTTCATCAGCGGATCATCTCATCCATGACGGACAAGACCACGTCCGGCCAGGGCAAGCGCTCGCGTGCGTCCGGGTCGGCGACGCCCAATGGCTGGCGCAAGACCTTCCTTGGCGAGCTTGCCGCCACTTCCAACATCGCCGCTTCCGCCCGCAAGGCCAAGATTTCCGCTTCCACCGCCTATGAAGCGCGGCGGCGCGATCCCGATTTTTACCGTCGCTGGCAGGAAGCCTTGTGCGAAGGGTACGAGCATCTTGAAATGAACCTGCTCCAGCGGCTGCGCGAAGGCGAGATCAAGCCGCCGACCGGAGCCAAGCGCGGCACCCGCGTATTCGATAACGGTACGGCCTTCCGCTTGCTGACGGTCCATCGCGAATCCGCCGCCCGCCAACGCGCCATCCACGAGAATCGCAATGCCGAAGCGGTGCTCGACGGCATCAATGCCAAGCTGGACCGGATGCGCGAGCGCTCAGCTTCCTTGTCCAACGGCAAGCCGGGCGAAGACGATGCAACGCCATTCGAAGACGAAAGCGCCGATGACGCGCAGTGAGCGGTTGGCAAGCCTGCTCGCCCTTTCCGCCGAGGAGCGTCGCCGCGCCCTCGCCCGATTCACCGATCTGGAGCGCGAGGAACTGGCGACCCATTGGGACTTATGGGCGCGAGCCGAACAGCTTGCCCCGCCGGGCGGCTGGCGACTCTGGCTGGTCATGGCCGGGCGCGGGTTCGGCAAGACCCGCGCGGGGGCCGAATGGGTCCGCGCGGTTGCCAGCGCAGATCCGCAAGCCCGCATCGCATTGGTCGCGGCTTCTCTGGTGGAAGCGCGCGCGGTGATGGTCGAAGGCGAGAGCGGGCTGCTGGCGATCAGCCCGCCGCGCCGCCGTCCGGTTTTCGAGCCTTCGCTGCGGCGGGTCACCTGGCCCAATGGCGCGCAGGCGACGCTCTATTCAGCCGGCGAACCCGAATCGCTGCGCGGTCCGCAACACAGCCATGCCTGGTGCGACGAGATTGCCAAATGGGAGAACAGTGGTGGTCGCGCCGGTGCGGCATGGGATAACCTGCTGCTCGGCCTGCGGCTGGGCGACGATCCGCGCATGATGGCAACGACGACGCCGCGCGCGGTGCCATTGGTGCAACGCCTGCTCGCCGAACCAGACGATACTATCGCGATCACGCGCGGCCGAAGCGAAGACAATGCACTGAACCTGCCCGCGCGGTTCCTGGGTGAAATGCGCCGCACTTTCGGCGGTTCGCTGCTGGCGCGGCAGGAACTGGATGGTGAACTGATCGCCGACCTGCCCGGCGCGCTGTGGACCCGCGCCCTGATCGAGGCCAGCCGCACCGCCGACCCGCCCGATCCGGCGCGCATCGTCGTCGCGGTCGATCCGCCGGCCTCGGCGCAGGGAGACGCTTGCGGCATCGTCGTCGCGGCGACTGATGCGGGCGGCACCGCGCATGTGCTTGCCGATGCCTCGGTCACCCGCGCCAGCCCGGAGCGCTGGGCGCGCGCGGTCGCCAATGCCGCCGAGGCGTGGAGAGCAGATCGCGTGATTGCCGAGGCGAACCAGGGCGGCGCGATGGTGGCAAGCGTGCTGAACGCCGCCGGGATCGCTCTGCCGATCAAGCTGGTGCACGCCAGTCGGGGAAAATCCGCCCGCGCCGAGCCGGTCGCCGCGCTCTACGAGGCCGGGCGCGTGCGCCATGTCGGCATGTTCCCGGCGCTGGAGGACGAGATGTGCGGACTGATGGCCGGCGGTGGCTACGAAGGCCCCGGCCGCTCGCCAGACCGCGCCGATGCGCTGGTCTGGGCGCTGACCGAACTGATGCTGCACCGCCCGTCAAACCCACGCGTGTGGGTGGGATAGGGATTTTTGTTCCAAGAGATTTCGGCACCGGCCCTCTCCCCCACCCGACCTCCCGACAGGGTAAACTCATGGGAGGTCGGGTGGGGGAGAGGGCCGGTGCCGCGATTGGTTCAGCCCTGCTGAACCACAAAAGCGAAAGGAAACCGATGTCGTTCATCGATACGCTGATGGCCGCGATCAAGGGCGAGAGTGCCCGGATGCCGCTGGCGCGCGGGCCTGCCTCGCCATGGTATTTCGCCGAAGGCCCAGGCGGGCGCGCGCCTTTCGAATATGGCGGAGCGGTACGCCGCGCCTATCTGGAGAACCCGGTGGCGCAGCGCGCGGTACGGCTCGTCGCCGAGGGCATCGCCGGCGCACCGCTCAAGCCCGCCGATCCGAAGCTGACCGCGCTTGTCACCGAGACCAGCGCGGGGCAGGCCTTGCTCGAAACCCTTGCCGCGCATTTGCTGCTGCACGGCAATGCCTATGTCCAGATCCTGAAGGACGCCCGCGGTCGTCCGGTCGAACTGTTCGCGCTTCGGCCCGACCGGATGACCGTGGTGGCAGGCGCCGATGGCTGGCCGGGCGCCTATTCCTATGCGGTCGCGGGGCGGCAACTCACCGTGCCGCTGTTCGATGACGATGCCGCGCCGAACCTCATCCATATCCGTCATTTTCATCCCGTGGATGACCATTATGGGGCAGGCTGCCTTGCCGCTGCCGATCAGGCCGTCGCGATCCACAACGCAGCTGCCGAATGGAACCGCCAGCTTTTGGAAAACGCGGCGCGCCCATCCGGCGCGCTGGTGTACGAGGCGGGCGACGGCAGCACGCTGACCGCCGACCAGTTCGACCGGTTGAAGGATGAACTGACCCGCGCGTTCGTCGGATCGGGCAATGCCGGGCGGCCGATGCTGCTGGAGGGCGGGCTGACCTGGCAATCGCTGTCGATGTCTCCCGCCGACATGGATTTCGCCACGCTCAAGGCGGCGGCCGCGCGCGACATCGCGCTCGCTTTCGGGGTGCCGCCGATGCTGCTCGGCCTGCCGGGCGATGCCACATACGCCAATTACCGCGAGGCCAATCGCGCGCTCTGGCGGCTGACGCTGCTGCCGCTCGCCACCAAGCTGTTCGCCGCGATCTGCGAAGGCCTGGCGCCGTGGTTTCCGGACCAGTGCCTTGCCATCGACCTCGATCGCGTGCCCGCGCTGGCCGAGGACCGCGAGCGCCTGTGGGCGCAAGTCGGCGCGGCCAGCTTCCTCAGCGATGACGAGAAACGCGCGCTGCTCGGCCTGCCCGAGCGCAAACCCGGATCGGAGAAGCAACCATGAACCGCTGCGACATGCTGGCCGGGTTGCTGGCCCAGTCCGCCGATGACGGCGGCGATCTTGTGACCCTGCGGGCCATCGTCGAGGAAGCGAGCGAACTGGGCGCGCAGCGCACGCTGGCGCATATCGGCCTCGACGATGCGAGCGCGCATGGCGATGTGTCCGAACTGCGCGAACTGCTGCAGGCCTGGCGTGACGCCAAGGCCAGCGCGCGGTCGGCGGTGATCGGCTGGATCGTGCGCGGCGTGCTCGCCTTGTTGCTGCTGGGGCTAGCGGTGCGGCTCGGCGTTACGGGGCTGCTCCATTGAGCCGCCTGCGCTTTGCTGGCTATGCCGCGCTGTTCGGCCGGCGCGATGCCGGGCGCGATGTGATCCGCCCTGGCGCGTTCGCGCGAACCCTTGCCGAGCGGCGCGATCCGGTGCCGCTGTTCTGGCAGCACCGCCCGGACCTGCGCGTCGGCTGGGTCGAGCGCATTGCCGAGGACAAGCGCGGGCTGCGCGTGATCGCCGCGATCGACAATCCGGAAGGCGCGGCGGGCCTTGCCCTGAAACGCGGCGCGGTGTCGGGCCTCAGCTTCGGCTACCGCGCGCGCGGATCGCGTCGGACCCAGCAGGGCCGCGAGCTGCTCGACATCGAACTGTTCGAGGTCAGCCTCGTGACGCACCCGATGCAGCATGGCGCGCGCGTGCATCTGCTCGGCTGACGCTGCTCCCCTTCCATCGTCATCGCGAGCGAAGCGCGGCAATCCAGAGCCTCGCAAACCGCCCTGGATTGCTTCGACCTTCGGTCTTGCAATGACGAAATCCATCGAACTCTCCCGGCCGTCCATTTGGGCGGCCTTTTTCGTGAAAGGTGAATGCCCCATGGAACTGACCCCACCGGTCGAGGCGCTCGATTCGTCCTTCGATCTTGTCGCGCGGCAGGACGCGACCGAGCAGGCCGTCGAAGTGCTGCGCGGCGATGTCGACGATGTGAAGGCCCGGCTCGACCGCGTCTCGCGCGCCGCCGCCCGCCCCGTGATCGAAGGCCTGACGATCCCCACCAGCGCCGAAGTGAAGGGCTTCGTCGATGGCTACCTGCGGCTTGGCCGCGAGACCGAACTGAAATCGCTGTCCGGCGCGGTGGCGGCCGATGGCGGCTATGCCGTCCCGCGCGAGATCGATGCGCTGATCTCCGCCCGGCTCAAGAACATCAGCCCGATCCGCGCCATTGCGCAAGTCGTGCAGACCGGCACCGCGGGTTATCGCAAGCTCGTTACCACCGGCGGCACCGCTTCGGGCTGGGTCAGCGAAGTCGCGGCGCGTCCGGGCACGGCAACGCCGACGTTTGCCGAAATCGCCCCGCCCTCGGGCGAGCTTTACGCCAACCCGGCGGCGAGCCAGGCCATGCTCGACGATGCCGCGTTCGATGTGCAGTCGTGGCTGGCCGACGAAATCGCGATGGAGTTCGCCCGGGCCGAGGGCGCGGCTTTTATCGGCGGCAGTGGCACCAACCAGCCCAAGGGGTTCCTCTCGGCACCGACCAGCACCGCTGCCGACGCCGCGCGCACGTTCGGTACGTTGCAGTATATCCCCTCGGGCGATGACGCGGGCTTCGATACCGCGCCCGAACTGACGCTGATCGACCTGGTGCATTCCCTCAAGGCCGGTCACCGCCAGGGTGCAAGCTGGGTGATGAACTCGGCGACGCTTGCCGAAGTGCGCAAGCTGAAAGCCAGCGACGGCTCGTTCCTGTGGCAGCCGGGCCTGATGGAAGGCCAGCCCAACCGCCTGCTCGGCTACCCGGTGGTCGAGGCCGAGGACATGCCCGATATCGCGGCGGATACCTTCCCCATCGCGTTCGGCAACTTCCGCGCCGGCTATCTGATCGCCGAACGCAGCGCGACGTCGATTCTGCGCGATCCCTTCACCAACAAGCCCTTCGTCCACTTCTACGCGACGAAGCGCATCGGCGGGCAGGTGCTCGATTCCGATGCAATCAAGCTGATGAAGATCGCTGAAGCCTGATGATCGTCCCGGCCTGACGAAGCCGGGAACTGTCCCCGCATCGCCGCCACCCCTGGGCGGTGCGGGGGCTCTCTTGTGCCAATTCAGCGGGGCTGAATTGGGTTCGGCACCGGCCCGCTCCCCCTCCCGACCTCCCACGAGAGTATCCTGATGGGAGGTCGGGAGGGGCAGTGGGCCGGTGCCGCCTCCACGCAAGTGGCCTCAACTCAAAATGATCGGAGCACCCCATGCAGAGGGTCATCCTCTCGCCGGCCACGCTTCCCTCCTCGGCGCTGGCCGAGTTGAAGCAATGGCTCGGCATTACCACCACGCGCGACGATGCGCCGCTTTCCGCGCTGCTGCGCGCCGCGCTCCAGACTTGCGAGGCTTTCACCGGTCGCGCCCCGATCGAGATGCAATGCGAGGAAGTGCTGCGGGCCGAAACCGGCTGGCAATCGCTGGCGACCCGCCCGGTCACCGCGATCACCGCGCTCGATGGCCTGACCGCGCAGGCCGAGCGCTTCATCCTGACGCCGGGCACTTACGATTTCGAACTCGATGCTGACGGCAGAGGCCGGGTGCGGCTGACGCAACCCGGCGCGGCGGTAAATCTGGCGGTGCGGTTCACCGCCGGGATTGCCGACCAATGGGACGATCTTCCCGATGGCCTGCGCCACGGCATGATGCGCCTTGCCGCGCACCAGCACCGCGAGCGTGACGGCCAAGGTGCCGCCCCGATCCCGCCGGCATCGGTCGCGGCGCTGTGGCGCCCGTGGCGGCGGATGCGGCTGGCATGATCGTCGCCGCTGCGGGGTTCGATGCGCTGGCGGATCGCTTGCGCGAACAAGCAGTGCTGCTGGCGCGGTCTGCTGCCACGAAACGCCTGCTGCGCCGTCGCCGCGATGGCGCGCTGTGGCGAAAGGCCGCGCTGCTCTGGCCGCTGTTCACGAAAGGATAGACCGCATGGAAGTGCCCCTACGCGCCGCCCTGCTCGCCTGGCTGGCAAGCGACCCCGCCCTCGCCGCCGAACTCAATGTCGTGACCGAGGAGGCACCGTCTCGGACCAGCCTGCCTTGGCTGGCGGTCGCGGCCAGCGCCAGTGCCGACTGGAGCTGCAAGACCGCACGCGGCCGCGAGGTCCGCGTCGCGCTCGAACTGCATTGCCGGGGCGATACCCCCGACGCCGCCGCCACCGTGGTCTCGGCGATCGAGGCGCGGATCGAAAGCCTGCCGCGAGCGCAAGACGGCTTTACGGTCGTGACGACGCAATTCCTGCGCGCTCGCGCCGAACAGCGCCGCGAAAGCGAGCGCGCGATCCTGATCGAATACCGGTTTCGGCTGCTGGCCGACTGATCCCGTTCGATCCTCCCCACCGGGGGAGGTGGCAGGCCACAGCCCTGACGGAGGGGGCTTCTCCCCTCCATGAAGACAAACCCCCTTCCACCACCGCTTCGCGGCGGTCCCCCTCCCCCTTTGGGGGAGGATCATTCCTCTCCAACGAACGGAGTCTCCCAAATGACCGCCCAGAAAGGCAGCGCCTTCCTTCTCAAGATCTCCGACGGCGGCTCCCCCTCCGCCTACCAGACCGTCGCGGGCCTGCGCACCACGCAGATGAGTGTCACCGGCGACACCGTGGTCATTACTCACAAGCAAAGCGGCGGCTGGCGCGATCTGCTTTCGGGAGCGGGGGTGCGCTCGGTCTCGGTCAGCGCGGCGGGGATCTTCCTGGGCAGTGCCGCCGAAGCGCAGATCCGTGCCAATGCCCTGGCCGGCACGCTCGACGACTACGAACTGAGCTTCGAGGACGGCGAGAGACTGCGCGGCAGTTTCCTCGTCCAGCGGCTGGATTACGCGGGCGATTTCAACGGCGAGCGCAATTACACATTGCAGCTTGAAAGCTCGGGCCAGGTCGTCGCGGTATGAGCGATACTGCCAACCCCCATCGCGGCGAGGCGGCGCTGGTCATCGCGGGCACACCCCATGTCCTGCGCCCCAGCTTCACCGCGCTCGTCGCCGCCGAACAGGAGCTTGGCCCGCTGTTCGCGCTGGTCGAGCGGGCGGGCGCGGGCGAGTTGCGGCTGGCCGAAGTGGCATCGCTGTTCTGGCACTGCCTTACCAAGCGCGGCGAACTCACCCGCGAGGCCGTGGGCGAGGCGGTGCTGCGTCAGGGTCTGGCCGCCAGCGCCGCCCCCTTGCGCGTTCTGCTCGGCCAGATCCTGCGCGGCAACGAATGACGCCGCGCTTCGGCGACTTTGCCGTCCATCTCTCGGGACTGGCGGCCCGGACGCTGGGCTGGCGGCCGCAGACATTCTGGGCGGCGACGCCTGCCGAACTCGCCGCCGCGCTCGCCCTCGGCGACCACCCCCAAGCTGCTGGCCTCGACCGGGCCGCGCTCGAACGGCTGATGGAAAAAGACCATGGATGATGAGATCGACAGCCTGCTGGTGGATGTCCGCGCCAGCACCGAGGGCTTTTCCCGCGACATCGCCCGGATGCGCGCCAGCGTGGACGGCGAACTGGTAGGCGGCTTCACCCGCGCTGGCGACGTGCTGGAACGCGGCCTGACCGGCGCGATCCGGCGCGGCAGCCTGGGCTTCGATGACCTCACGCGCGTGGCCAAGCGCTCGCTGGACGAGATCGCCGCGCAAGCGTTGCAAACGCTGTTCTCCTCGCTTGGAGGCGGCAGCAGCGGCGGTCTGAGCACATTGCTCGGAAGCGCGGTCGGTGGCCTGCTTGGCCTGCCTGGCCGCGCCACCGGCGGCAATGTCGCACCGGGTCGCGGCTACATGGTTGGCGAGCGCGGCCCGGAAATGTTCGTGCCGACCAGCGCCGGGCGGATCGAGCCGGGGACGGCGTCCGGCGGACGCGACATGAAAGTGTCGATCCAGGTCGTTTCGCCTCGGGGCGCGAGCGTGCCGCAATCCCTGCAGCGCTCGTCGCGGCAAGTCGCCAGCGCGGTGCGCCGCGCGGCGACGTTCAATCGTTAGGAAACCAGCATGGCATTCTGGCTTGCCGACAGGCGCGATGGGCAGCACTTCGATTACATCCAGCGCTTCGACCCGCGCTTCTGGACGGTCAATTTTCCGCGCCCGATGGTTGCCGCCGTGGTCAGCACCGCGCCGGACGCGCTGCGTGTCGATGCGACGTTCCTGCGCGAGGCCGATCTCGCCGGGCTGATCTGGGAGAGCGAGGACCGGCACGACCACCCGCTGCTCGCCTACAAGACCGACCGTGACTACGCGCACACGACGCTCAGCTTTCGCTGGCGTTCGGGCGGCGTGATCGCGCTCGATGCGATGCACGGGCCGACGCTGACGATCGAGGGGCGCGATGCCGATGGCGATCCGCAGGTCTGGTATGTCCGCCTGTGGAACTATGCCGAGGGTTCGCCCGAGGATGCCGAGATCGTGCTGCCGTTTTCCGCGCTCGACGGCGGGTTCAATCTGCCCACCGACGCGGATCGGGTGTGGCCGCGCGATATTGACCGCATGTTCATCTCGCTGGTCGCGCCGGGTTACGTCATCGGCAGCGAGGCGGCCCTGTCCGCCGCCGCAGACGGTTGGGCAGAGATCACCGAGATCGCCTGCACCGGATGCGCGACGCTGGAGATCGGCGATGTCGTGATCCCGCCGCACGGGCTGGCGATCGCCACCGGGTTCGACGACAACGGCGTGCAGACCCCGGCGCGGCTGCTGCGCAACATCCGGCAACTCGGCTATCGCGGTTCGGTGGTCCATTACGTGGGCATGAGCCATTACTTCCGGCTTGAACATTCTGGCGGCGTGTATCTCGCCGCCGCTGGCGCCCCCGATCCGCTGAACCCGCCGACGCGGGCCTGGCATCTGGCCTTTTTCGCCGAGTGCGTGCGGCTGGGCTTCAGCCCGATCGCCTCGCTCTCGTACGAACTGCTGGCGCAGCATTGCCCGGAGGAATGGAAGCAACGCGACCACTTGGGCAATCCGTCCGAGACCGGTTGGGATCCGCCCTCGGCGCTGCTGTCGCCCGCGCACGACGCGGCGATGGGCTGGCTGTGCACGGTCGCGATGGCGTTCGTCGGCCTGATGGTGGAGGCGGGCGCGCCCGTCCGCTTCCAGGTGGGCGAGCCATGGTGGTGGACTTTCGCCGATGGCCGCATCTGCCTTTACGATGACGAGGCGAAAGCGCGCTTCGGCGTTAGCCCGCCGGTCATCACCAACATGCGACTGCCGCTGAACGGTGCGCAGAAGGCGCTGCTGGACGAAGCGGGAACCGTGCTCGCTGAATCGACTGCCGCGCTGGTCTCGGTGGCGCGCGCCGCCGCCGCGCCGCATCCTGTGGAAGCCCTGCTGCTGGTGTTTCCGCCGACGCTACTCGACCCGGCGATGCCCGATCTCAAGCGCGCCAACCTGCCCACCGACTGGGCCGCGCCCGCGTTCGACCGGTTGCAGGTGGAAGATTACGACTGGCTGACCGATGGCGCCGATGCGTTCCGCCGCAGCGCCTATGCCGAAATCGACGACCGCCTCGGTTATCCGCCGGCAGAGCAGGACTATTTCGCCGGCTTCGTCCTGCGACCGGAAGATCGCGAGGAATGGCGGCGGATCGATGCTGGCATCGACGAAGCGCTTGCCCGCAATCCGCACGAAACCGTGGTCTGGGCGCTGCCGCAAGTGACGCGCGACGGATATTTGCGAATACCCGAGTTTGAGGAGAGCGATACCATGCAGGCCTTCGACGATGTGCTCTATCCCTTCGCGCTGGGCCGCGAGGCGACGATCGTTCCGGAATTTTCCACCAGCGTGGCAGTGACGGCGTCCGGGTTCGAGCGGCGCAACAGCCTGTGGTCCGATGCACGGCTGCGTTTCGATGTCGGGCCGGGCATCCGTTCCGACGCGGAACTGGGCGAACTAATCGCCTTCTACCGTGCGCGGCGCGGCGCGGCACGCGGGTTTCGCCTCACCGATCCTTCCGATCACAGTTCGAACGGGATGACCGGTACGCCGACGATGCTCGACCAATTGCTCGGCATTGGCGACGGCGTGATTTCCGCGTTCCCGTTGGTCAAGCGATACGGCACCGACGCTGCTGGCCAGGTCCGCCGCATCACCCGCCCGCGCTTCGACACGCTGATCGTCAGCGTGGATGGCGTGGTCATGGTAGGCAACTGGACGCTGGAGGCTGGCGGCATCATAAGCTTCACCGAACCGCCCGGCGACAGCGCGGCAGTGCGCGCGGGCTTTCTGTTCGACGTGCCGGTGCGCTTCGCCGAGGACCAACTGGAAATCTCCGGCGTCGCCTTTGCCGCCGGCGAGGCACCGAGCGTTCCGGTCGTCGAAGTGCGAGAGGCGGCATGACCCGCGCCTGGTTTGCCGGCGACCTCGAGACCGTTGCGACATTCTGGCAAGTGCGGCGGCGTGACGGGTGTGCCTTCGCCTTCACCACGCACGATCGCGATTTGTGGTTCGATGGCCTGCTCCACCGCGCTTCCCCCGGCATGATTCCCTCGGCCATCCGCAAGTCGGGCGACTTCGAGCCGGACAGTGCCGATGTTCGCGGCGCGCTGACCCACGATGCAATCCGGGCCGAGGATCTTTCCGCCGGGTGCTTCGATGGTGCCAGTATCCGCATCGGGCTGGTCGATTGGGTAAGCGGCGAACGCGAAGTGCTGTGGCGCGGAACAATGGGCAGCGTCAGCGAGGAAGACGGGCACTTCGGGGCCGAACTGGTCTCACGCAAGGCGGAATTGCTGCGCGACCCAGTGCCGCGCACCAGCCCGAGTTGCCGCGCGGTGTTCTGCGGACCGGGTTGCGGTCTCAGCGCGGCGGTGTTTACGCACGAAGGTGCGCTGGCATCGCTCGATGCGGCAGCGAACGCCATCGTGCTGGAGTCGGGCGTCGATCCAGCCGATCTCGTCGGCGGCAATGTGATCTGGCTCGACGGCCCACACGCGGGGCAGCGCATGCAGGTTGTCGCGCAGCTTGATGGCAGCGACGCGCTGATTCTCGACACGCCGCTGGACCCGGCGACGCCGACCGGGGCCGCTCTGCTCCTGCGTGAGGGCTGCGACCATACGCTGGACACGTGCGCCACCCGCTTCGCCAACGCGGCCAATTTTCAAGGCGAGCCATTCCTGCCGGGCAACGATCTGCTCACCCGCTACCCGGTTCCGCCATCGTGAAAGCGAACGGGCTAGCGCAAGAGGCGCTGGCGCTGGTCGGTACGCCGTTTCGGCTTCATGGCCGCGACCCGCGCACCGGGCTGGACTGTGTCGGCGTGCTCGCCGCCGCGCTGGCCGGGTTGGGCCGCACGCCAGACCTACCCATCGGCTACA
>CAYRLC010000078.1:0-12247 GCA_964424995.1 uncultured Croceicoccus sp.
GGCTGAAGGTTGCGCATCCCTTTACCGGTGAGGATATCCCGGTCTGGATCGCGAACTTCGTGCTGATGGAATACGGCACCGGCGCGATCATGGCGGTGCCGGGTCACGACCAGCGCGACTTCGAGTTCGCGACCAAGTACGGCCTGCCGATCAAGCGCGTCGTCGCGGCCAGCATGGCCGATGCCGACAAGCCCTTCGCGGGCGAGGCGGAGGCGGGGGACGGTTTCGTCGTCAACTCCGACTTCCTGACCGGCCTGTCGGTGGACGATGCCAAGACCGCGATCATCACCCGCGCGGGCGAGGACGGCTGGGGCGTCGCCAAGACGCAGTATCGGCTGCGCGACTGGGGCGTGTCGCGTCAGCGGTACTGGGGCACGCCGATCCCGATGATCCACTGCGGCGGGGAAGAGGGCGACGGCTGCGGTGTCGTGCCGGTGCCGGTGGACCAGCTTCCGGTCGTGCTGCCCGATGACGTGGACTTCAAGACGCCCGGCAACCCGCTCGATCGTCACCCGACTTGGAAACACGTCGATTGCCCGAAGTGCGGCAAGGCGGCGCTGCGCGAGACCGACACGCTCGACACCTTTGCCGATTCGAGCTGGTACTTCCTGCGCTTCGCCAGCCAGCCCGGCGACAAGCCGTTCGACCCGGCCGAAGTCGCCGCCTGGCTGCCGGTGAACCAGTACATCGGCGGGATCGAGCATGCGATCCTGCACTTGCTCTACGCCCGCTTCTGGACCCGCGCGCTGGCGCATTGCGGCATGGTCGAGGTGAAGGAGCCGTTCGCGCAGCTGTTCACGCAGGGCATGGTCACGCACGAGACCTACGAGCGGCGCGTCGACGGTCGCCCGGTCTACTACAGCCCCGGCGAAGTGGCCCGCGACGGCAACGGTGCGGTGCTCAAGGACGATGGCCAGCCGGTCGAGATCGGCCGGGTCATCAAGATGTCCAAGTCGAAGAAGAACGTCGTCGACCCGGACGAGATCGTCGCCCGCTACGGCGCCGACGCGGTGCGCTGGTTCATGCTGTCGGACAGCCCGCCCGAACGCGACCTGCCGTGGAGCGAGGCGGGGATCGAAGGCTGCGGCCGCTTCGTCCAGCGCCTGTGGCGTCTGTTCGGCCAGTACGACGCAAGCGCCGAAGGTGACGAAAAGGCTCTGGCCCGAAAGATGCACCAGACCATCGCCGCGGTTGCCGAAGATATCGAGGCCCTGAGCTTCAACAAGGCGGTCGCGCGCATCTACGAGCTGACCAGTGCCGCCGAAAAGGCCGCGCCATCGGCCAGCCGGAGCGAGGCGATCCGCGCGCTGATGCTGCTCGTCGCGCCGATGATGCCGCACCTTGCCGAAGAAGCGTGGTCGCGCGCGGGCTTTGCCGGGCTGATCGCACAAGCCGACTGGCCCGCCCACGATCCGGCTCTGCTGGTCGAGGACGAAGTGACCATCGCGGTGCAGGTGAAGGGCAAGCTGCGCGACACGCTGACAGTTGCCAAGGGAACCGGCAAGGATGAGCTGGAGGCGCTTGCGCTCGCCAGCGAGAAGGTCCAGCGTAACCTTGAGGGTGCCCCGATCCGCAAGGTCATCGTGGTGCCCGACCGGCTCGTCAATATCGTGGTGTGATGCGCTTTTTCGCCCTTCCTCTTGCCCTGATGCTGTCTGGCCTGCTGTCCGCTTGCGGGCTGTCGCCGATGTATGCGGGCGGCGGCGACGGGCGCGTGGCGGCGGGGTTTGACGCAGTCACCGTCGCGGCCATTCCCGGGCAGCAGGGCTGGCTCATGCGCGACGCGCTGGTCCAGAAGCTCGGCTCGGCGGATGCGGGGGCGCGATACCGGCTCGACGTGCGCCTCGACGACCAGCTCGATGGCCTCGGCCTGCTGGGTGACGATACCATCGGGCGCGAACGCCGCACCCTGCGTGCGCGTTACCGCCTCGTCGATCTCGCCACGGGGCAGACGGTGCTCGACGCGACCGCCGGTTCGGACGCAGGCATCGACGTGGTGTCGAGTGAATACGCAACCATCGCGGCAGAGCAGACCGCGCTCGAAAACCTGACGCGCGAGGTGGCCGACATGATCGTCGCCCAGATCGCACTGAAGATGCGCGCCGCGCCTTCCCAGACAGCCGCCCAACCCGCTGGCTGAGCGGTGAAGGCGACCCAGAAGAACTTCGCGAAACTCGCCGCTGGCGCCGCTCGCAATGCGAAGGTCTATTTCTTCTGCGGGCCGGACGATGCCGGGGCTCACGCTGCGGCCGCCCGCATCATCGCCATGCTCCCCGATCCGGGCGAGAAGGTGGAGATCGACGGCGGCGACCTGAAGCGCGACCCGGTCCGGCTGGCCGACGAGACGCGGTCCACCTCGCTTTTCGGCGACCGTCGCCATATCGTCGTGCGCGCCAATGGCGAAGAGGCGCACGACGCGCTGAAGATCCTGACCGATGCCGATCCGAAGGACGTGGCGCAGGGCTGGCCGGTACTGGTCATCGCCAGCGGCGCGACCGACAAGTCGCGCACTGCCAAGCTGCTGGAAAAGCGCGACGATGCGCTCGTCGTCATGTTCTATCCGCCCGATCTCGCCTCGGTCACGGCCGAGGTCCGGCGGCTGGCCGATGCGGCGGGCGTGCGGATGGGCTCCGACCTTGCGCAGCGGATCGCCGGATCGGTCGGGCTCGATACCCGTATGGCCGCATCCGAGGTGCAGAAGCTGGCGCTCTATCTCGATGCCGACGCGCAGGCCCCGCGCAATGCCACGGCCGCCGATCTCGACGCCGTCGCGGCGGAGACAGAGGACGACGGCATGATGCCGCTGGTCGACGCCGTGCTTTCGGGCGACGGCGCGAAGTTGCCCGGCGAACTGGCGCGCTTCAGGCAGCTGGGCCTCAACCCGGTGGGCACGGTGCTGGCGATGGAACGGCGCGTGGCGCAGCTGGCGCAGATCGCGGCGCGCATGCAGGGGCAGGGCGATGTCGCTGGCTTTGTGGACGACGAAGTTCGGGCCCGGCGCATCTTCTTCAAGGAACAGGGCGCCATCACCCGCCAGTTGCAATGCTGGCGCGGCGCCCGGCTCGCCCGCTTGGGCGAGCGGCTGATCGAACTTCACCGGTCGCTGATCTTCGACAGCCAGTCGGCGCCTTTGCTCTTCGCGGCCGGATGCAACGAGATTGCGCGGGCTGCGCAAGGGCGCCGCTGACCCCCTGCTCGCCCGGATCGCATTAATTTTATGCATGCCGGGAACCATCTGGGGAACCAGCGATTTTTGGGCAGAGCTGGCCTAATTACGTAAAAGTCCTTAACCAGCGCTACGAACTTTAACCTAGCCGTTCCCCTCCCCCCAATGGGATGCTGCATGAACCTCCAGTCGCATACGTTTGTGTCCGACCCGTTGGATGCGCCGATCAAGGCGCTTCCCTTGGGCATGGGTCTGGCGGGTGCCCCCGAACATGTCGCGGAACCGAACCAGCCGCTCGTGCGCATGCTCGAAAAGCGGCGGCTGCAGTGCTATCTCGTCATGATGCTGGGCGACATCGCTGCCCTCGCGCTCGGCTTCGTGATCGCGAGCATCGTCCGCAATTTCGACCCTTTCGGCGGTGAGGCCATGCGCCAGGCCCGGATGATCATGCCGATCTTCCTGACCATCGCGCTATATAACGGCAGCTATTCGATCGCGGCGTTGGGGTCGCTCAACACCTCGCTGAAAAGAGCGGCGCAGGCCTTGTTGCTGTCGGCGGGCATCGTGCTCCTCATCGCCTTCTTCATGAAGACCGGCGGGGTCTACTCGCGCATGACCTTCGGCGTTGGCATCGTGGCCGCCGGGCTCGCGCTTTGTGCGTCGCGCCGGTTGCTCAGCCACTTCGCCATCCTGCATTGCGGGGGGCGGGTCGAGAACGTGCTGATCGTCGAGGATGGCGGACCGCGCGTCTCCATTCCGGGCGCTTATGCAATCAGCGCCGCCGAACAGGGGCTGCGGCCCGACATCCGCGATCCCCTTGCTCTGGACCGTCTGGGCCGCTGGTTCGCGCCGATGGACCGGGTCGTGATCTCCTGCGCGCCGCGCAATCGTGTCGCCTGGTCGATGACGCTGAAGGGCCTGTCGGTCGAAGGCGAGATCATCGACGAAACCGTCTGGGAGCTGGGTGCACTGGGCGCCCGCAACGCCGGCGGGCAGGGGCTGCTGCTGGTATCGCACCGCCCGCTCGATCTGCGGCAACGTGCGGTGAAGCGTGCCTTCGATCTTGCGATCGCCTTGCCCGCGCTGGTCGTGCTGGCGCCGCTCTTGTTGGTGATCGCGATCGCCATCCGCCTGCAGGATGGCGGGCCAGCGCTATTCGTGCAGAAGAGGTCGGGGCGCGGCAATCGCATCTTCTCCATCTACAAGTTCCGGTCCATGCGAATCGAGCGTCAGGATGCTGCCGGTGCCCTCTCGGCCGTGCCCGATGACGAGCGTTTCACACCGCTCGGCAAGTTGCTGCGCCGCACATCGATCGACGAATTGCCGCAATTGCTGAATGTCGTTCGCGGCGAGATGAGCCGTGCTGTCGGTCAGGTCGCCGTAGTGAAGGTGGAACCGCTGGTGCTCGACATGCGGATCTTCGTAGATGTCCTCGATCCGGCCGGTATTGAAGCTCGACGAGCGGCGCTTGATGCCGTGCACCTCGTAACCCTTTTCCAGCAGCAAGCGGGCAAGGTACGCGCCGTCCTGGCCGGTCACGCCGGTGATCAGGGCGACTTTGCGTTCATTCGACATGGAAACTCCGCGGAAATTCAGGGGGATGCGGTTCGGCGTCGCACCATAAGCATTGTGCCGCCCGGCGCAATGGCGCCGGACGGTTGGTGAAGCCGATCAATACCGGATCAGTTGCCGGGAACCGAGAAACTGCCGCTGACCCGGCCGCCCGAACTGCTCGTCGTGCCGCCGACGGCGGAAGACGAACCCGAACCGCGCCCATCGACGCTCGATACGCCGGTGGTCAGGTCGATCACCAGCCGCCCGCCGTTCAGCGTGTCCGATCCGCGGCGCAGCTTGACGTCGCCGACCAGCGTGATGATCCGGCGGTTGAAATCGTAGACGCCGACATTGCCGCTCGCCGTCTCGTTCCCGCGCGCGACGCGCACGCCGCCGGTGGCGGTTATGCGCTGAATCTTCAGCGATCCGGCATCGGTGTAGTTGACGATGGTGCGCCCCGCGTTGAGCCTGAGGTCGCCCTGCCGGATGTCCACCGCGCCCGACAGGACCACGCGATTCTCCCGGTCCTGCAACTCGATCCGGTCTGCCGCGTAATCCACCGGCTGGTTCGAATTGAACCCGGCGATCGCCTGCGCCGACAACTGCTGCGCACCGACGAGGGCGGCGGCGGTGACGGCGAAACCGGCAAAACCAAGGCGCAGGGAACGGGTAAACGTCATGATCATGGCATCCTGAGCGATCCGGGCTGCATGTGCAGCCGGGCATTGCCGATAAGCGAAATGGTGCGGGCCTGCAAATCCGCCTCCAGCCGGTTGGCGCTGAAGGTGCCGGCGGGGATGCGCCCCTCGACCCGCCCCTGGCCGAGCAGCCGGCGATTCTTGAGATCGAGCGACACGTTGCGGGCGATCATGCGATAGCCGTCGGCGGCGACGAAGTTCACCGCGCCCGGCACCGTCACCATGTCCGCGCCGAAGTCGTAGATGCCGCGCTGCGCCAGCAGTTCGGCCGGCCCGTTGTCGAGCAGGATGCGCGCGGTCACGTCCTCCATCTCGATGTTCTTGATCTCGCGCGTCTGTTGTACGGCATTGCCGGCCATGACCGCAAAGGGCCGCCCTTCGGCGTCGAGCCCGCGATACATCGCCTTGTCGACAGAGAGCCGGTTGGGGGTCACCTGCACCCGATCCCGGTCGAGCAGGAAGCTGATCTCTCCGCGCGGCGACAGCGGCGAGAGGATCATCATCGCAAACAGCGCACCGATCAGCACAGGCAGGACCATCACCATCGTGCGGACCAGCCGATCGTGCGCGCCGCCCGGCCGGGCGATGTGGCGGCGCTTGTCGCGGATGATGTCGGCCTGAGCGGTCATTGAGCGTCCATATCGGGTGCGGGCACGTGCGGTGCCAGCCCTGATCAGCCTTCGTGGCTGAATATGTCCTTATCCTCCCAGCCCGACAGGTCGAGCAGGGCGCGGGTGGGCAGGAAATCGAAGCAGGCCTGCGCCATCTCGGTCCGCCCTTCGCGGGCGAGCCGTTCGCGGAAGATCGCGACCATGTCGTGCAGGAAGCGCACGTCGCTGGCGGCATATTCCTTCTGCGCCTCGATCAGGGTGGGCGCGCCCCAGTCGCTCGACTGCTGCTGCTTGGAAATGTCCTTGCCCAACAGCTCGGTGACGAGATTCTTGAGGCCGTGGCGGTCGGTGTAGGTGCGGGTCAGCTTGCTGGCGATCTTGGTGCAGAATACCGGCGCGGCCATGACGCCAAGATAGTGCCAGATCGCGGCAAGGTCGAAGCGTGCATAGTGGAAATACTTCTCCCGCGCCGGGTCGGCCAGCACCGCCTTCAGGTTCGGCGCGTCGTAGGCGCTGCCCGCGGCGAAGCGGACAAGATGCTCGTCCCCCCGGCCGTCGGAGATCTGCACCACGCACAGCCGGTCGCGCCGGGTGACGAGGCCCATGGTCTCGGTATCGACCGCCACGGGGCCGGGCGCGAGGACGTCTGCGGGAAGGTCTTCTTCGTGAAGGTAAACTGCCATGTCCCAGCCCTTAGAGGCATCGTCGCACAAGGAAAAGAGGCGGCTGGCATGGCATGCGTCGCCAATCCTGGATTTACCACCTAGAACGCGGTGCATGATCGACACCGTTCCTGCCGGTTGGGCCCCCGTTCTGAACCCCGTGCTCTCGGCTGCCCCCGCGCGCGAGCTGGCCAGATGGCTGGCGGGCGAGGCGGCGGCGGGGCGCACCGTCTATCCGCCCGAGCGGGAGCGGCTGCGCGCGCTCGAACTGACCCCGCTCGACACCGTGAAAGTCGTGATCCTTGGGCAGGACCCCTATCACGGGCCGGGGCAGGCGCACGGCCTCGCCTTCTCGGTGCCGATGGGAGAAAAGCTGCCCCCGTCGCTGCGCAACATCTACAAGGAACTGGCCGACGATTGCGGCGTCGCCCCGCCGCTCGCCGGCGACTTGTCGGGCTGGGCGCGGCAGGGGGTATTGCTGCTCAACAATGCCCTGACGGTGGAGGCGGGAAAGGCCGGGTCGCACCAGAACCGGGGGTGGGAGGCGGTGACCGATGCCTGCGTCGCGGCGGTCGCGGCGCGCCCCGAACCTTCGGTCTTCATCCTGTGGGGCAGCCACGCGCAGTCCAAGGCGCGGCGCGTGCCCGAACTGGGCCCCGGCACGCGGCATTGCGTGATCGAGAGCGTGCACCCCAGCCCGCTGTCCGCCTATCGCGGTTTCTTCGGGTCGCGCCCGTTCAGCCGGGCCAACGCCTTTCTGACCGCCCACGGACGCGGGGCAGTGGACTGGAGCGCCGCCTAGCGGTTCGGTAACCTGCCGAGCGATATCGTGCGCGGCAAAGGAGGATGGTGCGATGGCCCCGCCGCGTGTGCGCATCGACTTGCCGAGCGAGGACGACGGCGACGCGCTGATCGCCGCCAACCATGCCGCGCGTCACTGGCATGCCCCGTTCGCCGCCCCCTTCGACGACGCGACGGGATTCGCTGCGTGGCTCGACCACTCGCGGGAGCCGATCAATCGGTCCTTCGTCGCGCGGACGCACGATGGCGCGCTGGTCGGGGTGTTCAACCTGACGCAGATCGCGATGGGCAACTTCCGCAATGCCTATCTCGGCTATCACGGTTATCCGGCGACGGCGGGGCAGGGGCTGGTGGGCGAAGCGCTGCATCTGGTGCTGGCCGAAGCCTTCGATGCCATCGGCCTGCACCGGGTGGAGGCGAACATCCAGCCCGCCAACGCTCGCTCGATCGCGCTGGTCCGCCGGGCAGGCTTTCGCAAGGAGGGGTTCAGCCCCCGTTACCTGATGATCGACGGGGCGTGGCGCGATCACGAACGCTGGGCGATCACGGCAGAGGATCGAAACGGGACGATGGCCGCATAACGCTGGACCAGGGTGCTGAGGCTCGCCATGGTCGCGGCCATGGAACTCGTCCGCCCCACCCTGTTCATGCTCGACGAATATCGCGCCGCGCTGGAAGCGGGCTTTTCCCCCAGCAATGTCGATCCGGAAGTCGTGCGCTTCGATCACTTGGCCCGCGTGGACAGCGATCCTGCCGGCCTGCTCGCCGAACTCCACGACCCCGAAGCGCGCGGCCCGGCCTTCGCCCATGCCGATGGCACGGTCCATGCGCGGCTGCCGGGCTATACGCGCTGGATGTGGCACGACCATGCCTTTGCCGGGGCGATCAACTTGCGCTGGCAGCCGGGGACGAGCGAACTGCCGCCCGGCGTGCCGGGCCACGTCGGCTACGTGGTGGCAGAGCCGTTTCGCGGGCGGGGTTTTGCAACGCAGGCGTTGCGGGCGATCGGGCGGGAAGCGAAGGCGCTGGGATTGCGGCACATCGACCTGACCGTGCAGGCCGACAATCCCGCCTCGATCCGCACGATCGAAAAGGCCGGCGGGATCGAGATCGGCGTGTTCGACGCGGGCGACCTGCACCATCCATGTTCGCGCGCGCTGCTCTGGCGCATCGTACTGTGACCGTGCCCTACCACCCGCCGGTCAAGCGGTCGGTGGACATCGCCGGGCACAAGACCTCGATCAGCCTCGAACCGGTGTTCTGGGACATGTTGAAAGACGTGGCGGCGGAAGAGGGTCTGTCGGTGAACGCGCTAGTCGGCAAGATCGATGCCGAGCGGATTACCAGTTCCACGCCGCCCGGGTTGGCGAGCGCCATCCGGGTCTGGCTGGTCACCGCGCGCCTGCCCTGAACTGCCCGCCCTGATCAGCCTGTCGTGATCGCTTGCGGGCGATCAGTGGACCGGCGCGGGTTGCCCCCTGGCATCGGCGTGTGCCTCGATGTCGGCGATCAATGCCTCCATCTCGCCGATCTCCTTCACTTGCGCATCGATGATGCTGTTGGCCAGATCGCGGACGCGCGGATCGGAGATGTGGGCGCGGCGGTAGGTCATGATGGCGATCGAAGCGCTTGTAGGTCATGGCGCTCTCTCGCGTGTCGCTGCCGAAACGAAAGAGGGGCGGGACATGCCCGCCCCTCTCCGATGGGGTTCGCCAACGATCAGTAGGTCGCGGCGGGGTCGCTGGCCGGGAAGCTTTCGTCCAGCGCCTGGTCGGTCTTGGACCAGCTCTTGGGCGTGTCACGCATCGCGTCGGCACCGGCATCGCGCACCGGCGTCGTCGACAGGCCGGGCGTCGGAGCCGGCTGGCCATCGGCGAATGCGGCGTGCGAGGTGTGGTTCTGCTTCTGATAATAGCGGTACCCGGCGTAACCGAGCGCGCCGAGGGCGGCAATCTTGATGAGGCTCATCGCAAAAATCTCCTTCGTGTGCCGCCTCAACGCGCAAGGCGGCCC
The DNA here is from genome assembly GCA_964424995.1 of uncultured Croceicoccus sp. Taxonomy (GTDB): domain Bacteria; phylum Pseudomonadota; class Alphaproteobacteria; order Sphingomonadales; family Sphingomonadaceae; genus Croceicoccus. The sequence goes on from CAYRLC010000078.1 coordinate 9,506, forward strand.
GAAGGTTTCGTCAAATGCGCCAAGCCGTGAGCAGATTTCTACAATCCCACGGCCTTGAGCGCGGCATCGACCGCGCCTTCCAGCCCGTGCCGAACCCCGCCGCGCCGCCCGGCCATCGGTGCTTCCTCCACCATCAGCATGCCTTCGCCGCCGATGACCCTGTCCTTCAGCAGTGATTCGCGGCCGAGGAAATAGGGCCAGAAGGTCTCCGTCCGGGTGACCGAATAGGCGAGGTCCGCGCTGAACCCGGCCAGCTGGTCCTGCCCGAACACGCGGCCCGCGCCGGCCTGTTCGACCCGGATGCCGCGTCCGCCCTTGACCACCAGCCGCGCCGGGCCGTGGAAGACGAGGTAACGCAACTGCAAGGTCAGCCATGCGTTGAGGGAACCGAGCCGCCAATGGCTGGTAATGCGCAGCGGCTCTCCGATCGGCTGCACCACGGCGGCCAGCGCGCGCGGATGCAGCACCGCCGCGCCGCGCACCGGCAGCGTCACGACCGTGACTTCGGCGAAGGGGTCGTGGACAGCCGACACGGTCGTCTCGCTCCCTTCGCCGCGCACGCGGGTCAGGAAATAGAGACCGCTCGCGATGCTGGAGAGCGGATGGCGCGGATCGAGCAGCCAGCGGGTCGCCTTGGCGCCGTTTGCCGACGTGCTCTGCAGGTAGTCCTGCCGCACCAGCAGCTCCTCACCCTCCGCCAGCCGCACCGTGACAGACGTGGTGGAGCGGGCCGCCGGCGGCATCGGCACGGCGCCCCCCCCCGGCACCGCGATGCGGATGGCGGGGCGACGCTCCGCGATGGGCGCGAGCACGAACCAGAACAGCAGTCGGATGAGGTATGGCGTCGCGACGATGAGCAGGAGGACCGCCAGGGCCTGCCACAGGATCGCGTCCATGCCCCATTCGGTCCATTTGCGTTGGACCCGGCCGTGGACCGAATCGTCGGCGGCGTCGCGTTCGCGCGCGATCTCAGCGTTCAAGGCCGCCTCGCCCCCCGCGATCCGTTCGCCCGCCAGTTGCTCGCCCTTCGTCTGCCAGGCCAGCGTCTTGCGCCGCGCCTCGGCGAACGTGCGTTCGGTGCCCTCGTGGCGGGCCTTGACGGCAAGATAGTCGTCGCAGGTATTGCGCTCGGCCCGGCGTAACCGTTCAGCCTCGCCGAGCAGTTCGCCCTCCAGCTGGCGCAGGCGGGCCTGTGCGCGAAACGCCGCGTTGGCGCGGTCGGCATCGACGCAGCCTTGCGCCGCTGTCCGCAGTGCCGCCTGCGATGCCCCCAGCGCGGCCTGCGCCGCCGCCCCGGCGCTTTTCGCATCGGCAGCGGCCAGCGCATTGTCGATCACCGCGATCTCGCGCTCCGTCGCGGCGATTTGCAGGGCGAGCGTCTGGTCGGCGAGCACGGCGTCGCGGTCGAGCGTGACCATGCTGAGCTTGCGGGCTGCCTCGTCGCGCTGCCGGCCCTGCAGGGCGACGAGATCGACCTGCCGCCGTTGCCGTTCGGCAATCAGCGCCTCGCGCGGGGCGTTGCCGGCGCGGCGTTGCAGTGCCAGCAGATCGGCCTGCGCGGTCTTACGCTCGCTCTCGACGGCTTCGGCCACTGACGCCAGCCCGTCGGCCCGGTCATCATGCCGCGCGCCCGCGTTCCAGGCGTTGAACACGAGGATCGCCGCGATCAGCAGCAGCCACAGCACGAAGTGCCGGGCGATCCAGCCGACGATCTCCCTGACCAGCGCCATCTGCGGCGCAGGCCTAGCGGGTGGGGCGCGTCGCCGACACGCCGATCAGTCGCCGCCGACGCGGCTGATGTTCGCGCCGACGAGGGAGAGCTTCTCCTCCAGCCGCTCATACCCCCGGTCGAGGTGGTAGAGGCGGTGGACGGTCGTCTCGCCTTCTGCCCGAAGGCCCGCGATGACGAGGCTCATCGAGGCGCGCAGGTCGGTCGCCATGACTTCGGCGCCGGTCAGCTTCTCGACCCCGTGGACGATGGCGGTGCGGCCCTGCGTCTCGATATGCGCGCCCATGCGATTGAGTTCGGGCACGTGCATGTAGCGGTTCTCGAAGATCGTCTCGGTCAGCACGCTGGTGCCCTGCGCCATGCCCAGCAGCGCCATCATCTGCGCCTGCATGTCGGTAGCGAAACCGGGGAAGGGCGCGGTCGACAGGTTTACCGCGTGCAAGGGGCCGTCACAGGCGACGCGGATGCCGCCCTTGACCTCCTCCACCAGCACGCCCGCATTGCGCAGCGCGTGGTTGGTGGCGACCATGTCCTTCATGTTCGCGCCCATCAGCGTCACGTCACCGCCGGTGATCGCGGCGGCGCAGGCGTAGGAGCCGGCCTCGATCCGGTCTGGCATGACGCGGTAGGTCGCGCCGTGCAGCCGCTTCACGCCGTGGATGGTGATCAGCGATTCGCCGATGCCCTCGATCTCGGCGCCCATCGCGACGAGGAGGTTGCACAAGTCGACGATCTCCGGCTCGCGCGCGGCATTGTCCAGCCGGCTGGTGCCGTTGGCCAGCACCGCCGCCATCAGCGCATTCTCAGTTGCCCCCACGGATACCACCGGGAAGGAATAGCGCCCACCCGGCAGCCCGCCATCCGGCGCGATCGCGCGCACATAGCCCGCCGCCAGCTCGATATGCGCGCCCAGTGCTTCGAGCGCCTTAAGGTGCAGGTCGATCGGGCGGTTGCCGATGGCGCAGCCGCCGGGGAGCGAAACGGTCGCCTCGCCCATGCGGGCCAGCATCGGC
>CAYRLC010000079.1:0-6763 GCA_964424995.1 uncultured Croceicoccus sp.
GCGGCCTGCATGACCTGTTCCTGGTAGACGAAGATCCCGTAGGTCTCCGACAGGATGCCCGCCAGCTTCTCGTGCGGATACTCGATGCTTTCGAGACCGTTCTTGCGGCGCCCGAACAGCGGAATGTTGTCCATCGGACCGGGACGATAGAGCGAGACGAGCGCGATGATGTCGCCGAAGTTGGTCGGCTTCACCGCCGCCAGCGTGCGCCGCATCCCTTCCGATTCCAGCTGGAACACGCCGACGGTGTTGCCCTGCTTCAAGAGCTGGAACACGCCCGCGTCGTCCCACGGCAGCGCGTCGAGATCGATCGTGATGCCGCGCCGGGTCAGCAGGTCGACCGCCTTCCTCAGCACCGACAGCGTCTTCAAACCGAGGAAGTCGAACTTCACGAGGCCGCTCGATTCGACATGCTTCATGTCGAACTGCGTCACCGGCATGTCCGAACGCGGATCGCGGTAGAGCGGAACGAGCTGCGACAGCGGCCGGTCGCCGATCACGACGCCCGCCGCGTGGGTCGACGAATTGCGCGGCAGGCCTTCGAGCTGGACGGCGAGGTCGACCAGCCGGCGCACGTCGGGATCGCGCTTGTATTCGCCGGCAAAGTCCGCCGCGCCGTTCAGCGTACGGTCCAGCGTCCACGGATCGGTCGGGTGGTTGGGCACCATCTTGGTCAGGCGATCGACCTGGCCATAGGGCATCTGCAGGATGCGGCCGCAGTCGCGCAGCACCGCGCGGGCCTTCATCTTGCCGAAGGTGATGATCTGCGCGACGTGGTCGTGCCCGTATTTCTGCTGGACGTAGCGGATCACCTCGCCGCGGCGGGTTTCACAGAAGTCGATGTCGAAGTCGGGCATCGACACGCGTTCGGGGTTGAGGAACCGTTCGAACAGCAGGCCGAGGCGCAGCGGATCGAGATCGGTGATCGTCAGCGCCCAGGCGACCAGCGAACCCGCGCCCGAACCACGACCGGGGCCGACCGGGATGCCGTTTTCCTTCGCCCACTTGATGAAGTCGGCAACGATCAGGAAGTAGCCGGGAAAGCCCATGCCGATGATGATCTCGACCTCGAAGTCGAGGCGGTCGAAATACTTCTGCCGCTCCGCCGGGTCCATTTCGCCATAAGGTTCGAGCCGCTTTTCGAGACCGGCGCGCGAATCCTCGCGGATCATCCGCGCCTCGCCCTCGAGGTCGCCGGCAAGGCTGGGCAGGATCGGCTTGCGATAGGGCGGCGCAAAGGCGCAGCGCTGGGCGACGACCATCGTGTTGGCCAGCGCCTCGGGCAGGTCGGCAAAGATCTCGGCCATCGCCTCTGCGGGCTTGACCCATGCATCCTTGGGCGCGCGGGGGCGGTCGGGCGTGTCGATGTAGGTCGAGGCCGCGATGCACAGCAGCGCATCGTGCGCGGCGTGGAAGCTCGCCTCGTCAAACAGGGCGGGATTGGTGGCGACCAGCGGCAGGTCGCGCGCATAGGCAAGGTCGATCAGCGCCGCCTCGCTCTCCGCCTCGTTCTCCGCGCCGCTGCGGGCGATCTCGACATAGAGCCGGTCGGGGAAGAGTGCCTGCAGACGGCTGGCATAGGCTTCGGCCTCGGCCACCTGCTCGGCGGCAAAGAGCCGGGCAAGCGCCCCCTCGCCGCCGCCGGTGAGGCAGATCAGCCCGTCGCTGCGACCGGCGAGCGCCTCCATCGGCACATGCGGATCGAGATGCAGCGGCCGGTCGAGGTGGGCGAGGCTGACGAGATGGCAGAGGTTGTTCCACCCGGTCTCGTCCTGCGCATAGAGTGCCAGCCAGTCGATCTGCTCCCGCTCTGGCCGCTGCACCGCCAGCAGGGTGCCGATGATGGGCTGGACGCCGACCTTCTTCTTGTCGGTCGCGGCCCCGGCAAAGGCGACCGCGCCGTAAAGCCCGTTGCGGTCGCAAATGGCGATGGCGGGAAAGCCGCGCTGGCGAGCGAGATCGGCCAGTTTCTTCGGATCGATCGCGCCTTCCAGCATGGTGAAGCTGGAAAAGACCCGCAGCGGTACGAAGGGAGAGAATGCCATGACCCGTTTATGGCAAGCGCCCCCAACCGCGCCAAGGGGACGAAGGCCCGCCCGTGGGAATAGCGCGGGGAAAAGTCAGGCGGCGGCCACCATGCCTGCCCGTTCCCGCCGCATCGCGGGCCGCGCACCATACGTCAGCGTGCGCCACAGCCACTCCATCGGGCCGAAGCGATAGCGGGCGAGCCACCAGTGGCTGAACGCGATCTGCCCGGCGAAGAAGGCGATGCAGATCACCGCACCCATGGTCGCGCCCAGCTTCCCCATCAGGCCCAGGCCCGGCCCGATCCCGAACAGGACGAAGCCGTATAGAAGGCCCTGCATCAGGTAAGTGGTCAGCGCCATCTGCCCCACCGGCACCAGCTGCGCGAGCAGCCAGCGACCGCGCCCGGCGTGCCATGCCACCACCAGCCCTGCGGCGTAGCCCGCCGAAAGCACCAGTGCCGCGGCGGGGGCCAGGGCCGATCCGGTATCCTCCCACCGCTCTCCGAACAGGCCGAACATCAGGCTGACCTCGACGATGGAAACGGCAAGGCCGACGGGAATCGCGATGGCCGCCACCTTGCACAGCAGCGGCAGGTGGCCCGGAATGTCGGCCAGGATGCCCGAACGCCCGATCGCCGCGCCCAGCGCAAACCGTCCCAGCGCGTAGACCAGCCAGCCGAGGATCAATCCGCCGACGATCCATTCGCGCACGGTCAGGTCGAACATCATCGCGACATTGTCGAAATAGCTGCCGTGCAGCACGACCGCCTGCCGCGCGGCGATGGCGCTCTCGGTATAGCTGATGGCCTCTCCCTGCGAGAAACCCAGCGCGCCGACGATCCATTCCTGCGCCGTATCGCGCAGCAGCGCCGCGACGAGACCGAAGGCGACGAGGCTCCGCGTCTTCCAGTTGCGCATCGCCAGGAGCAGGAAGCCGCCCAGCGCATAGAGGTTGAGGATGTCCCAGAACCAGAGGAGGGTCAGGTTGAGCCAGCCGAAGATCAGCAGCCAGGTCAGCCGCTTCAGATATCGCCGCTCGAACCCCGGCCTGCCCTGCGACCGCTGCATCTGGAGATAGAAGCCAAGGCCGAACAGCGTGGCGAAAAGCGTATTCGCCTTGTCCATCAACAGGGTCATGGACACCATCGCCACCACGCGATCGAGACCGGCGGTGGAGAGCGCGGCGAGCTGCTGCGCCTGGACGAATTCCCCGTCCGGTCGCGTGACGCCCAGAAAGTTCATGAGCAAGACGCCGAACAGCGCGAAGCCGCGCAGCATGTCGAGTTCGACGATCCGGTCGGACTGAGCCACCGGCGCAGCGTTGCCGCTATCCGAACCGCTCCGATCGATCGTTTCCAAAGTCGCCCCCTGCCGACCATCCCCGCGGCAGGTGATAGCACCAACCGCGGGAAAGGCGAAGCGGAGGTCACGGCCCGACTATCAGGGCCCGAACGTCAGGCCCCGAACCTCAGCCCCCGCACGTCAGGCGCGGGGGAAGTCGTCCCGGCGGGCCAGCGCCTCGATCTCGCCGAGCGAGAAGACCCGGTCGCCCAGCTTCTGGATGACGAGGCCGTGACGATCCTCGGCAGGGAGCATCATCACGAAGCGGACGAGTTCGGCGAACGTGCCCTTGCGGATCACGTCGAAGCCGCGAAGCATGTCGCTGCTCTCGCCGGCATCGCGCCGGTGCAGCGCGGCGCTATCTTGCCATTCGCTGGCGGCAAGGTCGATCGGCTCGGCGTGGAATGTGGTGGGATGGTCGCTCATCATGGCGCCCTTTCTGTCTTGGTGTCCGTACTCTACCAAAACGCGCGGATCGCTGCCGGTTTCCCCGTTCGGCGCGCGATATTTCGCCATCGCGCGCCCCTGACGCGATCAGGTCAAGACCCCTTCGTGCAGGCGCACCACCCGGTCCATCCGCGCCGCCAGCCGCTCGTTGTGAGTGGCGATCAGCGCGGCACTGCCCTGCCCGCGCACCAGCCGCAGGAATTCCTCCAGCACCCGGTCGCTCGTCGCCTCGTCGAGGTTGCCGGTAGGCTCGTCCGCCAGCACCAGCTGCGGCTTGTTGGCAAGCGCGCGGGCCACGGCCACGCGCTGCTGCTCGCCGCCCGAAAGCTGGCTGGGCCGGTGATCGAGCCGCGCGCCGAGGCCCAGCGCGGTCAGCAGTTCCTCCGCCCGCGCATCGGCATCGGCGCGGGCCGCGCCCGCCACCAATTGCGGGAGCACGACATTTTCGCGCGCGTCGAAATCGGGCAGCAGGTGATGGAACTGGTAGACGAAGCCCAGGTGATCGCGGCGCAGCGCGGTGCGCGCGTCGCCGTTCGACTTCTCCGCCCGCTTGCCGCAGATCGTGATCTCTCCGCCGAAGCCGCCTTCAAGCAGGCCGACCGCCTGCAGCATCGTCGACTTGCCCGAACCGGAGGGGCCGAGCAGCGCCACGATCTCGCCGGGCATGACCGCCAGGTTGATCCCGCGCAGCACGTCGATGGTGACCCCGCCTTGCGTGAAAGAGCGGGTCAGGTCGCGCAGTTCGACGACGGGGTTGCCTGACAGGGGCGGTATGCCAGCAGGCATGGGGGCAAACTCACTCATAGCGCAGCACCTGCACGGGATCGGTGCTCGCCGCCTTCAGCGCGGGGTAGAGCGTGGCGAGGAACGAGAGCACCAGCGCCATGCCGGTAATCACCATGACCTCGCCCGGATCGGTCTTGGCCGGCAGTTCGGACAGGAAGCGGATCGAAGGGTCCCACAGGTTCTGGCCAGTGATTAGCTCGACCAGCCGCACCGCCGATTGCCGGAATTCCAGCGCGACGAAGCCCAGCGCCAGACCGGCCCCGGTGCCCAGCGCGCCGATCAGGAACCCGGCGGTGACGAAGATCTTGAGGATCGAACGCCGCGTCGCGCCCATCGTGCGCATGATCGCGATGTCGCGGGTCTTGGCGCGCACCAGCATGATCAGCGAGGACAGGATGTTGAACACCGCGACCAGCACGATGATCGACAGCACCACGAACATCGCCACCCGCTCGACCGCCAGCGCCTCGAACAGCGATGCGTTGATCGTCTTCCAGTCGTTGACCACCGCCCGGCCCGCCAGCTTCTGCGTCAGCGGCGCCAGCGTTTCGGTGACGGTGTCGGGATCGCTGGTCATCACTTCGATCATGCCGACGGTATCGCCCATCAGCATCAGCGTCTGCGCGTCCTGTATCGGCATGACGACATAGGCATTGTCGTAGTCGTAGATGCCGATCTCGAAGATCGCGGCGACTTCATACCCGATCTGGCGCGGAACAGTGCCGAACGGCGTGCTGCGCCCCTGCGGATTGATGATGGTGATGACATCGCCCACCCGGATGCCGAGGTTCTGGGCCAGCCGCGATCCGATCGCGACCCGGTCGGCCCCCGCCTGCAGCTGGTCGATGGAACCGAGCAGCACCTTGGGCTTCAGCTCGTCCAGCGACCCTTGCGTCGATCCGCGCACCAGCACCGCCTCGACCCGGCCTTCGTAGCTGCCCAGCAGAGGCTGCTCGATCAGCGGCTGCGCGCGCGTAACGCCGGGGGTCTTGCGGACATCCTCCAGCACGTCCTGCCAGCCGTTCAGCCGCCCGCCGTATGCCTGGATCACCGCGTGGCCGTTGAGCCCGACGATCTTGTCGAGCAGTTCGGCGCGAAAGCCGTTCATCACGCTCATCACGATGACGAGCGCGGCCACGCCCAGCATCACCGCGACAAGGCTGATGCCCGCGACCATGGCGATGAACGCCTCGCCCCGCCCCGGCAGCATGTAGCGCTTGGCAATGGTCCATTCGAAAGGAGAGAGGATCAAACCGGAAATAGCCTTAAGGTTGGGTGCGGGCAGGCCGCCCCTCGCGCCTGCCCATCGCGATTCCAGCGATGAACGCCACTGCCTAGGCCGCGGTTCCCGCAAGCGCAAGCGGGGCGTACCGCTTGGCCGCCGGCGGCAATCGCCGGTTGTAATCGCGCCGAAACATCGGCAAAGGCGCGCGTGACGCGACGGTGCCTTTCTGCTAGGCACCGCGCGCGCAGGGCCTGACAGGCAGCGCAAGCGCGTGGCCGGCAATAGAGCGGAACACTCAAGGCATGAAGCCCATTGAATTTTCCCACCATCCGTTCCTCGATGCGGATGGCGACAAGCTGCGCGAGGAGTGCGGTGTTTTCGGTGTCATCGGCGCCCGCGACGCATCGGCCGTCACCGCGCTCGGCCTCCACGCCCTGCAGCATCGCGGACAGGAAGCGGCGGGTATCACCAGCTTCGACGGGCAGGAATTCTATTCCCGCCGCGGCACCGGCCACGTCGCCGAGAATTTCTCGACCGGCGAGGCGCTGGCCCAGCTTCCGGGCGAAATGGCGGCGGGCCACGTGCGCTATTCCACGACCGGCGGCGCGGGCCTGCGCAACGTGCAGCCGCTCTATGCCGACCTTGCCAGCGGCGGTTTCGCCATCGCGCACAACGGCAATATCTCCAACGCGATGCATCTGCGCGCCGATCTGGTGCGCAAGGGTGCGATCTTCCAGTCCACCAGCGATACCGAGGTGATCATCCACCTCGTCGCCACCAGCCGCTATCCCACGATGCTCGACCGCTTCGTCGATGCGCTGCGGCTGGTGGAGGGCGCCTATTCGCTGATCGTGATGACCAATGCGGGCATGATCGCCTGCCGCGACCCGCTGGGCATTCGCCCGCTGGTCATGGGCAAGCTGGGCGACGCCACCGT
>CAYRLC010000079.1:6773-12052 GCA_964424995.1 uncultured Croceicoccus sp.
GACGGTCGCGCTCGATATCGTCGGCGCGCAATTCGTTCGCGAGATCGAGCCGGGCGAGCTGGTCGAGGTCGATTTCGACGGTTCGGTCCGCACCCACCGTCCGTTCGGTACGCCACCATCGCGTCCGTGTATCTTCGAACACGTCTATTTCAGCCGCCCCGATTCGGTGACCGGCGGCCGTTCGGTCTATTCGGTGCGCAAGGCGATCGGCCAGCAGCTCGCCATCGAAAGCCCGGCCGACGCCGACATCGTCATCCCGGTGCCCGATTCGGGCGTGCCCGCCGCGATCGGCTATGCGCAGGAATCGGGCGTGCCCTTCGAACTGGGCATCATCCGCAGCCACTATGTCGGCCGCACTTTCATCCAGCCCAGCGACGGGCAGCGCCATTCCAGCGTCGCGCGCAAGCACAACGCCAATCGCGCACTGGTCGCGGGCAAGCGGATCATCCTCATCGACGATTCGATCGTGCGCGGCACCACCTCCTTGAAGATCGTGCAGATGATGCGCGATGCCGGCGCCAGCGAAGTGCACATGCGCATCGCCAGCCCGCCGACGATGCATTCCTGCTTCTACGGCGTCGACACGCCCGAACGCTCCAAGCTGCTCGCCGCGCGCATGGATACCGAAGCGATGCGCCAGTTCATCCAGGCCGACAGCCTCGCCTTCGTGTCGATCGACGGTCTTTACCGCGCGGTCGGCGAAAGCGAGCGCAAGGCGAACTGCCCGCAGTATTGCGACGCGTGCTTCTCGGGCGACTACCCGACCTCGCTGACCGATCTGGCCGAGCGGGAGACGCCGCAACTGCCCCTGCTGGGCGAAAAGGCCGCCTGACATGAGCGACATTGCGGATAACAAACCGCCCCAGAAAACGGGGTTGGCGGGCAAGCTGGCGCTCGTCACCGGGGCCAGCCGCGGGATCGGCGCTGCCACCGCGATTGAACTGGCGGCGCGCGGTGCGCATGTCGTCCTGACCGCGCGCGACGATCGCAAGCTGGAACAGGTGGAGGACGCGATCCACGCCGCCGGCGGCAGCGCGACGATCGCGCCGATGGACCTGGCCGAGCCCGATTCCATCGCGCGACTCGCCACCGCGATCGGCGGGCGGTGGGACGCGCTCGACGTGCTGGTCATCAATGCGGCGTCGTTCGTGCCGCTGACCCCGGTTCAGGATGTCGATTCCCGGGCCTTCAGCAAGGCGCTGACGGTTAACGTGCTGGCGACCCAGAACCTGATCGCCGCCTTCCATCCGATGCTGAAGCGGGCCGAGGCTGGCCGCGTCATCGGCGTGACCAGCAGCGTAGGGGAACGCCCCAGGGCCTACTGGTCGGGCTATGCCGCGACCAAGGCCGCATTCGATAACCTGTTGATCAGCTACGCTTTGGAAAACGCCAACACGAGCAAGATCCGCTGCGCCGTGGTCAATCCGGGCGCGACCCGCACCGAAATGCGCGCCCGCGCCTTTCCGGGGGAGGATCCGCAGACGGTCCAGCCGCCCGAGGACGTGGCCATTTTCATGGCGAACATGCTTGGTGAACAGTTTCCAAACGGGCAGATAATTCCCGTTAAGGATCTGAAGTAACTTCGTCTTAACCGCAATTGCGGCAGATTGGGCCTGTTCAAGAACGGCCGAGTCCCGACCCAGCGCGACCATCGGCCATGGATTCCTCCTGACGGGGTATGTCCCATGACCGAGTATTTCATGTCCGATCGCTACTTCAAGGCTTCGCAGGAAGACCGCAGCTCGCCCCGCCTGCAGCTCACCATCCCGGTGACCCTGCGCCCGGCCGGCGGCCACGGCTTCTCCAGCGAAGTGCAGGACCTGTCGCTCGGCGGTTTTTCGGCCGTCTGCGTCAATCGCCTTGCCGTCGGCACGCTGTGCTGGCTGAAGCTGCCCGGCCTCGCCGCGCTGCAATGCGAGGTGATCTGGTGGCAGAACAACCTGGTCGGCTGCGCCTTCCAGAACCTGCTCAGCCCGATCGTCTACGACGACATCGTCAACCGCTACCGCGCCAACGTTCACGCTGCCCGCCGGGTCTGACACCGAGTTTCCGACGACCCGATGATCCGGGTCACGCTAGCGCGCGGCAGCTAACCCTCCGGCTGCCGCGCGTTGCCGCGTCTGGCCATCAGCCCTTCGCCTCGCGATAGGCCGCCAGCGCCCGCTCGCGCGCTTCGCGGTGGCCGATGATCTTCGGCGGATATTCCTTAGGCCTTAATACGTCCTCGGGATCGTGGATCTGCTCGTCGGTCAGCTCCGCGAGTTCGGGCACCCATTCGCGGATGTAGCCGGCCGCATCGAACTTCTCCGACTGCGCGAGCGGGGCCATGATGCGCGGAAACATGTTGCTGTCGACCCCGGTGCCCGACACCCACTGCCAGTTGACCCCGTTGTTGCCGTAGTCCGCATCGACGAGGCAGTCCCAGAACCACCGCTCGCCGTGCCGCCAGTCGATCAGCAGGTGCTTTACGAGAAAACTCGCCGCGATCATCCGCACCCGGTTGTGCATCCAGCCGGTCGCCCAGAGCTGCCGCATCCCGGCATCGACGACGGGATAGCCGGTGCGCCCCCGCTGCCACGCCTTCAGGTCCTCGGCGATCCGCTCTCCCCTGTTGGGATTGCGCCACAGCCCGTTGCCGTAATCGCGGTAGCTCTCCTCCGGGTATTTCGGGAACTGGCAGATCACGTTCTGCGCATAGTCGCGCCAGAGGAGCTCGCCGCGAAAGGTGTCCGCCCCCTCACCCGTGTGGCGCGAGAGCCGGTCCCACACTTGGGCCGGGCTGATCTCGCCGAAGTGGAGATGCGGCGACAGGCGGCTAGAGCCATCCTGCGAGGGCAGGTTGCGGGCATGGCCGTAATCGCTGACCTCCCCGGCAAAGCCGTCCAGCCGCGCATGGGCCGCGCCCTCACCCACGTCCCAGGCCTTGCCGAACCCGGTCGCCCAGTCGGGTTTCGTCGGCAGCAGCGCCCAGTCGCCAAGGTCGTCGCTGTCGGGCCAGGCGTCCGGCCCGATCAGCGCCGGCTCGTCCAGCACGTCGCGCGCGGGCAATTGCTGCCGCGCCGCTTTCGCAAAGGGGGTGTAGATCTTGTAGGGATCGCCCGATCCGGTCGTCACCGCGCCCGGCGGCAAGAGGTAGTTCCCGTCGTGGAGGACGAGTTCGACCCGCTCGGCCAGCGCCTGCTCCGCCGCCTGCCACCACGGTTCGTAATGGTGGATGGCGTGAACGGCTGCCGCTCCGGTGTCCTTCACCAGCTTGGCCAGCACCTCCTCCGCCCGGCCCTTGCGCAGCACCAGCCTCGACCGGTGCCGGCCCAACGAGGCGTTCAGGCTGGTCAGCGAATGGTGCAGCCACCAGCGCGATGCGCCGCCCATCCGCCGGTCGCCCGCGCCCTCGTCGTCCAGCACGAAAACCGGGATGACCGGCCCCGCCGCGGCGGCGGCGCAGAGCGCAGGCTGATCGGCAAGGCGCAAGTCGCGGCGGAACCAGACGATCTGGGGGGCGGTCATTCGTTCTCCGGCGGGAAAGGCAGGTCGCAGGCGGGTGATCGGGGAACGGAGCGCGGGGCATCGGGGTTCCCGCACTGATGACAGTCCCTGCCGAAACCGTAAGACTGCCCGCCCGCGGCTGGCGCGTGAACCGCACAGGGGCGCTCATCGTCGGGCTGGTCTCCTGGCTGGGCTTTGCCGTCATGGTCTGGGCGGTGCAAACGGGGCGCAGCAGCGGGTTCGACGACACCGGGATCATGTTCTGGCGCAGCGCCGACGGGATGCTGCCACGCGGGCCGGAAATGCTGCTTGAGGGCGTTCGCGACGTGACGGCGCTGGGCGGTGTGCTGCTGCGCAATCTCTTCGCGCTGGGCGCGGTGGTGGCGCTGCTGTTCCTGCGGCTGCGGCGCGAGGCTGTGCTGTTTGCCGCGACCGTCATCGTCGGCTGGCTGATCAATTCGGGCATGAAGACGCTCGTCGGGCGGCCCCGACCCGAAATCGTCGCCCACCTGACCGAAGCGGGCGGTGCCAGCTTCCCGTCCGGCCACAGCTTCAATTCGGCGGTGGTCTATATCGCTATGGCGCTGGCTTTTGCCACGCTGTCGGCGCGCCGGTCGGTGCGATTGACGATCATCGGGGTGGCCATCCTCGCCTCGCTCGCCATTGCGTGGAGCCGGGTGTGGCTGGGCGTTCACTGGCCGAGCGACGTGACCGCGGGCTGGCTGGGCGGCGCGGGCTGGGCCTTCATCGCCGCCGCGCTGTTGCAGCGCCCTGCCGACACCGTCGCGGACAACACGGCCCGCGCGCCGACGGTGCATTGACCGTCGGTCTCACTCGAGAGCGCAGGCCTCGGCCTCTGCCGGGACCGGCACGGCAACGCTGAACCGATCACCCGCAGCGCCGGTGAAACGCGCATCGCGCAGCACGTCGATGGTCTTTCCGCCTTGCCGAACCGGCTCGACATAAGGCGCACGGGACCAGAACAGGAAGGCCGCCAGCGCCCGGTCCTCTGGCGCGAACTGCGGCAGTTGCAGGGGGTGCAGGCAGGCGGGCTGCCGCACCAGCAGGCGGGCATCGGCGTCCAGTCCCGCCGGCCAGCGCCAGCCGATCAGTGCCTTGCCCGCATAGACCACCCCGTCGGATTCGACGATGAGGTCGCGGCGCCAGAACTCCACCGGCAACGGCACGGCGATCGCATCGCGCTGCGGTGCCGCCGCCCGCGCGCTCGCGGTCAGGACGAGGTTCGCGTTGACGTAGGCAAGAACCAGCGCCAGCCCGGCCAGTGCGGGTCTGCGCCAATGGACCGCGCCCGCCTTCTCCCGCCGCCGCGAAAGCCAGAGCGACAGGCCCAGCGCCGCCCAGATCCACGGATCGACGATGTAGAGCGCATCGCCATAGAACCAGCGCTGCGAAAACGGTTCGAGCAGGCGGATGCCGTAGGAATTGAGCCAGTCGAGCGCCGGATGGGTCAGGCACCCCAGCGTCGCCAGTGCCCAGAGCCAACCGAACCGAACCGGCAGCCGCGCATCGGGCCGTGTGCCGCGCCCGTTCTGCCACCGGTCGAACCACCAGAGAAACGCCGCCAGCACCAGCGGCAGGATCACCCACGCAATCGGCCCGTGCGTCAGCCCGCGCCGCATCGCGAGGCTTTCGAGGCCATAGACCACACAGCCCGCATCGATGTCGGGCAGGTTTGCGCCGAAGATCAGCGCCGGCATCGCCAGCCCCGTCCGCCGCTTCAACCCCGCCTGCCCCAGCACGGCACCGACAAGGCTATGGGTCAGGTTGTCCAT
>CAYRLC010000080.1:0-11979 GCA_964424995.1 uncultured Croceicoccus sp.
TTGCGATGGTCGCGCTTGGCGGCTTCCTCCAGCCGGGTGAGGTGCTCGTTCAGCTGCTTCCTGTTGAGCCAGCCGGTGCCGTAGATGCGGGTCAGCTGCGCATTCTTCTGGTCGCCGCGCCAGTAGGCACCGGCGACGCGCATCAGCTTGAACGCCTGCGGGTCGAGCTTGCCGGTCGACGGCAAATGCGGCCCGCGGCACATGTCGAGCCAGTCGCGACCGCTCCAGTAAACGGTCAATTCCTCGCCCTCAGGCAGCTCAGCGGCCCATTCGGCCTTGAAGCTCTCGCCATCGGCGGTCCACTTGTCGATCAGCTGCTGCCGGGTCCAGACCTCGCGCGTCAGCGGCTTGTCGGCCTGGATGATCTCGCGCATCTTGGCCTCGATGGCGGGAAGATCGTCCATGCCGAACGGTTCGCGCGAAGCCGGGGCCATCACGTCGTAATAGAAACCGTCGTCGGTGGCCGGGCCGAACGTGATCTGCGTGCCGGGCCACAGCGCCTGCACCGCCTCTGCCAGAACGTGCGCATAGTCGTGCCGGGCCAGCTCCAGCGCCTCCGCCTCGTCACGCGCGGTGACGAGGGCGAGCTGCGCGTCGCCGGTGAAGGGCCGCGACAGGTCGACCAGTTCGCCGTCGACCTTCGCGGCGATGGCGGCCTTGGCAAGGCCGGGGCCGATCGCGGCGGCGACGTCGGCGGGGGTCGAACCCGGGGCCATCTCGCGCACCGAACCGTCGGGCAGGCTGATCTTGAGCAGTTCCGTCATCGTCTCTTCATCTCGAGCAAGCGTCGGGGCGGGCCATGGCACATGGCGTCCCCTTTAAAAAGAGGCCGCACCGAAAGAGGCGTCTGGGATTTGCGAACCGGGAAAGGAGACGCCGCCTCACCCGATCCCCGGGTGGCGGCCGTCGCGAACTAACGCGCGACCGACCGCCCCGGGGCTGCCCGGGTGGTGGTAGTCGTCGCGGTGGTCACACGCCGGATCATGCGGCGGCTGTTAGCACGGGCCTGCCCCGCTGTCATCCCGCGTCCGACAAGGCCAGAATGGCAAGGTAACACGACCATATGTCAATGTTGCTTGACTCAGAGCGATGCTTGTGTCAAATACCCTTTACACCAAATCAAGGGAGCTTGACCCAATGACCAACCGAGCCGCCATTCTCTGGGGCGCCGCGATCCTGACCATCGCTCTGCTCAACATCGTCGACGTCTTGCCCGACTGGACCACGATCACCGCCGTCCTCACCCTGCCGCTCGTCGCCAACTGGCGCTGCTCCGGCGCGCGTTGCGGGGCGAAGGAAGCCTGATCGATGGCCACGCCGCGCTCTCCCGCCTATCGCCGCTATTTTCGGCGGCACATCGGCTTCACCGTGGTCTACGTAGCGGCCATCGCGCTCGCGTCCTGGCTGGTGCCCGACGATGCCGCGCCGAGTATCGGGACCGTGCTCCTGGCGCTCTTGCCGGGCCTTGCGGTCATCGGGTGGATCTGGTCGATGGGGCGGCTGCTGGTCGAACTGGACGACGAGTACATGCGGATGCTGGAGGTGCGGAAGTTCATCATCGCCACCGGCATCACCCTCGCCGTCGTCAGCGTCTGGGGCATCATCGAACTTTACGCCTCCGTGCCGCGCATGCCGGTGTTCTTCGTCTTTCCCTTGTGGTGTCTCGGCCTCGGCATCGGCAGCGTCGCCAACCGGCTGTCGTTCGGGCACGATACGGGAAGCTGCCGGTGAAGAACCGCCTCAAGGTCCTGCGCGCCGAACGGGACTGGAGCCAGCAGGCGCTGGCCGACCTGCTCGAGGTGTCGCGCCAGTCGGTCAACGCGATCGAGACCGGCAAGTACGATCCGTCCCTCCCCCTCGCCTTTCGCATCGCCGACGTGTTCGGGCTGAAGATCGAGGAAATCTTCCTGCGCGACTGATTTCAACCGAAACCGTCAAGTCCCTGTCGGCGAAGGGCCACCCCGCCTTGACTTCCCCTCCGGACGCGGGGAACGTCGGGGCGGGGATCTGACTTCGGGGGTCGCAGCTTGGTAGACGAATACGATGGGCATCGCGGCCCGGACACGGTGGACGCGGAAAGCTCCGCCTTCGGATTTTACGGCACCTGGCGCGAATACCTGCCGATCGCGCTGACCAACCTGCTGCTGATCGTGGTGACGCTGGGCATCTATCGCTTCTGGGCGAAGGCGCGCGAGCGGCGCTACCTCTGGGCACGCACGCGCTTCATCGACGAGCGGCTGGAATGGACCGGCACCGGGATGGAGCTGTTTGTCGGTGGCGTGCTGGTGATCTTGCTCTTCGTCGTGCCCTATTTCGTCGCCACCCAAGTCGCGCATGCGATGATGCTGCGCGGGCAGACCACCATCGGCGCGATCCTTTTCATCCTGCCCCTGCTGGCGATTTTCTACCTGATGGGCGTCGCCCGCTTCCGCGCCATCCGCTACCGCCTCGGCCGCACCAACTGGCGCGGCATCCGCGGCGGCAGCGACGATCCGGGCTTTCGCTACGGCTGGTCGTACATGTGGAAGACGGTGGCGGGTTATGCCGCCTTCGGGCTTGGCGTCCCATGGGCTATGGTCAGCTTGTGGAACGAGCGCTGGAGGGCGATGAGCTTCGGGCCGATGCAATTCAGCTGCAGCGCCGACTTCTCGCCGCTGATGAAGCGGTATCTGTTGTTCTACCTCAGCCCCTTCATCGCGGTGATCGTGGCCGCGGGCGTCGGCTTTGCGGTCGCCTTCGGCCTGCAGCCCGACGGCGACTTCGATCCGCAGAACGCGTCGATTTCGCTCATGGTGGCGATCGGGCTGGCGGTCTTCCTGTTCTACTTCGTGCTCGGCTTCGTGTGGCTGGCCTATTACGCCAAGTTCTTTCGCGTCGTGGTGGGCGAGATGGAGTTGGGCGAGCTTTCGTTCGGATTCGATGCGAAGACGTGGGACTGGATCAGGCTGGGCCTCGGCGACGTGGCGCTGCTGGTGTTGACGCTGGGGCTCGGCTTCGTGTTCCTCGGCTATCGGCACTGGAAGTTCTTCGTGCAGCACATGCAGGCCTATGGCGAGATCAACGTCGATAATCTGACGCAGTCGACCACCCGCCGCGCCCGCCACGGCGAGGGGCTGCTCGACGCCTTCGATATGGGCGCGATCTGATGCGGCGCATGATCTGAGCATGGACAACGGCCAGCCGATCCGCGCCTTCTGGTACGACGGGCTCACCGCGCGCCGCCACGTCGGTGCGGCGCTGCTCCGCGGCGATTATCTATGGCTCGAAAGCGACGAGGGCGAGACAATGCGGGTGCCGCTCGGCGACCTCGTCTTTGTCGAACGCGGGGTGCTCGACGGGTCCTATTCGCGCCGCGCCGACGACGGCTTCCGGCTGGTGTTCACCGATCCGGTGCCGGACGACCTTGCCGCGCGACTGCCGCGCGGAGCGCGTTTCGGCAAGTGGATCGACGGGCTGGGCCTCGCCAGGGCGGCGGTGCTGTTCGGCGGGATCAGCGCGGCACTGGTCGCGCTGGTGATGACCGCGCCTACCTGGCTCGGCCCGCGGGTGCCGCCGTCGTGGGAACGCCGCATCGGCGATGCCATGGTCGGCGACCTGCAGGACGTGACCTGCCACACCCCGGCCTCCGACGCGGCGCTGGCAAAGCTGGTAAAACAGCTCGATCCCGACAATCCGCCGACCAGGGTCGCAATCGCCAACATCGACATGGTCAACGCCGTCGCCCTTCCCGGCGGGCAGGTGCTGGTGTTCGACGGGCTGGTGCAGGAATCGACCGATCCCGACGAACTGGCCGGCGTCATAGGGCACGAGATCGGCCATGTCCGCGAACGCCACGTGATGCAGGCGCTGTTGCGGCAATTCGGGTTGTCGATCCTGCTCGGCGGGGTCAATTCCGATATCGGCAACACGCTCTTCGGCCTGACCGCCATGAGCTATTCGCGCGATGCCGAGCGCGAGGCGGACGTCTTCTCCCGCGCGCAGATGGCCCGGTCGAACATCTCGCCCGCATCCACCGCCGACTTCTTTGCCGATCTGGCGAAGGAACAGGGCGACGACGGCGGGCCGGGCCTCGGCAGCTGGATCGCCAGCCACCCGATGCCGAAGGAGCGCGAGGACGCGTTCCGCAACGCGGTGGTGAAGGGCAAGGCCTATCGCCCCTCGCTCAGCCGGGCCGACTACACGGCGATCCGCGACGCCTGCACCGACGATCCCGATGCGGAGCCGTTCGACATCTTCTGATCGTACCCTACATAGGCTGCGATGACCGAACCTGACCCGACCGAATTCACACTGCCGCCGATCCGGCGCTTCGCCTCTGCCGACGGGCTGTCGCTCGCCTATCGACATGCGGACGGCGCCGGACCGCTGATCGTATTCCTGCCCGGCTACATGTCGGACATGGCCGGCGGCAAGGCCTGCGCGGTGATGGCCGATGCGATGGCGCGCGGGCAGGCCTGCCTGTTGCTGGATTATTCGGGCTGCGGCGAGAGCGAGGGCGACTTCGCCGATGGCACCCTCTCGCGCTGGCGGGACGAGGTGGTTGCGCTGATCGACCACGTCGGAGCCGGAAAGCCGTACAGCCCGGTGGTGATTGCCGGATCGTCGATGGGCGGCTGGCTGATGCTGCTGGTGGCAGAGGCGATCGTCGCCCGCGCCGGTGCGGATGCGGTCCGCGCCCTGATCGGCATCGCCCCCGCGCCCGATTTCGTGACCTGGGGCTATTCGGAGGAGCAGAAGGCCACGCTGGAACGCGGCGAGTCCTGGTTCGCGGACAACATCTACGGCCCCGATCCGACGCCCTACCATCCGGCGTTCTACCGTGACGCGCTGACCAACCTGCGCCTTGAAAGCGGCATTGCCCTCACCTGCCCCGTCCGCGTGCTGCAGGGGCAACAGGACCCGGACGTGCCTTGGCAGACCGCCTTGCGCCTGTCGGACGCGCTGGCTTCCGATGACGTGCAGGTCCGCCTGATCAAGGATGGCGACCACCGCCTGTCACGCGACGCGGATATCGCCATCCTCCTCCAGACCGTGCGGGAGTTCGCGGCATGAAAATCTCAGTTCTCGATTTCGTCTCGGTCGTCGAAGGCGGCACGGTAGGTGCGGCCTTGGCAGAAACGGCAAAATTGGCGAAGCTCGCCGAAGAGCTCGGCTGTCACCGCTTCTGGATGGCCGAGCATCACGGCATGCCAGGCATCGCCAGCTCGGCGGTGTCCACCTGCCTCGCCCATGTCGGCCACGCCACCAGCACGATCCGCATCGGTGCGGGCGGCATCATGTTGCCCAACCACAGCCCGATGGTCATTGCCGAACAGTTCGGCACGCTGGATGCGCTGTTCCCGGGGCGCATCGACCTCGGCCTCGGCCGTGCCCCCGGGGCGGACCAGCGCATCGCCCAGATGCTGCGCAAGGACATCCATTCCGCCGCCGAACGCTTTCCGCAGGACGTGGTGGAACTGCAGGCGCTGTTCGCGGGCGACGACCGCTTGCCGATGCAGGCCATTCCCGGCGCGGGTGCCTCGCCTCAGATCTGGCTGCTCGGGTCCAGCCTGTTCGGCGCGCAGCTCGCCGCCATGCTCGGCCTGCCCTACGCCTTTGCCAGCCACTTCGCGCCCGCCGCGCTCGACGATGCGCTGGCGACCTACCGTGCCAATTTCCGCCCGTCCGAGGCGCTCGACCGTCCGCACGTCATGGTCGCGGCCAACTGCTACCCCGCCGAAACGCGCGAGGAGGCGGAGCTGAGCGCGTCGTCGATGGACCAGTCCTTCGTCGCGCTGCGCACCGGCGCGCCGGGCCGTCTGCCGCCGCCGGTGCCGGGCTACCGCGACAGCCTGCCGCCGGGGCAACTCGCGGGCCTGCGCGCCATGCGCGAGGTGAGCGCCATCGGCACCGCCGCCGACGTGCGCGCCACGATGGAGCGGCTGGTGGCTCGCACCCGACCCGACGAGATCATCCTCGCCGGATCGACCTTCGATCCCGAAGTGCGGCGCAAGGGGCTCGTCATCGCGATGGATGCGCTCGCCGGGCTCTGATCGGCGCGCGGCCATACCGGCGTGCATGAATCGCACTTGAACGAGAGCCTTGCCCGGATTAGCGCAGCAGGCCGATGGAGGGAGAGTATATGACTGACGCCGCTGACGTGCTGATCGTGGGTGCCGGACATGGCGGGGCCGCCGTGGCGGTGGCGTTGCGCCAGCAGGGTTTCGAAGGCAGCGTGCTGATGGTCGGCCGCGAACCCGAACCGCCCTACGAACGCCCCCCGCTGTCGAAGGAATACCTCGCCCGCGAAAAGGAGTTCGAGCGGCTCTACATCCGCCCGCCGCAGTTCTGGGCGGACAAGGACGTGGGCCTGCGCCTGTCGACCTCGGTCACCGCGGTCGATCCGCGGGCCAAGCTGGCAACGCTGTCCGATGGCAGCACGGTGACTTACCAGCACCTCGTCTGGGCGGCGGGCGGCGACGCGCGGCGGCTGTCGTGCGGCGGCGCGGACCTTGTCGGCGTGCACTCGGTCCGCACCCGCGCCGACGTGGACCGGATGATGGCCGAGATCGATGCCGGCGCGAAGAAAGCGGTGATCATCGGCGGCGGCTACATCGGGCTGGAGGCAGCCGCGGTGCTGCGCAAGCTGGGTGTCGAGGTCGTACTGATCGAAATGCTCGACCGCGTGCTGGCGCGCGTGGCGGGCGAGGAACTGTCGCGCTTCTACGAAGCCGAACACCGCGCCCACGGCGTGGACCTGCGCCTGCAGACCGGCGTCGACTGCATCGAGGGTGACGGCGACAAGGTGACCGGCGTGAAGCTGGCCGACGGCAACGTCATTGCCGCCGACATGGTCATCGTCGGCATCGGCATCATCCCCAGCGTCGGCCCGCTGATCGTGGCGGGCGCGACCGGCGCGAACGGCGTCGACGTCGACGAATACTGCCGCACCACGCTCGACGACGTCTATGCCATCGGCGACTGCGCCTCGCACGCCAACGACTTTGCCGATGGCGCGGTGATGCGGCTGGAATCGGTGCAGAACGCCGCCGACATGGCCAAGACCGTGGCGAAGGCGATCATGGGCGAGAAGGAACCCTACAAGGCGACGCCGTGGTTCTGGTCGAACCAGTATGACCTGAAGCTCCAGACCGTCGGCCTGTCGACCGGCCATGACGAGACGGTGCTGCGCGGCGATCCGGCCACCCGCAGCTTCTCGGTCGTGTACCTCAAGGAAGGGCGCGTCATCGCGCTCGACTGCGTGAACAAGGTCAAGGACTACGTCCAGGGCAAGAGGCTGGTCGAAGGCCGCGCCGTGGTCGACCGCGACGTGCTGTCGGACGACAGCCTGGCGATCAAGGAAATGGCGACCGCCTGAGATCGACCGCCATCCGGCGCTGACGGACTGCAAATCGCCGCGTCATCATCCGAATGACGATCGATCTCCCAAAACAATTCATTCGCCGCGCAGCCGGGCGGCGGCCCACGTCGCCGCTTCGGCGACAACCGGGTCGGGATCGTCCCGCAGCGCTTCGACCTGCGGCAGCAGCGCTGCATCGCCGCTGTTGCCCGCAGCATAGAGGCAATTGCGCACGAAGCGGTCGCGCCCGATTCGCTTGATCGGCGATCCGGAGAACAGCGAGCGAAAGCCCGCGTCGTCCAGCGCCATCAGTTCGCCGAGTTTGGGTGCGACCAGTTCGGCGCGGGGCAGGAAGGCGATGTTGGCCGACGCGGCGCTGGCGAACGAATTCCACGGGCAGACCGCGAGGCAGTCGTCGCAGCCGTAGATCCGGTTGCCCATTGCGGCGCGGAACTCCTCGGGGATCGGCCCCTTGTGCTCGATGGTGAGATAGGAAATGCACCGCCCGGCATCGACCACGCGCGGGGTGGGAAAGGCATCGGTGGGGCAGGCATCGAGGCAGCGGCGGCACGAACCGCAGCGGTCGGGGTGCGCGTCGTCCACCGGCAGGTCGAGCGTGGTGTAGATCGCGCCCAGGAACAGCCATGATCCGTGCTCGCGGCTGACCATGTTCGAATGCTTGCCCTGCCAGCCGATGCCCGCAGCTTCGCCCAGCGGCTTTTCCATGACCGGCGCGGTATCGACGAAGACTTTGACCCCCGCCTCGATCCCGGCGCGCCTCGCCTCTTCCACCAGCCAGCGGGCGAGGCGTTTGAGCGCCTTCTTCACCACGTCGTGATAGTCGCGCCCCTGCGCATAGACCGAGATGCGGGCAAGGTCCGAATGCTCCGCCAGCGCCAGCGGATCGCGCCCCGGCGCATAGCTCATGCCCAGCGCGATCACCGTGCGCGCATCGGGCCACAGCACTTGCGGCGCGGCGCGCTGGTCGGCCCGCGCCTCCATCCACTCCATCGTCGCGTGGCAGCCATCGTCCAGCCATTCGCCCAGCCGCCCGGCTCGGCGGGTGTCGGTGGCCGCATCGGCGATACCGGCGGCGACGAATCCCTCGGCTGCGGCCTGCGCCAGAAGCCGCTCGCGCAATTGACGCAGGACATCGTTGCCGCTTTCGGGCATGAGCATTAACGGGTTCTTCGCGAGTAAGCGGCCATCGGGGGCGAATGTAAGTGCAGGCGGACATGACGCAAAGCCCCGATCCCAACGAGTTTTCGCCCCTCATCGCGGCACGCCAAGACGAACAGGTCGGGCCTTTGGCCATCGACGCACGCGATCTGGTGAAGCGGTTCGACGGCACCATCGCGGTCGACGGGGTCAGCATCGCGGTTCCCGCAGGCACGATCTTCGGCATCCTCGGCCCCAACGGCGCGGGCAAGACGACGACGCTACGCATGCTGCTGGGCATCATCGATCCCGACAGCGGCAGCCGCAGCGTGCTGGGCAGCGAAAACCCGCACGCCATCGCCCACCGCATCGGCTATCTGCCCGAGGAACGCGGCCTCTACCCGGCGATGAAGGCGGTCGATGCCATCGCCTTCGTCGGTGCCCTGCGCGGATTGCCGCGCGACGAAGGGCGGCGGCGCGGGCGCGAACTGCTGGAGGAATACGGCTTCGGCCATATCGCCGACCGGCAGATCCGCCAGATGTCGAAAGGGCAGGCGCAGACCGTGCAGCTGCTAGCGACGCTGGTGCACAGGCCCGAACTCATCGTGCTGGACGAGCCGTTCTCGGGCCTTGACGCGATCAGCCAGGGACGGCTCGAAAAGCTGATCCGTGGCCTCGCCGCCGATGGCACGACGGTGATCTTCTCGACCCACGTTCTCGCCCACGCCGAACGGTTGTGCGAACGCATTGCCATCATCGCGGGCGGCAAGGTGCCGTTCCACGGCCTCGTCTCCACCGCGCGCGACCGGTTGCCGCCGCAGGTCCATCTGGAAACGCGCAACGCAGACGGCCCATGGCGCGCCGCGCTGCCGCCCGGGACCCAGCCACAGATGCGCTCCGCCGGCGGTGCACTGTTCGATTTCAGCCTGACCGGAGAGGTCGAGCCGCTGCTGACCGCGCTGATCGCGGGCGGCGCGGGCATCCAGGCGCTGTCGATCGAACGGGCGGGCCTGCACGATGCCTTCGTCGCCATTGCCGGCGAGGCGGCGGCGCGCGCGCTGGAACAGGAAAAGGAAGGACCGGGTCGATGAGCGCACTGTCCGACCATGCCAGCGGCGCGGCGCGTTTCTGGCGCGCGATCATGGTCATCGCCCGGCGCGATTTCGGCGCGATCCTGTTCAGCCGATCCTTCATCTTCTTCCTGCTCGGCCCGCTGTTCCCGGTGATCGTCGTCGGCATGGCGGGCGGCATCGGCGCCAGCGTCAGCGGCGCGATCAGCAAGCCGGTGCTGGGCATCGCGATGGAGGGGGCCGATACCGATGCCTTTCTCGCCGCCCGCGAACGGCTGGCCGAATCGGTGCCCAACCTGCCCGACACTTATGTCGTCATCCGGCTGGAGCCGGGCGACAAGGTCATGGCCCGATCGATGCTGGACCGCGCGAAAAGCGGCAGCCCGGTCAGCGCCCTGCTGTCCGGCCCCCTCGCCGCGCCGAAGCTGACCGGCCCCGAAGGCTTCGTCGAACAGTGGCGCGGCCCGGTCGCGCTGATCGCGGGAGAGGCGCTGCGCACCGATGCCGCCGCGATGCCCACCGTGACGCTGGACAAGACGGTGAGCGTGGCGGTCGACACCACCCGCAAGCGGATCCGCACCGCGCAGGCATCGCAGACCCTGCTGTTCCTGCTCACCATGCTGCTCGCCGGCATGGTCATGTCCAACATGGTCGAGGAAAAGGCCAACAAGATCATCGAGGTGCTGGCCGCTGCCGTGCCGATGGACGCGGTGTTCTTCGGCAAGCTGCTCGCGATGCTGGGGGTCAGCCTCGTCGGCCTGGCGGTCTGGGGCGGGGTCGGCCTCACCATCATGCTGCTGGGCGGGCAGGTGCCGTCGTTCGCGCCGCCTGCGGTGGGCTGGCCGCTCTTCGCGGTGCTGGCGCTCGTCTATTTCTCGTTCGCGTACCTGCTCCTGGGGTCGCTGTTCCTCACCATCGGCGGGCTCGCCGCCACAGTGCGCGAGGTGCAGACCCTGTCGATGCCCGCGACGATGCTGCAATTGCTCGTGTTCTTCTTCGCCAGCTATTCGCTCGGTGCGATGGGCGAGCCGATCGAACTGGCCTCGATCGCCTTTCCGCTGACCTCGCCGTATTCGATGCTGGCCCGCGCGGCGGTCGAGCCGGACCTGCTGCCGCACCTTGGAGCGCTGGCATGGCAGGCGGTCTGCGTCGCGCTGATCATCAAGGGCGGCGCATCGCTGTTCCGCCGCACCGTGATGAAGTCGGGCCCGTCGACCCGAAGCTGGTTTTCACGGCGCAAGGCGGCCTGATCCGGATCGGGATACGACGAACCGTTCATCGCGCCCTCAGCCGGATGCTGATACACATGCGGCATGGGACGATTTTCACGCCGCACCGTTCTGGGCATCTTCGCCGCCGGGGTCGCCTTTCCGGTCATGACAGCCTGCGGCTCGCGCGAGGCGAGTGCCAAGGCCTTTCCGCTCACCCTGTCCGAGGCGGAGTGGCGCAAACGGCTGACGGCGGACCAGTACCGCATCCTGCGCGAGGAGGGGACCGAACGGGCCTTCACCTCCCCGCTCGACAAGGAGAAGCGGGGCGGCACCTTCGTCTGCGCGGGCTGCGCCCACCCGCTGTTCTCGTCGCGCACCAAGTTCGATTCGGGCACCGGCTGGCCCAGTTTCTACGCCCCGCTGAAGGGCGGCGTCGGCCGCTCCACCGATTACAAGCTGGGCTACCCGCGCACCGAAGTGCACTGCGCCAATTGCGGCGGGCATCTCGGCCATGTCTTCGACGACGGGCCGAAGCCGACGGGCAAGCGCTATTGCATGAACGGCGTCGCCATGAAGTTCCGGCCTGCGTGAGCGATGCCCGTTTTTCCCTGTGCGTTACCGGACTTCCGGCGCACAACCTGTTCGACAGAGGCGTATTGTCGGTATAAGGCAGGGCGATGACCGCGGAACCGGCGACCCCCCTTCTCGACACCGTCAAAACGCCTGACGACCTTCGCAAACTCCAGCGTGGCCAGTTGCGCCAACTCGCCGACGAACTGCGCGCGGAGATGATCTCCGCCGTCGGGCAGACCGGCGGGCATCTCGGCTCGGGCCTCGGCGTCGTCGAACTGACGACGGCGATCCACTACGTCTTCAACACGCCCGAGGATCGGCTGGTGTGGGACGTCGGGCATCAGGCCTATCCGCACAAGATCCTGACCGGGCGGCGCGACCGCATTCGCACTTTGCGCACCGGCGGCGGCCTGTCGGGCTTCACCAAGCGGAGCGAGAGCGAGTACGACCCGTTCGGCACCGCGCATTCCTCCACCTCGATCAGCGCGGCGCTGGGCTTTGCCGTTGCCAACAAGCTGTCGGGCAAGCCGGGCAAGGGCATCGCCGTCATCGGCGACGGCGCGATGAGCGCGGGCATGGCCTACGAGGCGATGAACAACGCCGAACAGGCGGGCAACCGGCTGATCGT
>CAYRLC010000081.1:0-11917 GCA_964424995.1 uncultured Croceicoccus sp.
CACCATCCTCGACCGCAATCCCGAACAGCTCGAACGGCTGGGCATCCACTTCGAAAGCCGCGCCAAGACGCGCTTTTCCAACAGCGCCAACATCGCCGAGGCGGTGTGCGAGGCCGACCTCGTCATCGGCGCGGTGCTGATCCCCGGGGCCGCCGCGCCGAAACTGGTCAGCCGCGACATGCTGAAATGCATGAAGCAGGGCGCGGTGCTGGTCGACGTGGCGATCGACCAGGGCGGCTGTTTCGAGACCAGCCACCCGACCACCCATGCCGAGCCGACTTTCGTCGTCGATGGCGTGGTCCACTACTGCGTGGCCAACATGCCCGGCGCGGTGGCGCGGACCAGCACTTACGCGCTCAACAACGTGACCCTTCCCCATGCCCTTGCCATTGCCGACATGGGCTGGCGCGGGGCGATGCGGGCCAATCCGCACCTGGCGCAAGGGCTGAACGTCCACGCGGGCCAAGTGACCTACGAAGCGGTCGCGCGCGAACTGGGCTACGACCATGTGCCGTTCGAGCAGGCTGCATCGGGCCGCTAGGGATTTCTTTCCCGCGCGTTAACCAGTGCCTAAACGATTGCTGCCAGTGTCGGCGGTCATGGTGGGCTGGTTCGCTAAAGCGCTGGGAGCGCTCCTGTTGCTCGTAGCGGTGGCTGTGCCCGCCGCTGCCGGCGCGCGCGACCGGATGAGCGCGGCCTGCCACGCCTTCGGCCCGAAGGCCGGAAACGACGCGCAGGCGCAGATTCCCGCCATGTCGCAGTTCGTCTGCGACGGTCCGGCGGTCACCTCTACCGCGCCCACGTCGTGGCTTTTCTTCACGGCGGAGGATTTTGCCGCACGCAGCGAATCGCCCACGCATTTCGTGACCGACATCGGGCGTTTCGATTCGATCACGCTGATCGCCATGGGGCCGAACGGCCCGCTGCGCGCCCGCAGCTATCGCAAGGAGGATGTCAGCCATTTCGTGAACGGCCCCAAATTCGCGCTGCCGATGCCCGACCTGCTGGGCGCAACCAGCCTCGTCGTCGCGGTACAGGGGGCGTGGAGCCCGATCGTGATGTCGCAGGCCCGGCTGGAAACCCGCCCCGGCTCCGAAGGTCCGCTGGGGTGGAGCGACGAAGCGCTGCTGGTGCTGGCGATCCTCATCGGCGTGCTGGCCGCGCCGCTCGCCTACAACGTGATGTTCTACCGCATTCTTCGGGAACGGTTCGTTCTGTGGATGGCGGCGACCGAAGTGTCGATGCTTCTGCTGGTGCTGATGGCGAGCGGGATCCTGCATCGCTTTTTCGACATGTCGCTGGATACGACGGTGCTGCTGGCATCCTTGTCGTTGCTGCTGCCGATCATTCTGGCGACGGGCTATTTCCGGGCCTATCTCGAACCCGACGTGCTGAGCGAGACGACCGACAAGCTGCTGGCCAGCACGGCGGTGGCGACGACGCTGGTGGCGGTGGTGTTCTGCCTGCCGTTCGATTCGCTGCGACCGGTGGCGCATGTGCTCTTTCCGCTCGCGCCGATGCCGCTCGCTGTCGCCATCGCGTTGGCGGTGCGACAGGCGCGCCGGGCAGGCAGCCGGGCGGTGGTGGTGCAGGTGCTGGTCTGGGCGCCGCTGGCGGTGTGCGCGGCGGCGCTGATGCTGCGCCAGTCCGGCTTCGCCTTCCCGGGCGATTTTCTCGACGTGGTGTTCTTCGCGGCGGTCTTCGCGCATGTCTCGATGGCGTGCTTCTCGGTCATCTACCGGGTCGACGGCATGCGCAGCGAGCGTGAACGGGTGAACGCCCGGCTCGACGCATTGACCAACCTCATCGATCTCGACCCGCTGACCGGGATCTTCAACCGCCGCGCGCTGGAACAGCGGTTTGCCGAACTGCGTGCCGACGGCTTCCATGCGCTGGCGGTGGTCGATCTCGATCACTTCAAGCGGATCAACGACCGTTTCGGCCATACAACCGGCGACCGCGTCCTGCAGGAATGCGCCGCCGTCCTCGCCAGCGACAAGGACGCGATCGCGTTTCGGCTGGGTGGCGAGGAATTCGTCGTCATGCTGCGCGGCGCGCAGATCCAGCAACGCGCCGAACAGCTACGCCGCGCCATCACCATTCGCGTCGCCAACGAGGTGGAGGGCATCGACAGCCCGGTGACGGCCAGCATGGGTCTGATCGAAAGCCCGCCGGGCGGCGCGTCGTCGATGCGCCAGCTTTACTCGCAGGCGGACCGGCTGCTCTACGAAGCGAAGTATTCGGGCCGCAACCGCCTGATCAGCGAACGCATCCAGGTCTTCGAACCGCCCTCGCGCGAACGGCGCCAGAAGGACCGGCGCAATGAAGATCAACGAAAAGGGGATCGTCGCGCGAGCTAGCGCGTGAAGGGCGCGGCGACCTCTGCCGGAATGCGGACGACCCGGCGGCTTTCGCGCCCGACCATTGCCCAGATCGAGCGGACCGAGACGATGGGCCTGTCGCCGTCTCCGGTAAACGTCGCCGCGTCGAAGAAGTCGATCCGCCGTTCGAACCGCGCGCCGATCGGCGGGTTCTCGATCCGCGTCTCGGCCAGCACTTCGGCCCCTTCGCCAACATTGCCGCGATAGTCGATCTCGTGCCGGGTCACGACCCAGAGGTAGGCATCGACATGCGCCGGATCGGCCACCGCCTCCCAATGCGCGATGGCGATATCCTGCGCCCAGTTCAGCCAGATCGCGTTGTTGACGTGGCCCATGAAATCGATGTGCTCAGGCCCGGCGGTGAAGGTCATGCGAAAGCGCGAGCCGCCCGCACCGACGCCCAATTCCAAGTGAGGCCGTGGCAGGTCAGCCATCGAGATCGATCCCCGCCAGCCGCCAGCCGAGCCCGTCGCGGCGGAAGATCAGCGCGCCGCGCGGGTCGGGGCCGACGACGCGGAACGAGGTGAGATCGCCGCCGACGATGCGCCATGTAACCGGCTCGCGCTCATCCGCGCGCATGGCGATGCCGACTCCGTCGGCCTGCCCGGTGCGAACGAGCTGGGCGATGGTTTCGGGGTTCACGAACCTGTCGATGGCGAAATCGGCGCTGGCCTTGGCCACGACCGACCCGATGCCGCCCATGCCGCGCCGCTCGATCGCGCCGCCGATCTCGCTCTTCAGCGATTCGCGGAACGCCGGGAAATCGACCCGCCGTTCGAGCCGCGCCGAATCCCCGCCTTGCGCGGCAGAGGCAAGATCGTTGACCGCGTAAAGCCGCGATCCGACGAACCACCCGCCCGCGACGACGGCGAAGAGAATCAGCAGGCCGACGATGCGTTTCAAGCGGCCGGACCTTCTGCCCCGACATCGGCCATCCCGAGCTGCCAGAGGACGAAGGCGAATTCCTCCGCCACTTCGCGCAGGGAATCGAAGCGCCCCGACTTGCCGCCGTGGCCCGCACCCATGTTCATCTTGAGCAGGAGTTCGGTGTCGTTGGTCTTCATCTCGCGCAGCTTGGCGACCCACTTGGTCGGTTCCCAGTAAGTCACGCGCGGGTCGTTGAGGCCGCCGGTGGCGAGGATCGGCGGATAGGCCTGCGCGCGGACCTGGTCGTAGGGGGAATAACTGCGGATCAGTTCGAAGGCGGCGGAATCCTCGATCGGGTTGCCCCACTCGGGCCATTCGCCCGGCGTCAGCGGCAGCGAGGCGTCGAGCATCGTGTTCAGCACGTCGACGAAGGGCACTTGCGCCACGACCGCGCCCCACAGGTCGGGGTCGGAATTGACGATCGCGCCCATCAGTTCGCCGCCCGCCGATCCGCCCGACGCGGTGACGCGGCCCTTGGCGGTATAGCCGCGCTCGACCAGGCCTTTCGCCACGTCGACGAAGTCGTTGAAGGTGTTGGTCCGCCTGGCGAGCTTGCCGTCGAGATACCAGCGCCGCCCCAGATCGTCGCCGCCGCGGATATGCGCGATGGCATAGATGAAACCGCGATCGACGAGGCTCAGCCGCGCGGTCGAGAAATAGGGCGAGACCGCGTGGCCGTAGGCGCCATAGGCGTAGAGATGCAGCGGCGCGCTGCCGTCGACTGGCGCATCGGCCCGCATCATCAGCGACACGGGGATCTCGGTGCCGTCGCGCGCGGGGATCATCAGCCGCTCGGTGCGGTACTGCGCCGCGTCGTAGCCCGACGGGATCTCCAGCACCTTCAGTACCGCGAGTTCGCGCAGCCGAGGGTCGTATTCATAGACCGTCGAGGGCGTGACCATCGAGGTGTAGGACAGCTGCAGCAGGTCGGTATCGTATTCCGGATTGCTGCCCAGCCCTGCGCTGTAGCTCGCCTCGGGGAAGGCGACCGGCTCGATGCGTGCGGGATCGTCGTAATAGCGCACCTGCACCTGATCGAGCCCGCGATCGCGCCCTTCGGTCACGTAGAAGTCGCGGAACATCTCGAACCCGGTGAGGTAGAAGTCGTCCGACCCCTCGATCAGCGTCTCCCACTCGCCCGGCGCGTCGAGCGTCGCCCTGGCAAGACGGAAGTTCTCGTGCGTGTCGTTGGCGTGGACAAAGACCCGGTCCCCCGCGATATCGATGTCGTATTCGACGCCCGCCTGCCGCGCGCGGACCAGCATCTGCGCGCCCATGGGATCGTCGGCAGACACGATGCGGACCTCGCTCGTCTCGTGGTCCGAGGTGGCGATCACCAGCCATTTCTCGTCCGACGAGAGGCCGGACCCGACGCGGAAGCCCTCGTCATCCTCGTGGAACAGTTCGACGTCGTCCTCCACCGGCTGGCCCAGCCAGTGGATGCGCGCGTTGTCGGTGCGCCAGTTCTCGTTCGCCAGCGAATAGACGATGGCCCTGTCGCCCGCGACCCAGACCAGCGAGGACAGCGTGCCGGGGATGGTGTCGGGCAGCATTTCGCCGGTGACGAGGTCCTTCACCACCATCGTGAAGCGTTCGGACCCGTCGGTGTCGGTCGCATAGGCGAGTTTCGTCGCGTCCTTGCTGAGCGAGAATGCACCCAGCCGGAAATAGTCGTGCCCTTCGGCCAGCACTGTCTCGTCGAGGAGGAGTTCCTTGCCCTCGGTCCCGTCGCGGCCACCGGCAGCAGGCTTGCGCCACCACTGCTTGTACTGCGCGCCTTCCTTGAACTCGGTCCAGTAGTACCAGTCGCCGTCCTTCACCGGGACCGAGCTGTCGTCTTCCTTGATGCGGGCGCGCATTTCGGCGAACAGCGTGTCGACGAGCGGTTCGTAGGGCTTCATCCGGGCCTCGAACCAGGCGTTCTCGGCCTTCAGGTGGGCGAGGATCTCGGCATCTTCCACCTTGGGATAACCGGCGTCGCGCAGCCAGGCATAGGGATCCTCCACCGTCACGCCGTGATGGGTGAAGCGGTGCGGGCGCTTTTCGGCGATGGGGGCGGCGGGGGGCGTGGTCGTTGCGGTAGAGGTCGCGGTTTCGGTCAAGACGGGTCCTATCGGAACGGATCGGGCTGCCGGGCGGGGCATCGCGGAACGAGGGCTTTGCGCATCCGATCCAATGCAATGCTGGCAGAACCAGTGGGTTGTAACTATGTTTCCGCCAACCGCCTTGCAAGACCGGCCCCATGCGGGATCGGTCGGGGCGTTTCCCTCATGCCGGGGCCCGTTCGCCCGGCACAGTACTGGATGATTGCCGTCATGCTGATGCAGACCCACGAAGCCCGCCTTTCCGCCCTGCGCGAGGAACTGAAGCGCCGCGAACTCGACGGCTTCGTCGTGCCCATCAGCGACGAGCACATGAGCGAGTACGTTGGCGAATATGCCCAGCGGCTGGCGTGGCTGACCGGCTTCGGCGGTTCGGCGGGCACGGCGGTGGTGATGCTGGATAGGGCCGCGATCTTCGTCGACGGGCGCTACACCCTGCAGGTCCGCGACCAGGTCGACGGCAAGCTTTGGGATTACGAGAGCATTCCGCAGACCAGCCCTGCCGAATGGCTAGGCAACAACGCCGCGCCGGGTGCGCGCATCGGTTTCGATGCGTGGCTCCATTCGCCGGGCTGGGCCAAGGCCGCCGAAAAGGCGCTGGCCGCCAAGGGCGCGACGCTGGTCGCGGTGGAGAGCAACCCGATCGATTCGGTGTGGCAGGACCGCCCCGCCCCCAGTGCCGCCTTTGCCCGCCCGCATGACGAAGCGCTGGCCGGGCGTTCCAGCGCCGACAAGCGCGGGGTCATCGCCGACTGGCTGAACGCGAAGGGCTATGACGCGACCGTGATCACCGCGCTCGATTCGGTGGCCTGGCTGTTCAACATCCGCGGGTCCGACGTGTCGCGCACGCCGGTCGCGCTGTCGTTCGCGGTCGTGCATTCGGATGGCACTGCCGAACTGTTCATCACGCCCGAAAAGGTCACGCCCGCGCTGTCGGCGCATCTGGGCAACGCGGTGACGATCCGCGACCGCGCCGCGTTCGAGGATGCCCTTGCAAGCATGAAGGGGCAGACCGTGGCGGTCGATCCCGACCGTTCGGTCGCCGCGATCTTCCGCGCGCTGGAGCAAGCGGGTGCGACCGTGGTCGAGGAACGCGACCCCGCCGTCCTGCCCAAGGCGATCAAGACCGATGCCGAGCAGCAGGGTCACCGCGCGGCGCAGGCCCGTGACGGCGCGGCAGTGGCGAAGTTCCTCGACTGGCTTGCGCGCGAGGCACCGTCCGGCCGCGTGACCGAGATCGACGCGGCGGACCGGCTGGAGGCGTTCCGCGCCGAAAGCGATGCGCTCACCGACCTGTCGTTCGACACGATCTCGGGCGCCGGGCCGAACGGTGCGCTCTGCCATTACCGGGTGAGCGAGGAGACCAACCGGCTGCTCGAACCCAACAGCGTCTATCTCGTCGATTCGGGCGGGCAATATGCCGACGGCACGACCGACATCACCCGCACCGTCTGGGTCGGCCCCGACGCGCCCCCGGCGGAAGTGAAGGACCGTTTCACCCGCGTGCTCAAGGGCCACATCGCGCTGGCCATGGCGGTGTTTCCCAAAGGCACCGTCGGCAGCCAGCTCGACACGTTGGCGCGCCAGTTCCTGTGGGCCGCGGGGCTCGACTACGCGCACGGCACCGGGCACGGCGTCGGCAGCTATCTTTCGGTGCACGAAGGGCCGCAGAACATCGGCAAGGGCGGGCGGCCCAAGGAACAGGAACTGCTGCCCGGCATGATCCTGTCGAACGAGCCGGGCTACTACAAGACCGGCGAATACGGCATCCGCATCGAGAACCTGGTCCTGGTGGAGGCCCGCGAGATCGCCGGGGCAGAGCAGGAGATGATGGGTTTCGAGACGCTGACGTTCGCGCCGATCGACCGCAACCTGATCGACATCACTCTCCTCAGCCAGGCAGAGCGTGACTGGCTCGACGCCTATCACGCGAAGGTCCAGGCGATTGTCGGCCCGCAGCTGGCCGGCGGAGCCCGGATGTGGCTCGAGGAGCAGTGCGCCCCGCTCGCCCCGTGACAGCGCCATGACCGCGACATGACCGCCACCGGCCCCTTCGACCTTGCGACCTGCTTCGCCCACCTGGACGACGCGGGCGGGGCGAAGGCGCAGCCGGAGTTCGGCGGCATGGAATGGTACGCCGATTACGAAGCGCGGAACGGGGGCAGCGGGCGGCTGGTCGCGCTCCACGCCTTTGCCGCCCCTTGGGATAGCTGGGAGATGCACCCCGCCGGCGACGAAATGGTGATCTGCACGCGCGGCGCGCTGACGCTGGTGCAGGAAGCGCAGGGCGGCGAAGTGCGCATCCCTCTCCTGGCCGGGCAATACGCGATCAACCCGGCCGGTGTCTGGCACACCGCCGATGCCGACGTCGCTTGCGAGGTGCTTTTCATCACTGCCGGTGCGGGAACCCGGCACAAACCGCGTTGAGGTGGCCGAATCCTTGAAATCGGATGAACGCCGCCGCCATCGTGATACACGATGCGACACTATTGCCGATCCACGGCATAATGCTGCGACAGACGACCTGTAGAAGAGACAACAGAAGTCGCGAGGATGACGGCCCACGGGTTCTCCCTGATGTCCCCTCCCCCAAGCCCGTTCCGGTGTTCTCGCGGCTTCACCCCATTCGGAAGAATTCGGACTTCCGGGATCGTGAACAAAGGACGATGACATGATCAAGAAGACGATACTGGCGGCCGGTGTCGCCGTTATGGCAATGGGCACCGTTGCCTATGCCGCCCCCGGCATGATGAAGGCCGATGCGCCCAAGACGCTGGCCGAAGCGACCACGCAGGCGAACACCATGTTCGACCGCATGGACGCCAACAACGACGGCAAGATCGACGCGGCCGACCGCGCCGCGCGCCAGGCCCGGATGTTCGACAGGATCGATACCGACAAGAACGGTTCGATCAGCAAGGCCGAATTCGCTGCCATGCACGAGATGCGCGGTGAACGTCGCGGCAAGGGCGGGCGTGGCGACCACATGGGCATGCGCGGCGGCATGATGGGCGACACCAACGGCGACGGCACCATCACCCGGGCCGAATTCGACGCGGGCGTTAAGGCTCGCTTCGCCAAGCTCGACACCAATGGCGACGGCACCGTGTCCGCCACCGAACGCACCGCGGCGCGCGACAAGATGCGTGCCGAGCGCAAGGAAATGCGGGATGCGCGCCAGGCTAACTGACGCACCCCACCCCGCGTAAAAGGACGGGGCGCACCGGAACGATCCGGTGCGCCCCGCACTTGTCTCTGAAATCCGGTCTCGCCACCCACGTGGCGGGCCGCTCGGGAGCCGACATGAACGATCCGCAGAATTCAGACCGCATCCTGCCCGACCGCATCCTCGTGGTCGATGACGAGGAGGCGCTGCGCGATCCGCTGTCGTCCTATCTGGCGAAGCAGGGCTTTGCCGTGCGCCAGGCCGAATCCGCCACTGCCGCGCGCACGATGCTGCGCGATGAGCCCGCCGATCTCGTCCTGCTCGACATCATGATGCCGGGCGAGGACGGGCTGTCGCTGTGCCGCCATCTGGTCGAAACACAGAAGACCCCGGTGATCCTGCTGACCGCGCGGGGCGAGGCGACCGACCGCATCGTCGGGCTGGAGATCGGAGCCGACGACTATGTCGTGAAGCCCTTTGAACCGCGCGAGCTCGTCGCGCGGATTCGCTCGGTGCTGCGCCGCGCAACCCGGGCCGAGGCCGCACCGACGATCGAGCAGGACTATGCCTTTGAAGGCTGGCGGCTCGATCCGCTGAAGCGCCGCCTGACCGATCCCGAAGGCGCGATCATCGCCATATCCTCCGCCGAATTCCGCCTGCTGCGCGCGTTTCTCGACCATCCGCGCCAGGTGCTGGACCGCGACCGCCTGCTCGACATGGTGCAGGGGCGCGAGGCGGACCTGTTCGACCGCAGCGTCGACAACGCGATCTCGCGCCTGCGCCGCAAGGTGGAGGAGGATCGCACCGATCCACGCCTGATCCTTACCGTGCGCGGCGGCGGCTACATGCTGGCGACCGACGTGACGCGGATCGATCCGCAACCGGCCTAGAAGGAGGTGAACAGGGGCATGAGGCGGATCCTGCCGAGGTCGCTGCAGGGGCAGATGTTGCTGGCAGTGGCGGTGGCGCTGCTGGTGGCGCAGACCATCGGCGCGGTCGTCGCCATGCGCGCGCAGCACGAGCGGGAAAGCAACGCCATCGTCCATGCGCTGGCCTTTCGCCTGATCGGCGGTCGCATCCTTCGCGACGGTGACGGGGCCGAACTGCCCCCGCCGATGGGCCGCCGCCCGCGAATCGCGCGGCTGATCTCCATGCCGGCAACCCCGCTGCTGCCGACCGATCGCCGCGACACCGCGATCGAACGCAAGCTGGCCGAAGTGTTGTCGGACCAGGGCGTGCAGGTGGCCGACGTGCAGGTGTTCGAGCGTCCGCTGACCGGCGAACTGGCCGAACGCTTCGCCGCCCCCGACGATCCGCGCCGGATTCGCCGGATGCGCTTGCGATCGATGGACGGCGACCGGATGGTGGTGGCCGCGACCCGGACGGTTGGCGAACAGACCTGGCTAGTTACCCGCGCCTGGCGAGAGGAGCGCGAACCCGGCTTCCTGCGCAGCCTGCTGGTGCAGACCGTGCTCATCTACATCGTGCTGATGGGGGTGATCGCGCTGATCCTGCGCCGTATCACCAAGCCGCTGGCGCAATTGACGGTGCGGGTCCGCGAGTTCGCCGCCAATCCGGCGCTCTCGGCCGAAGGGCGCGTCGAGCCGCAAGGGCCGCTCGACACCCGCAGCCTGATCGCGGCACACAACGCGATGGAGGCGCGCATCGGTGCCCTGCTCGACGAAAAGAACGTCATGCTGGGCGCCATCGGCCACGACCTCAAGACGCCGCTCGCCGCGCTGCGCGTGCGCATCGAATCGGTCGACGACGATACCGAGCGGCAGAAGATGGCCGGCACGATCGAGGACATCACCCGTACGCTCGACGACATCCTCTCGCTCGCCCGCGTCGGTCGGCCCAGTGATCCGCTGGAGACCACCGAGCTCTCCGCGCTCGTCGCCTCGGTGATCGAGGAGTTCGAGGATGTCGGCCAGCCGGTTGAACTGGGCGAGACCGAGCGGATCGTCATGCCGCTGCGCGCGACATGGCTGCGCCGCGCGGTGCGCAACCTTGCCTCCAACGCGCTGCGTTATGGGGGCGGGGCCTGCGTGACCGTGCAGCGCGAAGGCAAGCAGGCGGTGATCCGCGTGCGTGACGACGGGCCCGGGATCCCCGCTGACGAGATCGCGCGGATGCTCGAACCGTTCGAGCGCGGCGACCCCTCGCGCAATCGCGGCACCGGCGGAGCGGGCATCGGCCTGACCTTGGCCCGCGCCATCGCCGAACAGCACGGCGGCACGCTGAAACTGAGCAACCGGTCCGAAGGCGGGCTGATGGCGGAGATCAGGTTGCCTGTTTGAGGAAGATCCTCAAACAGGTTTTTTTGATTAGGAGCCCTCAGACGCCGGACGCCGGGCATCCGCCCGGCTTGGCTTCGCGCCAATAAGGCGCGGCGCGCGTTCGCGCTTGCCGGTGTCGCCTTCGGCGCCCGGATACTCGAAACGATCCCCTGTCGGGAAATTCAGAACGGGCCGCGAAGCGAGACCCGCAAGGCCGAACGGCCGCCCGAGCTTATGCGAGGCAGCCAAGCGGGCCGGACGGGCCGCGCCGGCGCTTGAGGGACCAAAAAACAAAAACTCCGGCGCTTGAGGGTCTCAAACAATACCCCCTACCGCATCAGCCCGCCGATGAGGTTCCTGACGAACCGGCCCACCAGTTCCCCGCCGATGCCGGTGGCGATCGTGCCGGCGGCGGCGGTGGCCGCGGTCTTGGCGGGGTTGGCGCTCGACTTGCGGCCGGTCACCTTGGCGGCGATCACCGCGGCTGCCGAACTCGCCGCAGCGCCCGCTGCTGCCTTGCCCGCCTTTTCCCACATCGAGGTGGTCTTGCGGGGGCGCTTGGCGACCTCTTCCTTGCTGGTGGCCTCGACCTCCCGCGCGGTCGCGGCGGCGTCGGCGGCCTTGGCCAGCAGCACTTCCCCGGCGCTTTCGCGGTCCACCGCCTCGTCGTACTTGCCCTCGACCGGGCTGATCGAGCGGATGATCGCGCGTTCCTTGTCGGTCACCGGACCCAGCCGGCTGCGCGGCGGTTTGATCAGCGTGCGCTGCACCACCGACGGCGCGCCGTCCTCCATCAGCGTCGAGACCAGCGCCTCGCCCACCTTCAGCTCGGTGATCGCGGTCGCCACGTCGAGCTTCGGGTTGATGCGGAAGGTTTCCGCCGCCGCCTTGATCGCCTTCTGGTCGCGCGGGGTGAAGGCGCGCAGCGCGTGCTGGATGCGGTTGCCGAGCTGGCCGGCGACTTCGTCGGGAATATCGATCGGGTTCTGGGTGACGAAATAAATGCCTACGCCCTTGGACCGGATCAGGCGCACCACCTGTTCCACCTTGTCGAACAGCGCC
>CAYRLC010000082.1:0-11330 GCA_964424995.1 uncultured Croceicoccus sp.
CTGCACCTTTTCTTCGCCGCGACGACGCTTGAGGTAGGGGTGGACCATGTCGCCCTGGATCGGGCCGGGGCGGACGATGGCGACCTGGATCACCAGATCGTAGAATTCGCGCGGGCGCAGGCGGGGCAGCATGTTCATCTGCGCCCGGCTCTCGACCTGGAAAACCCCGAGCGAGTCGCCCTTGCGGAGCATCGCGTAAGTCTCCGGGTCCTCGCGCGGGACGGTGGCGAGCGTCATCCGGCTGCCGTGATGATCGGCGACGAGGTCGAGGCACTTGCGCACGCAGGTCAGCATGCCGAGCGCCAGCACGTCGACCTTGAGAATGCCCAGCGCCTCGATATCGTCCTTGTCCCATTCGATGAAGCTGCGATCGGGCATCGCGCCGTTACCTATGGGCACGGTCTCGGTCAGCGCGCTTTCGGTCAGGATGAAACCACCGACATGCTGCGATAGATGTCGTGGCATACCAATCATTTGCTGGGTGATCGCGAGAACGCGTCTGAGGTGTGGATCGGTCACGTCCATGCCGGTTTCGGCGGCGTGTCGTTCCCCGATCTCGCGCCCCCACCCGCCCCAGACCGTGCCCGCGAGCGCGGCGGTCGCATCCTCCGACAGGCCCATCGCCTTGCCCACCTCGCGGATCGCCATGCGCGGGCGATAGTGGATGACCGTGGCGCAAAGACCTGCACGTTGGCGGCCATAACGCTGATAGATATACTGAATCACCTCCTCGCGGCGCTCGTGCTCGAAGTCGACGTCGATGTCGGGCGGCTCCTTGCGCTCCTCCGAAATGAAGCGATCGAACAGCAAGGCGTGCTGCGCCGGGTCGACGGCGGTGATCTCGAGGCAGTAGCAGACCGCCGAATTGGCCGCGCTGCCCCGCCCCTGGCACAGGATGGGCGGATCGACCGAGCGCGCGAAATCGACGATATCCTTGATGGTGAGGAAATAGCGGGCCAGATCCAGCTTGCCGATCAGGGCCAGTTCGCGTTCGATCGTCGTGCGAACAGTGTCTGGCAAGCCATTGGGATAGCGCGATTTTGCCCCCTTCCATGTCTGCACCTCCAGATGCTGCTGCGGGGTACGCCCGGCAGGGTAGATCTCCTCCGGATATTCGTAGCGCAGCTCCTCCAGATTGAAGCGGCAGTCATCGGCCACCTCGCGCGCAGCTTCGATCGCATGGGGCCAGCGGGCGAAAAGGCGGCACATCTCCACCGGCGGCTTCAGGTGCCGCTCGGCATTGGCGTGGAGCAGGTGCCCGGCCTTGGCCACCGTCGTCTTGTGGCGGATCGCGGTCATCACGTCCTGCAACGGGCGGCGATCCGGCGCATGGTAATGCACGTCGTTGGTGGCGAGCAGCGCCAGCCCGTGCCGGCGCGCCAGTGCATCGAGCCGGTCGATCCGCGCCACGTCGTCACCGGTATAGAGGTAACTCGCCGCCAGATGCCCGAGTGCGGGAATATCGCGCACCAGATGTGGCAGGAGGTCGGCAAAAGGCAGCCGCGCCTCGGCACGCTCCGGCATGGTTCGGTTTGGGCCCCCGTCCAGCGGCACGACATTGCCGGGAATGCGCACCGCGAACCGCGCGTCCAGATCGCGCGGCGACAGAAGGATGAGGCGCACGCCCTCGCTGTGCGCGGCCAGCATGGCGAGGTCGATGTCGCACACGCCCTTGTCCTGCCAAGCCCCGTCCAGCTTCTGCATCCGCCCCTGGCTGATCAGGCGGCAGAGGCGGCCATAGGCCATGCGGTCGGTGGGGTAGGCGAGGAAGGCCAGCCCCTCCACCGTCTCGATCCGGGTGCCGATGACCGGGCGCAGCTTCAGCGTCTGCGCCTCGGTATGCACGCGCACCACGCCGGCGAAGGAGTTGGCATCGGCGATCCCGATGGCATCGTAACCCAGCGCACGGGCGGTCAGAACCAGATCCACCGCATCCGACGCGCCGCGCAGAAAGGAGAAACAGGATGCGAGGCCGAGTTCAACGAAAGGCGCGCGCAGCGGCGCGTCGATCAGGTCCGGATCAAGATCGATCCGGCGCTTTTCGGGCGTGAGCGGTCCTTCCGGCACGGCATGTCACGCCAGTTCCGCAAGCCGCGCGGCGACTGCGGCCAGATCGCGGGCGAAAAGCCGTTCCTGCTCCTCACGCCCCGCCCCGTCGAGCCGCAGGAGGTAGGACGGGTGCGAGGTGACCCATAGCTCGCTGCCGTCCTCGAGCGGAATCGGCTCGCCGCGGACCTTGCTGATCGACACCGTCCGGCCCAGCATGCCGCGCGCCGCGCTCGCTCCCATGGCCAGCACGAGCCTGGGCTGCACGATCATGCGCTCGCTCTCCACCCACCAGCGGCAGACGTCGATCTCCTTCGCGCTGGGGTTCTGGTGCAGGCGGCGCTTGCCGCGTTGCACGTACTTGAAGTGCTTGACCGTGTTGGTGACATAGGCCGCGCCGCGGTCGATCCCCGCCTGCGCCAGGTGCACGTCGAGCAATTGCCCCGCCGGGCCGACAAAGGGCCGCCCCTGCAGGTCCTCCTGATCGCCCGGCTGTTCGCCGACTATCATCAGTCCCGAAAACCCCTGCGCCGCATCCTGCGGCCCCTCGCCCATCACGGCGGTGTTGTGCAATTCGCCGATGGGGCAACGGGCGCAGGCATGGATCGCCTTGTCGATGGCGGCCAGCGTCCGCGGCCGTTCACCCATGTCCAGCGCGCCCTTCTCGACCATAGCCGCTTCGCGCGCCTGTGCGCCGGCGATCAGTTCGGGAATGAGCTGCGCCTCGGGCATGTTCTTCCAGTACTTGCGCGGCATTTCCTTCAGCATCGCGCCGATCTTCAGGCGGGCGGGATTGAAGATCGAGGCATAGTAGCTGCGCCACAGGTCCTCCGCCGGATCGCCGCCGGGCGCGTCGGCACGCGTGGCAGGCGGGCCTTCGCGCAAGGTATCGCCATCCCAGTGCAGGCTGCCGCGCGGGGTCAGGATCGACCAGCGCATGTTGGCGAAGCGCCGGGTGAAAAACCCCGCGTTGTGGCGCAGGATGTGGTGGAACGGCTCGAACCAGGCGACGTAGTGCTCGCCCCCGTCTTGCTCCTCCACCACGCGAAAGCGGACGAAGGCGCGCATCTTGTGAATATCGCGCCGTACCTCGCGCGCCATGTCGGCCATTGCGCGCACGTCGGGATCGGCGGCATCCTCGATCAGGCGCGGTTTGGTCTGCAACCGCCAGAGCACGCGATATAACAGAGAAAATCGTGCAGGATCAGAGTTCAACAGGACAGTCCTGGCAATCTCCATGAACCGCTTGGACACGCGCGGCGGCGCCGCTTCCCGATCCGGCACCGGCAGGCGGCGGTCGCCATGACTGAACAGGTCGCCCGCGCTGCCGCCCGGTTCGGTCCACGCCACGCGGTCGGGCGGGACGTCGGCCATCAGCAGGCGGCGGGCATGGTCGCGCCACTCCTCGAAATCGTCGGAGGCGGCGAGAGGCACGACGTAATAGGTGCCGAGGCGGACGTGCTGGAGGCCAAGGGCGCTTTGACCGCTCATGCCGCGAACAGCTCCAGCTGCTCCGCCGCCGCGCTGGCCGGGGCGAGCAGCGACCTCAGATCTGCCCGGTCGGTCAGCAGGACCGGCCGCCAGTCGGCGGTGACAATAAACGGCTGCACCTTCTTCACCGACACGGTCAGCTTGGCCACATCGTCGAG
The DNA here is from genome assembly GCA_964424995.1 of uncultured Croceicoccus sp. Classification (GTDB taxonomy): domain Bacteria; phylum Pseudomonadota; class Alphaproteobacteria; order Sphingomonadales; family Sphingomonadaceae; genus Croceicoccus. The sequence goes on from CAYRLC010000082.1 coordinate 3,696, forward strand.
CCGCAGCCGCCGATGCCGCCGCGCCGACAGGATCTGGCTGACCGCCCGCGTCCCCAGCCCCGGCACGCGCAGCAGCGCCTCTTTCGGCGCGCGGTTGACGTCGACCGGAAAACTCTCGCGGAACTTCAGCGCCCAGGCGAGCTTGGGATCGATGTCGAGCGGCAGCATCCCGTCGCTGCCCGCCGCCTGCGCCACTTCGTGCGGGGCGAAACCATAGAAACGCATCAGCCAGTCCGACTGGTAGAGCCGATGCTCGCGGATCAGCGGCGGGCGCTTCAGCGGCAGTACCGCGCTGGCGTCGGGGATCGGGCTGAACGCGCTGTAGTAGACGCGCCGTAGCCGGTGCCGGGCATAGAGCGAGCTGGCCCGCGTCACGATGTCGGCGTCGCTGGCGCTGTCCGCGCCGACGATCATCTGCGTCGACTGGCCGGCGGGCGCGAATTTCGGCGCGTGGCGGAACCGCTTCTTCGCGTCCTTCGCCTCGACGATGGCAGTCTTCATGCCCGCCATCGCGCCATCGATCTGGCCTGCGTTCTTGTCGGGCGCGAGCCGGTTCAGCCCCGCATCGGTCGGCAGCTCGACATTGATCGAGACGCGGTCGGCATAGAGCCCGGCGCGGTGGACGATCTCGGGATCGGCCTCGGGAATGGTCTTGAGGTGAATGTAGCCGCGAAAGTCGTGCTCCTCGCGCAGGATGCGCGCGGTCTCGACCAGCATCTCCATCGTATGGTCCGACGACTTGATGATGCCGGAGGACAGGAACAGCCCCTCGATGTAATTGCGCTTGTAGAAGGTTAGCGTGAGGTCCGCGACCTCCTGCGGCGTGAAGCGCGCACGCTCGACGTTCGAGCTCTTGCGGTTCACGCAGTAGTGGCAGTCGAAGACGCAGTGGTTGGTCAGCAGCAGCTTCAACAGCGAGATGCACCGGCCATCGGGCGCATAGGCGTGGCAGATGCCCATCCCCTCGGTCGACCCGATACCTTTGCCGCCGCGGCTGTCGCGCTTGGACGTGCCCGACGAGGCGCAAGAGGCGTCGTACTTGGCCGCATCGGCCAGGATCTTCAGCCGGTCGAGGATCGGTTTCTCCGCCATGCGTTCCTTTTATGTTCTTATGGTGACAGTGCCAATATCCTTTGTGAATCGGCCTGTCGGAAAAGTGGCGCGCGTGATCGATGGCGCTGGAAACCAATGGCCTGGCCAGCGTTAACCACGCATGTCGCGCCATGTCGGCGCATCCCCAAACGGGGCCGCAAAGGCCCGGAAAGATTTCCCATGACCATGATCGAAACCCGCGACGGGACCCGTCTCTATGCCAAGGAATGGGGACCGAAGGATGGCCCGCCGGTGGTGCTCATCCACGGCTGGCCGCTGTCGGCCGACAGCTGGGATCCGCAGATGAACGCGCTGGCCGATGCGGGCTACCGTGTCGTCGCCTATGACCGCCGCGGTTTCGGGCGCAGCGACCAGCCGGGTAGCGGCAACGACTACGATACTTATGCCGACGATCTCGCCGACGTGTTGGCCGCCAAGAACCTGACCGCCGATGTCGCGCTGGTCGGCTTCTCGATGGGCGGCGGCGAGATCGCGCGCTACATGTCGCGCCACGGCGGCAATGGCGTGGGCCGTGCGGTCTTCGTCAGCTCGGTCGCCGGCTACATGCTGAAGGGCCCCGACAATCCCGACGGCGTGCCGCAGGCCACCTTCGACGAGATGACCACCGCCATGAAGAAGGACCATCGCAAGTTCTTCACCGGCTTCTTCAAGGATTTCTACGGCGTCGGCATGCTCTCGCAGCCGGTGAGTGACGAGCAGTTGCACTGGGCGTGGCGCACCGCGATGCAGGCGGGACTGTTGAACATCCTGCAGGCGGCAAAGGCTTTCGCGACGACCGATTTCCGCCCCGATCTCGATCACGTGAAGGTGCCGTCGCTGGTGATTCACGGTACTGCGGACAAGACCGTGCCGATCGAGGCGACGGGACACGTCGTTGCCAGCAAGGTGCCGGGCGCGAAGCTGATCGAATACGATGGCGAACCCCATGCCGTCTTCGCCACCCAGCAGGAGCGGCTGACGCAGGACCTGCTCGACTTCCTGGGCCAGGGCACGCGGTCGGCGGCTGATCGCGGGCAGGTGGCTGAAGTCGCGTCATAATTGCAGCGACAAGGCATGAGCACCGGTTTGGCCAAGCGAGAAGCGCGGATTTCTGCGGTTTTTGCTTGGCTATTAACCATTGTGTCGATATATTGAAGGCCTGCCCCGGCGATCGGCCGGATCACCTCTGACGCGACATATCGCGACGGATGAACGGGAAACGTTTGCAGCATCGAATACGGTACACGGACGGCCTCCGTGTGGGGCGGCGGGAGCGATCCTGTCGCCCTTTCCGTATGACCGCGGTTGGCTCAGGCAAACAGGCCGTGCAGGAACCACTGCGGCAGTCCGCCGCGCCCGTCGCCGACCAGCCCGGCGCGATAGAGCCAGTAGCGCCGCCCTTCGCCGTCCTCGATCCGGTAATAGTCGCGCAGCCGCGTTGCGCCGCGTTCGCGCCACCATTCGGGCGCGATCCGCTCCGGCCCCTCGGCGCGGGTGACTTCGTGCAGCGCCCCGCGCCAGCGAAACCGGCGGGGCAGGCCATCGGGCGTGGCATAGAGAACCTCGACCGGTTCGGCCCGGTCCAGCAGCTTGAGCGGGCGGTGGTGGAACACCATCTCCTCCTGCGCCGGCGGCATGGGTTCGAGCGGTGGCTGCCAGCGCTGGGCCCGTTCGGGCAGGTGGCTGGCGTGCGGCACGGCGCGGCGCACCGCATCGGGGCCGAGCCGGGTCGACAGCCGGTCGATGCAGGCGGCAAGGCTGGTGCCGTTCTCGTTCTCCTCCTCACCCAGCCGGGTCTGCGCCGCATCCAGCGGCTCGGCCCAGCTGGCGGTGAGGCGCACCATCTCGAACCCGAAACCCGCCTCCAGGTTCTGCAGCTTTTCGCTGAACAACCGGCACAGGTGCGCCGGATCGCGCGTGGCGGCGGCGAGTTCGAGACGGCGGATCGTCACGTCGCCATCCACCCGCCAGCAGGCGAGATCGACCCGCCGCGCGCCATGACCGCGCCCCTCCAGCTCGCGCACCAGCGCGGCGGCAAGGTCGCCCAGCACCACCTCCAGCAGCGGCAGGTGGCGGATCGGCTCCATCAGCCGGTGCTGGACCATCGCGGGCGGCACCGCGATCACCGGCAGCAGCGGTTCGGGCACCAGCCCGATGAGCTGGTCGTGCCGCAGCAGCGGATTGGCGGCGGGCGTGCGGCGGTTGCGGAAACGGCGGACCAGCGCCTCGCGTCCCACGCCCGACAGGTCGCCCAGGCGCTTCAGCCCCAGCCTGCGCATCACCAGCAGGACATCGTCGTCGAGCCGCAGGGCCGCCATCGGCAGCGCGGAAAGCCGCTCGGCAATGTCGTCGCCGGGCGGCAGGATCGCGCGGTCCGGCCCGTGATGCGCCAGCGCCCAGGCCGCGCCCGCCGTCGGCGCGATGGCGAGCCGGGCAGTAAGCCCGCGCGCGGCCAGCACCCTCTGCGCGTCGGCCAGCAGGCGCTGTTCGCCGCCGAACAGGTGCGCCGCGCCGGTCACGTCGACAAGCAGCCCGTCGGGCATGTCCATCGCGCTCCACGGCCCCCACCGCTGCGCCCAGACCGCCATCTTCTCCAGAAACGCGAGATCGCCCGCCGCGTCGGCCGGATGTACGACGAGCGAAGGGCACACCGCCCGCGCGTCGGCCAGCATGACTTCCGCCCGCACGCCCGTCAGCATTGCCGCGCGATTCAGCGCGTCGATGCGGGGGCCGTGCGCGGTTTCGCGGATCAGCGCGACGGGGGCGGCGTCCTCGCCCTCCCCCTCTGCCAGAGAGCGGCCGTCAGCGGTCAGGCGCAGCCGCCGCCAGCGGTCGATCGCCAGCCGTGCCAGCCAGATCGCCATCACCCGCCGCGGCGGCGGTGATGCGGCCATGGCCATCACCGTCCTCCTGCCTGCTGATCCACCATACCCCGGGCCGGGTGCCGCGCGCGCGGAACAGGTCCGCCCGCCAGCGCGGCAGGCCGGGTGCCTGCGCGTTCCATTCCGATGGTGCCGAAGGGGCCGACGCCGCCTCCCACCGCATCCGCGCCGCGCCCAGATCGCGCCGCGCATCGATCCGCACCAGCCACAGCGGCACCCCGTGCCGTTCGGCGGCGAGGACCAGCCGGCGGGTTGCGGTGAAATCGAGTTCGCGCGGGTTGCCGGCGATCTCGCCGATCACGAAGGCGAGGTCGCGGCAGCGAATGCCCTCTTCCAGTGCGAACAGCGCCTCTGCCGCATCTTTCGTGCGGACATGGACGCAGCGGTGGCGCAAGTCGCGCGGCAGGCCCGGCAGATAGGGCCGCCCGCCCGCCTTCAGCGCCTTGCCGTCCTGCACCCACAGGAACGGGCGCTCGTCGCTGCTGGCCGGAGGCACGTTGTGGCCGGGGCCGATGCGCGGGCAGCCTTCGGCCAGGGCGATGGCCAGCGCCGCACCCGTCGCCTCGCTGCCCGGAGCGAAGATGTCGCCCGCGCCGCGAAAGGGCGAGCCGGGGTGCCACTCGTCCACCCGCGAGGCCTTTGCCGCGGACGCAGTGCCCCCTTCCCCCAGCCAGCGAGCGGGGGCGAGGCGCGCGGCCGGAAACAGCCCGCCCGGCAGGCCCGAGGGCATGGCGGGGCGGACCTCTCCGCCGGCATCGAGGGCGGCACGATCGGTCATCGAATCACTTTGGCGAGTCCCGGTGGAACGATCTTTGTTCTTATTATGTTCCCGCCATCGAGTCCAAGCCCATCGCTTCATCGCCAGTGGAAAGCGCACGGGGGAAAGCGCGCTGCTCTGCCGATGATCCGGCGAGGAACCGGTCCTCTTCCCCCTCGTTCCCTCTGCAAAGGAAAGGATTCACCATGAACTACGACAAGCACCCCGACCCCGAAAAGCTGAAGCATCAATTCTGGGAGGCGATGAGCAAGTCGCCGTTCCTGATGCTCCAGCTCGATGCCGATCCCGACAGCGCCGCTCCGATGACCGCGCAGCTCGACAAGGATGCGAACAGCGCGATCTGGTTCTTCACCTACCGCGACAACCGTTTTGCCAAGATGGGCCCGGCCACCGCCACTTACGCGTCTAAAGGCCACGATGTCTTCGCCCGCTTCCACGGCGTGCTGAGCGAGGAGACAAGCCGCGAACGGCTGGACAAGCAGTGGGACAATACGGTCCAGGCCTGGTTCCCCGAAGGCAAGGACGATCCCAAGCTGCTGATGCTGCGTATGGACCTTGGCGATGCCTCGATCTGGTGCGGCGACATGGGCGTGATCGCGGTCGGCAAGATGCTGCTGGGCATGGACGTGACCGACGACGTCAAGGGCGGTCAGGTCGAAACCACGCTCTGACCCCTGCCCCATAAAGCGAAAGGGCCGCCCCCGGTGTGGGAGCGGCCCTTTTTTCATGCCCGCAACCGATCAGTTCCGCGGCGGGTGGATCGGGATCTGGGTTTCTTCGCCCGCCACGTCGTCAACCACTTCGACGATGCCGCGACCCAGATGGCTCGCCCGGCGGCTGTAGCCGAAGTAGATGAACATTCCGATGATCGCCCAGATCGGCAGGAAAGCCATCGCCGCCACCGGCAGGTTGAAGAACAGGAAGAGGCAGCCCACGATCGTCAGCGGTGCAACAAGCCACACCGCCGGCACCCGGAACGCACGCTGGCGCGCAGGATCGCGGCGGCGCAGAACCATGACCGCGATCGCCACCATCATGAAGGCGTAGAGCGTGCCGGCGTTCGAGATGTCGGCAAGCTGGCCGACCGGGAAGAACGCCGCCCCCACTGCGACGACGATGCCGGTGATGGCCGTCACGACGTGCGGCGTCTTGTACTTCGGGTGAACCGCGCTCAGCTTTTCCGGAAGCAGGCCATCGCGCGCCATCACGAAGAAGATGCGCGTCTGGCCGAAGATCAGCACGAGGATGACCGAAGGCAGCGCCAGGAACGCCGCGAGCCCGAGCAGGTTGCCGATGCCCGAGAAGCCGATGACGCGCAGGACGTGGGCCAGCGCCTCGTTCGAGCAGACCAGCGCCTCTGCATGCTGAGGCATCGCGCACTGGCGTGCCAGTTCTTCCGAACCGGCCGGGAACGGAACGCCGTCGGGGCCCATGATCGGCTGGCCGCCGATGGTGCCGATCGCGCCCGCCGCGACGAGGATGTAGAACACGGTGCAGAACAGCAGCGAGCCGACCAGGCCGATCGGCACGTTACGCTGCGGGTTCTTGGTTTCCTCGGCCGCAGTGGAAACCGCGTCGAAGCCGACATAGGCGAAGAAGATCGTCGCCGCCGCGCCGACCGCGCCGACACCCGTGCCGAAGCCGCCGAACACGCCCGCGGGAAGAAACGGATTGAAACGCGCCGGATCGAAATCCGCGCTGCCCAGGGTCAGGATCACGAAGGCAGTCAGCGCCGTGACCTTCACCGCAACCAGGATCGCGTTGAACTTCGCGCTCTCGCTCGTCCCCACGATCAGCAGGCCGGTGACCAGCAGCGCGATGATAAAGGCCGGAAGGTTGATCAGCCCGCCCGGCGCACCGCCCAATGCCAGCGGCCCCGCCGCCAGCCATGGTGGCAATTGCACGCCCATCAGTTCGTTAAGGAAAGTGCCGGAGAAATACCCCGACCAGCCCACGGAAACCGCGGCGGCGGCGATCGCATATTCCATGATCAGCGCCCAGCCCACGGTCCAGGCGATGAATTCGCCCATCGTCGCATAGCTGTAGGTATAGGCGGAACCCGCCACCGGGATCATGGCGGCAATCTCTGCATAACACAGTGCGGCGACGATGCAGACTGCGCCGGCGATGGCAAAGGCCAGCATCAGGCCCGGCCCCGCCTTCTGCGCGCCGGCGGCTGTCAGCACGAAGATGCCGGTGCCGATGACGCAACCGATGCCGAACAGCGTCAACTGGAACCAGCCCAGCGATCGATGCAGCGATTTCTTTTCTGCTGTCGCCAGAATGGCATCAAGCGGTTTTACACGACCAAACATTGGCCCTCCCTGTCATGTCCCTGACCGATTGGCGTGGCAAGATGACGCCCGAAGCGCCCATACCAACCGGAATATGCGCGCGAAGCTAGCTTCAATTGAAACCAGTGCAAGCGCAATCGCGCGCCCGCTTGCCCCTTGTTCACGGGAAAACTACAAGCGCGCCATGTCCACGACATTCCAGCTCGACACCGCGACCAGTCGCGCCAACCCGACGCCCGCGCCGATGAAGCGGCTGACCGTGCCCAAGATCAAGCAGCGCAAGGTGGACGGCGTCACCGCCGAACCGCTGGTAATGCTGACCGCCTACACCGCGCGGCAGGCCCAGTTGCTCGATCCGCATTGCGACATGCTGCTGGTCGGCGATTCGTTGGGACAGGTGATCTATGGCCTGCCGTCCACCCTTCCCGTCACCCTCGACATGATGATCGCGCACGGCGCGGCGGTGGTGCGCGGATCCTACCATTCGCTGGTGGTCGTCGACATGCCGTTCGGCAGTTACGAGGCCAGCCCGCAGCAGGCCTTTGCCAGCGCCAGCCGCATCATGGCGGAAACCGGCGCGGCGGCGGTG
>CAYRLC010000083.1:0-10931 GCA_964424995.1 uncultured Croceicoccus sp.
GCTCCATCTGGCGCGTGCCGATCATGCCGGCCTCGTCGATCACCAGCACGTCGCGCGGCCCCAACTGCTCGCGGCCCTGCTCCCACTGATATTCGAGGCTGGCGAGCGTGCGCGACTGGATGCCCGAGCCGCCTTCCAGATTCTCCGCCGCGATTCCCGACAGCGCCGCGCCGCGCACCTGGTAGCCTTCGGCCTCCCACGCCTCGCGCGCGACCCCCAGCATCGCCGACTTGCCGCTGCCGGCATAGCCGACGACGGACGCCAGACCGTCGCGGCCGGTGATATGATCGAGCGCGCCGCGCTGCTCGGCCGACAGGGTGAGCCCCCTGCCCTCGGCCGCCGCCACGGCGCGCTCCCGGTGGCGATCGGAGACACCGTGCCGATCGCCGGCGGCAAGCCCGTCAGCCGCCCGCTCAAGCCGATGCTCGACCGCGAGCATGTCGCGGCTCGTGAACCGCTCCTCGCCCTTCCCGTCCGTCCCCAGCGCCACCAGCTCGGGGCTGGTCCGCACCGCGCTCATCGCTTGGTCGAACTGTTCCTTGCCGTCGCTGTGACGGTGAACGAACATCGCAAGGTCGCGCCGGGTGAACGTGGCCTGCTGACGGGTGATCGCGTCCAGCGCGATCTCCGGCCGGGCGATGATCTTCTCGCCATTCTCATGCGCGATGCGCAGATGATCGTCGGCACGCTCGGCATCCTCGCCGCGATCGAGCCGGCGCGACCCTGCAGGGCCGATCTTGTGCTGGGGCTCAAGCTCGATCCCCTGCGCCTCCAAGGTGCGATGATCTATGCGCGCGTCGATGTCGAGCGACGCCAACCGCTCGTTAACATGGTCGGCCCAGGCTTCGCGCCATCCCTTCAAAAGTTCGGTGCTGTTCCAATCGCGGACCTTCTGCCCGAACCCCTCCGGTCCTACCTCGCGCATCGACAGCATGACATGCGCGTGGGGCTTGGGACTGCCATCCTCGGCATAGTCCCAATGCACATTCAGGTCCGCGACCATGCCGCGTTCGACGAACTGCTTTTCGACGAAATCGCGGGCGAGCTGGACGCCCTGCTGCTGGTTCAGCTCGCGCGGGATCGAAAACTCCACCTCGCGGGCAAGCTGCGCGTCCTTGCGCTTCTCGCCGGCCTCGACCTCATTCCACAAGGTCGCGCGATCGTTCAGACGCTCCGGCGCACCTTCCGGCAACATGATCTCCGAATGGACGACGCCAGCCTTGTTCGAGAAATCATGGTCGCGCCCGAACCGGTCATCGTGCAGCCGCTCGGCCGCGCGATAGGCCGCGCTCGCAACCGCGCTCGATCCGTTGGCGCGGCTGATGACCTTGGCCGAGAAATGGTAGATCGCCATGACGGCTGCTATCTTGCTCCCTCAAGCACACGTCGGCAACGACGTATAAGCGCGCACTCACACTCTCTGCCGTTCGCATGATTGACTTTGCCGCATTTCCGGCTCTGGTCGGTTCCATCACAAGGTTATCGTGCTACTCTGCCGCTCCCGATCCTGGGCGAGAGGGAGAAGAATATGCGCAAGGCGCGCGACTATGATGCGGAGCTGAAAGCCCTCGGCGACAAGGCTAGGGCGTTGAAGGCGCGCAAGGTGCAGCAGCTCGGCGAACTGGTGGCGGCGACGGGGGCCGATGCGCTCGACATCGAGACGCTGGCGGGCGCGCTGCTTGACGCCGCTTCATCGAACGATGCGGATGCGAAGGAGGCGTGGCGCGCGAAGGGCTCCACCTTCTTTCAGCGGCGCGGGCGCAAGGCTGGCAAAGGCGCTGCGGACAACGGCGGCGGCGCAAGCGAAACTGGCGCAGGCGGTTCGCCGGGCTGAGGCCGGGCAGCGCCGCACCGATACAAGAGGCTGGGTCGTGCAACGCCGCGAACGCACCCGTCACCTGATCGAGCTGGGCGGCCTCGTCCAGAAGGCCGGCCTGGTTGATCTCGCCGATGACGATCGCGCCACCCTCTACGGCGCGCTGCTCGAACTGGCGGGACGCGCACGGGGCGACGACGCCGGCGACGTGCTGGCGCTCTGGAAGCGGCGCGGCAAACGCGCGTTCGACGCGGAAGCGGAAGCAAGGGAGGCACCATGAACAGGCTCGATGTCGAAGCGATCCGCGCCCAGGTCCGCGCGCTCGATTATGTGCGCGGCACCCCCGCCGAAATCGCGATGTGGCGCGAAGGCGATGCCGAAGCCTGCGCCAATCTCGCGATCGAAGGCATGGACCTCACCGCCGACGAACACGCCCTGTTCGACATGCTGCGCGAGGAAGCCGTGCCCCCTCCCCTCGCCACCGCGATCCTGCTCAAGCTGCTCGATCATCCCGATGCCGATCCGGCGCTGGCGATCACGCCGGCGACGATCGGGGCGGCCACGATCGCCGGCGACAGGTAAGCGGCTATGGAATGGTTCCGCCAGCTCGGCCGCACGCTCCGCAACCTCGCCCGCATCGCCCGCGAGCAACCGATCTGGGCGGTCACGGCCCTTGTCACCAGCCCGGTCGCGCTGCTCCGCCACCTGTTCGGCGTCGTGGTGCTATTCCTCATCACCGCCCTGGTGCTGGGGCTTGGGGTGCCGCTCATCCTCGGCAAGCTGCTCGGCCTGCCGCGCGATTCCCATATCTACCAGATCGTGATGATGCTGACGGGCCTGGTTATCCTGCTCGTCACGCTGCGCGCCCTCTTCCAACCGCTAATCCTGCGCTATGGCGGTCCTGCCGGCGATGACACGCACGGTTCGGCCCGCTTCGCCACCGATCGCGAGACAAGGCCCCTCGCCCAAAATGGCGACGGCCTGCTGATCGGCCGTGATCGCAAGTCGGGCAAGCTGCTGCGCTACGCCGGCCCCTCCCATCTGCTGACGATCGCGCCGACGCGCACCGGCAAGGGCGTAGGCACGATCATCCCCAATCTGCTCGACTATCCCGGCCCGGTCGTCTGCATCGACCCCAAGGGCGAGAATGCCCGCGTCACGGCGCGCGAACGCGGGAAGTTCGGGCCGGTCCATGTCCTCGATCCGTTCGGGGTGACGGGCATCCCCTCGGCCGCCTTCAATCCGCTCGACCGCATCGACCCGGACGGCCTCGATCTCGCCGATGACGCCATGACGCTCGCCGACGCGCTGATCTATGACGCCCCCGGCGAAGCCGGCGAGGCTCATTGGAACGAGGAAGCCAAGGCACTGATCGCCGGCATCCTCCTGTGGGTGGCCTGCGACCCGGAATCGCTAGGCAGCGACCGCACGCTGGAAGCCCTGCGCGACTGCCTGACCTTCGCGCCCGATAATTTCCAAAGGATGCTGCGGGAAATGTCGCGCAGCACGCAGGCGCGCGGCCTGATCGCGCGTGCCGCCAACCGCCACCTGGGCAAGTCCGACCGCGAAGCGGCCGGCGTGCTGTCGGCCGCGCAGCGCCACACCCATTTCCTCGATTCCCCGCGCATGACGGCGGTGCTGGGACGCTCGGATTTCACCTTCGCCGATGTGAAGGCGCGGCCCACGACCGTCTATCTGGTGCTGCCGCCCGATCGGCTCGCCACCTATGCCCGCTGGCTGCGCCTGATGCTCGCCCAAGGGCTGACCGATCTGGCGCGCGCGCCGGCCTCTCCTGCCCGCCCCGTCCTGTTCCTGCTCGATGAGTTCGCCGCGCTCGGCCGCCTCGAACCCGTCGAGCGCGCGATGGGCCTGATGGCCGGTTACGGCATCCAGCTCTGGCCGATCCTGCAAGACGTTCACCAGCTCCGCGCGCTCTACGATCGCCGCGCCGGCACTTTCCTGTCGAACGCCGGCGTGTTGCAGATATTCGGGGTCAACGATCACGACAGCGCCAAGCTCGTCTCCGATCTGCTCGGCCAGGAAACGGTCGTGTTCGAGACCATGAGCCGCGCGCTCGATTCCGAGCAAAGCGGCATCTCGTTCGGCGAGCAGCATGTCGCGCGGCCCCTCCTCACCCCCGATGAGGTCCGCACCCTCCCCGACGATCGCGAGCTGCTGTTCCTGTCGGGCCAGCGTCCGATCGTCGCCACCAAGCTGCGCTACTATGCCGATCGTGAGTTCGCGGGGAAGTTCGATCGCGCCTGACCGCAGCGCGGTCGCGCCGGAGATCCTCGCGGCCGTTTAAACGGCTTCGCTCTCGATCCGATGGCTAAGTGATATACACATGGCATCTTTATGCTATCGCCGAGCATATTCCCGGCGTGCGCCGGCGCAGCATGGGCGGCCCTGGCGCGGGAAAGGTGAGTTTTGGGGTATGAGCTCACCCTTAGATCGGTGCCGCCGGCCTGGCCGCGCTCGCCGGTGGGTGAAACCCCGATAGTCAGCGCGAGGCGGCGATCGCCGTGACGCCCGTAGAAGGCGCTTAGCGTTGCCGCCCTTCCAAACCTCGTCGAACGTCTCGCAATGGGCTCAGCGGCCCGGAAATCGCCCCTGTAACGACATTTCCGCGTGATCCACCCTCTCGATCGACGCGCTGCGCTCTCCGCATGGCTTTCTGGAAAGCCAATTCAACGGTGCCGCTAGGCGATGTCGTTGCAGGTGATGGCTGTCGGTCGAGCTGGGGTCTCAAAAAGAATTGTCGGCGTAGCCGACACATTCGCATCCGGGGGATGCCGGGTGGGAGGATCGCGTAGCGATCCGGGGGCGGCCGAAGGCCGCGAGCCGGCGGGGGCGAAGCCCCCAAGAGGCGGCGTTGTTCGTTTCCATCTTTGTGCGATGGTGCCGGTAAGGACGCCGCAGCCGGGTTATCCACAGGCAGGGCTACCCCAAAACTCACCGTTGCGCTTCTGATTCAAAGATTCTTCTTAGGTTCAAGATTCAGGGGTGCGCAAACCCGCAGAAAGTCAAGGAAAATGCCCTCGAAAAGTGAGTGTTGGGGTCGAGTCGCGTGAGCTTTGGGGTAGGCAAAAGTGAGCTTTAGGGTCGGTTGTGGTGAGTGTTGGGGCAGAGTCGGGTGAGCTTTGGGGTATCCCCTCTCCGATCGGTGAGTTTTGGGGTAGCCGGGCCAGGGCGGGCCAACGGCGAGCCGGAGGATTTGCGTAACTCACCGTTCGCCGTTAGGGTGAGGCGATGAAAGAGTCCCGCTCACCGTTGGAATAGTTCGCATGACAGAGCCCGTGCCGATCGACACCGCCCGAACATTGACCCAGCGCGGACGCGGTAATCCGTTCGATCCGGCCAATTACGGGGAAATCGTCAAACCCGGCGAGCTGGTCGATATTGTCGAGCTGTCCCCCCTCACCTTGGCCGATCGCCGAATCTACAATCTGCTGATCGCCAATGCCTGGGATCGGATCGGCGAGCCGGTCATCCACCGCATCGCCAAATCCGCGCTCAAGGGCACGCACCAGGGCAATGAGCGCATCGAAAGCTCGCTGCTGCGCCTGATGGGCACGATCGCGATCGTCACCATCCGTAAGGGCGGCAAGAGCTTCAAGCGCCGTGTCCAGCTCCTCGGACCCAGCGATGAAAGCCTCGAAAAGGACGGCTTCCTGCATTACCGCATCCCGGAGGAGCTGATCGAGATACTGCGCAACAGCGAGGTCTATGCCCGCCTCAAGACGCAGGTGATGTATTGCTTCGAGTCGAAATACGCGCTGTGCCTCTATGAAATGATCGAGCGCCGCATCGGGCTCGAATATAAGCAATCCGAAGAGTTCACCGTTGCCGAGCTGCGCGGTCTGCTCAACGTGCCGGATGGCAAGCTGGAACGCTTCGCCGATCTCAACAAATACTGCCTCAAGGTCGCGCAGGAAGAAATCAACAAGCTCTGTCCCTTCTATGTCGAGTTCACCCCGATCAAGAAGGGCCGCAAGGTCGAGCGGGTGTCGATGATGTGGCTGCCCAAAACGTCGAGCGGGCGGCGCGACGCGCAAAACCTCATCGACCAGCACAGCATCGTCCGCCGTGCTAAGCTGCGCGGCGGCATCCCCGAAATGCCGGTGTTGGTGGATTTCAGCCTGCCCGCCGCCGAACGGTGAGCCCCTACCCCAAAACTCACCGTTGGCGCGCCAGCGCCGCCTAACGCCGCCTGCCTTACCCTTCGCCGGCGTCGAGCGCGCGGCTGACGGTGAACTGAATCCACGCGCTGCGGCTGATCCCGCGCCGCTTGGCGGCCGTATCGACCTTGGCGAGCAAGGCCCGGTCGAAGCGCAGCATCACCGGCGACTTGCGCGGCTCGCTCCCCTCCCCCAGCTCCTCGGCCGCCGCCGCGATCGGCGCGGCCTCGGGCTTGGCAGCACCGGCAATGAAGGCATCGGCCGCCGCGTCGTCCACCGGGGGCTTGGGCTTGCTGTTCGGTTTACGGGCGATAGCCATCGACATGCACTCCGATATTATCGTGATATACAAACGGCAGCGATCAGCGCCGTCAGCTCGTCGATCGCCTTGGGGTCGCGCGGGCTCTGCTCTAGGACCGCCCTGCCCTCGGCTGCCGCGTTCGGGAACGCCTTGCGGCGCACGATCGACGTGGGCAGCACCTCGATCCCCTCGATGTCGCCGATCATCTCCAAGGCGGCCTCATTGTCGGCCCCTTGCGCGTCCGCGCCGTTCAATATGGCGACGGCGCGCAAGCCCTCGTTGATCTCGCGCGCCTCGGCGACCAGCGCCGACACCTGATCGAGCGCCCACACGTCGAAGCTGCGCGGCTGCACCGGGACCAGCAGCGTGTCGGCGACGGTGAGCGCAGCGCGCAGCGATCCGGTGTCGCGCCCGCCGACGTCGATGATGATGTCGTCATATTTTCCGGCGAGCTGGCGGACCTGGCTGCGCAGCGCAGCGCCGGTCAACGCGACGGCGGTATAGCCGGCTTCGCCCAAGCGTTCGGCGCGGAGCTGGGTGAAGGTGAGGGCGGTGCCCTGCTCGTCGCCATCGACCAACAACAGGTCGCGGCCGGCGAGTGCCAACGCGACCGCGAGATTGACGGCGAGCGTGGTCTTGCCAACGCCGCCCTTGGTGTTTCCAACTGCCAGTATCATAGCGCCCTCGCTTCGCTGCCTTCTGTTAATCGCTTCGGCATTATCTGTCAATCATTGTGATATACAGATGATGCTCAGTCCTCCGGCTCGGGATCGTCCTCGTCGAGCTGCATCGCCCCATGCCCCTCGATCGGGCAGAGCGGCGCGCCGACCTGTTCCAGCCATTTGCGCGCGGTCCTCACCGTATAGCCGCACGTCGCGCACTCGCATTTGAGCAGCCGCGTGGTCTGCTTCTTGGGCGCGGTCGTCTCGCCGGCGGTGTCGAGCAGGGCATGGGGGAGGGGGCCTGCCGCATCGAGGATCGGTGCCACGCTCGCCAGGAACGCTTCGCCCGGCGTGGTGGCCGTCATCTTCCCGACCAGCCCCAATCCCAACTCGACCCGTTTAAACAGCTTCCCATGCCCAGCGGGGATGCCGACAGCGGCGTGGACCAGCTCGTGCGCCAGGATCGCCGCGATCTGCGCCGGCATGGCATCGGGCGCGTGGGCGAGGTCGGGCCGGATGAAGATTTCAAAATGGCCGTCGCCGCTCAGCCGGTTATCCCAGCACTCGCCGATCGCCTTGCCCCTCGCGCCCCGACTGGTGAAGCCGATCGCGACCCGCACCCGCGCGGGCAGGGGGGGCGTCCATCGCCTCGAACAGCGGAGCCATGCCCAGCGCCACCCGGTTGAGCCAGCTTTCGCGGTTGTCGTCGGTCATCGCATTTGCTCCTTCAAATCGCCCACGGGGCGATGGCCTCGCCATCGCTCCCGAGTTCGCGCGGAGCAGCGGGGGAGAGGGGCGCAGCGAGGCACAGCCGAGTGAGCCACGGCCGGCTGATTGTCGTTGCTGGGGGGGGGGGGGGGGGGGGGGAGGGGGCGGCGTCCCCCTTCACCCGCCACGGCGCGTCTGCGCCGATAAGACCCAGGACGAGATCCGCGCGAGCGGTGCTCGGCCCCGCCATATGGATCGTCACCTTGGGCCGAGACCGCGTGCGGGCTCGGGGAGCACAGCGACTAGAGCCACGGTGCCGCGCCAGCGGCAGGCGCAATCCCCCAATCTTTCGAGTGACCAAATGAAGGAACTTGAATTGATGTCTCCGTTTTGATACACCTCTGCCATGAAGCCGATAGAGTGGTTGGGAAGCAGCAAGGCGGATGTTCGCGCCTTCCCGGAAGATGCGCGGTTGGATGCCGGTTGGCAGCTTGAGCTTGTCCAGCGTGGCGACGATCCCGACGACTGGAAGCCCATGAAAACCGTGGGCCAAGGCGTTCGGGAAATAAGGATTAGGGAAGCATCGGGCGCGTTCCGGGTGATCTATTTGGCGACATTGGAGGATCGAGTCTTGGTGCTTCATGCGTTTCAGAAAAAGACGCAGGCGACGGCCAAGAAAGACCTCGAACTAGCGGCGCAAAGGTTGAAGCGATGGAAGACGGACCAATGACCTCGGAAATCTATGAGAATGTGTGGGACGCGCTGGCCGATACCGAGCAGGAGGCGGCGAACCTGAAACTGCGTTCGTCCCTGCTGTATGAAATCCGCAAGGTGGTGCAGGGCTGGAATGTCCCGCAGGAGGAAGCGGCCAGGCGGCTTGGGCTGACACGGCCCCGGACCAACGACCTGCTGCGCGGCAAGCTGGTGAAGTTCTCCCTGGATGCGCTCGTCAACATTGCGGCGGCGGCGCATCTGCACGTCGAGTTGACGCTGAAAGAAGCGGCCTGAGCGAGAAATGGCCGGTCATCGCCCCTTCGCCGATCTCAAGAAGGATTGGAGCCCTGAGCGTCGCGCCGAAAGCGAGGCGCGGAAGGCTCAACTGGCGGCCGAGCTGGATGCCGACACGCTCCGGCACGAAATGGAGCTGGCGAGGGTGCCTAACGCCACAACCTGCGAAGCGATGGACGAGCTGTCGGCCGGGCAGGGCGCTAAGTTCGGCAGCGTCGATGCGCTGATGACAGACCTTCGAGAAGGCAGTTGAAGCCTGATCCTACGCCGGCCTATACGGGCTATGGTCGCGGTATCCATTCCGCATAGCTGATCGTTCGACCCCGTTGGCAGCGATGCCGGCGGGGTTCTTGCTTTCAGGGCGGGGCGCTGTCGGCCTGGCCCGTCGCGCGGTGTGCCAGAACGCATCGGGCAGGGGAGGGATGTCGCTATAGTCGATGGCGCTGTCGGGCATCGCCGCCAAGGCGTCCAGCTCGGCGCGCTGCGCGTCCGTGAGCGGGGGCAGGTTCGCCGGATCGAGCTGGAAGCGGACCAGGCCGCTATCGTCGCTCATTGGCCCTGTAGCCGCGAAATCGTCGCCTGGCTGACATTGAACAGCGCCGCGACGGTGCGCTGGGTGTCGCCGGCGTCGAGCTTGCGCCGCGCCTCGGCCTGCTGGTGCGGGGTGAGGGCGCTTTTGCGGCCGAACTTCACCCCGCGCGCCTTGGCTTGGGCACGGCCCGCGCCGGTGCGCTCGGCGATCCGCTGGCGTTCCAAGCTCGCCGCGACGCCGAACACCGCGATCACGACCTCGGCGAGCTGGGATGTCGTGTCAAGCATCGGCTCACCTTCCACGACGGGCGCAGGTGTTCCGACTATGCGCGTGCGAACGCCAAGCGTCTCACCAATCATGGTGCCTAAAGCTACGGCACCGCGCATTCCCCGTTCGTTTCGATCGCCAGCATTGCCGGCATAGATCATTACGGTCACGCTGACTGGAACCACGCTGCCGATCGAGCGGCGTGAATAAGGCGGGCTAGGCGAGCCCAGCTTCGCATCAGCAACCTCAGACCAGGCCCGTCGTCGGCGCAAGGACATACAGGCCGACCAGCGCCAGCCCGCCATGCAATGCTGCGGCGCCAAGTGGAATGCGGTTCGGAAAAATGGCGCGAAAGAATAGAATTCCCCCCAAAAGAGCGCCGACCAGGATACCAAGTGCCCACCACCGCCCAGCCACAACGGCACCCCCATCAGTGAGATTGGAGGCAAACAGGAGGGCCAAGCCTATTAGATTGAGCAGGCCGTGCGCCGCCCCGAACCAACGGGGAAAACAAATCCTGAAAACGGGAAGGAGCGCCAGCGTCAATCCCCCCGCGGCACCGGCAGCCAGAAGAACGAAAGCATATTGAAGGAGTGTCATGACAGTTTCTCACCCTCGAGTGGCCTCAGCTTCAGTCAATCGTTCTTGTGCCCTGCTTTATGGCGCTGCGCACCTTCTGATATCGAAAACCGTTGAGTAGAGCCATCTGTGCCATAGGTCCTGACGACGGACAGGGTCCTGTGCCGTCAATCGACAAAGCGGGCTGATGGAGAGCCACCGCGCATGAACTATCAATGGTCCATATGCCGCTACGCGGGTGCTCGACGACTTCTCGCGCTCGCGGCCTCGGGCTGCGAGCGCGCCGCGGTGCTGCACAAGCCCCGGCTGCTGTCCGACAATGGCGGGGGGAACAACCCACTTCAGGGTGCAAGAAACGAAATACTGCAAAGGGCGCCAGGGATCGATCCCGCATGCGCGCGCATCAGCCAATCATTTCGACAGCAACCTCAAATCCATCGGGTAAATGGAGGTGCCCATCTATCAGGATTGCGGCCTTGAAAATAATGCGATTTTGCATTACCTAGTGCGGGTGTGGAGGTGATGGCCATGACGACATTAAGCGTGACTGCGCGGGGTCAGGTGACTTTTCGGAAAGAAGTGCTGAAACATCTCGGCATCCAGCCCGGAGGCAAGATCAGGCTCGACCTGCTGCCCGATGGGCGGGCGGAATTGAAAGCGGATCGGCCCAAGGGGTCGTGGCGGGAACTGCATGGGATGTTCAAGGGAAAGGGCGACGGTCGCCGGTTCACGATCGAGGAAATCAACGACGCTATCGCGGAAGCGGGCGCGGCGGCCGGCATCGCCGGTTTGGACGATAAATGAAGATCACGGCCGACACGAACGTCTTGCTGCGCCTGGTTCTGGCGGATGACGAAGCGCAGGGCATCGCCGCCGTCGA
>CAYRLC010000084.1:0-857 GCA_964424995.1 uncultured Croceicoccus sp.
CATGCGCGCCGCTTCCGGGCTGGTCAGGCGGTCCTTGGTCTGGCTCTGGAACTGGGGGTCGCGGATGAAGAGCGAGAGCATCACCTCGCTACCGGTCATCACGTCGTCGGGCGTGAGGTCCTTGGCCTTCTTCTCCTTCACCAGTTCGGCGAACGAGCGCAGGCCCTTGGTCAGGGCCGCGCGCAGGCCCTGTTCGTGGGTGCCGCCATCAGGTGTGGGAATGGTGTTGCAGTACCAGCTGAACGACCCGTCGGACCACAGCGGCCAGGCGATGGCCCATTCGACGCGGCCCTGCGTTTCGCCCCGTTCGTTGGCGGGGAAATCCTGCGTTCCGGCGAAAAAATCGCTCGTGACGCATTCGCGGCTGCCGACCTGTTCGCGCAAGTGATCGGCAAGGCCGCCGGGAAACTGGAACACGGCCTCTGCCGGAACGTCCTCGCCGGTCAGTTCGGCGGCGCATTTCCAGCGGATCTCGACCCCTGCGAACAGATAGGCTTTCGACCGGGCGAGCCGGAACAGGCGGGCAGGGCGGAACTTCTGCGCGCCGAAGATCTCCGGGTCGGGCGTGAAGCTGACGGTCGTGCCGCGCCGGTTGGGTGCCGCGCCGATCCTCTCCAGCTTCGAGGTCGGCAACCCTTGCGAGAAGGTCTGCATGAACAGCTCGCGATTGCGGGCGACCTCGACGCGGGTGTCGATCGACAGCGCGTTGACCACCGAAACGCCGACACCGTGCAGGCCGCCCGAGACCTTGTAGGAGTTCTGGTCGAACTTGCCGCCGGCATGGAGCTGGGTCATGATGACCTCAGCTGCGGAGACGCCCTCGCCGGTGTGGATATCCGTCGGAATGCCTCGGCCAT
>CAYRLC010000084.1:867-8314 GCA_964424995.1 uncultured Croceicoccus sp.
CCGCCCGAATGGAGGGTGGTGAGGATCACCTCCAGCGCCGACTTGCCGGGGAACTTGGGATGTTCATCGACCGGCATGCCGCGGCCGTTGTCGCTGATGGTGATGGTGCCCGCGGTGCCGTCCGGTCCTGCATCGAGCACGATCTCGATGCGGTTGGCGTGACCGGCTACCGCCTCGTCCATCGCATTGTCGAGCACTTCGGCGACGAGATGGTGGAGCGCCCGTTCGTCGGTGCCGCCGATGTACATGCCCGGGCGGCGACGCACGGGTTCGAGGCCCTCGAGAACCTCGATCGCCGAGCTGTCGTAGGCTTCGCTGGAGCTGGTGCCAGAGCTGTTGGGCGTGTTCTCGAACAGATCGTCAGACATAAGGGGAACGCTACTGCCCGGCGCGGCTGTCAGGCAAGCGCACCGGGGAAGTTATCGCCAATCGCGGCGGTCGGGCGCCAGCGCGCCTCAGAACTTGGTGGGCGCGGCGGAGATCACCTTGACCCCGGTGGAGGTCACCTCGCGCACCTCGAACGCACGCTCGACCACGCCGCGTTCAAAGCGGAACGCCCCGTCGAGGCCGATGAACCCACCCGGATCGGCCAGCGCGCTGCCCGGGAAGCGGTCGCCCACCTTCCAGCCGCGCGCAACCTTGATGGTCAGCAGCACCGCGTCATAGCCGAGCGTCGAGACACGATAGGGCGAAGCGCCGAAGCGGGTCTTGTAGCTGTCGGAGTAGCGCTTGAACCGCGTGTCGCTGATGGCGGAGAACCATGCGCCGCGCAGCGATGCGGCCTGAGCGACTGTCTCTTCGCCGCTCCACAGTTCGGTGCCGATGATCTTGGCCGCCTTTTCCGCGTCGCGGATCTGCGGTCCTGCACGAACCGCCATGCGCGAACCGTCGGCGACGATCACGGCCTGATAATCGCCCTTGGCCGCCAGTCGCTTGATCGCCGCCGTCAGGGAGGCGGTGTCGCGGTCATAGCTCTCGATCGCCATGACCCTGGCCCCGGTGGCGCGGGCGGTGGCCATGATCGCGTCTGATGCGCTGCGGCCATAATCGCCCGTCGGCACGAGCGCGCCGAAGGTCTTGATCCCTTGCCCCGCGGCATACTTCATCGACCGTTCGAGCGACTGTGCGGGAACCTGCCCCATCACGAAGACCCCGTCGCTGGCGGCGTTGGCATCGTTGGAGAAGCTGATCATCGGCACCCGCGCCGGGCCTGCAACGCCCTTTACCGCGGCCACGTCGTCGGACAGCAGCGGACCGAGGATCAGGCGGTTGCCGTCCGCGATGGCACGCTGCGCCGCCGACTTGGCACCGGCTGCGGTGTCATAGGTGGTGATGCGGATATTGGCGGTGTTGGTGTCGAGGAGGGCCATCGTGGCCGCATTGGCCAGGCTCTGCCCCACGCCGGCATTGGCGCCGGTCTGCGGCACCAGCAGGGCAACACGGTGGCGCGTCTCGTCCCTGTCGGGCAAATTTCCGCCCGGCGTCTGGGTCGGCGGCGGGGGCGGCGGGGTCTCGCTCTTGGGCACGACGCCGGCGCAGCCCGCCAGCAGAAGCGCGAGCAGGCCGGCGGTTCCGGCACGCATCGTTCCCCTTCGCGTGAAGGACCCGTGCGTAATCATGCTTGCATCTCCCTGAAATCCCTGTGCACTGACACCGCATTGGCCCGGTCCAGCGCCGCATGTAAAGAAAGCTCGTGACTGAACCGAACCTGTATCCCGGCCTGTATATAGTGGCGACCCCGATTGGCAATCTAGGGGATCTCAGTGCGCGGGCGATCGATGTGCTTACCCGCGTTGCCGCCGTGGCTTGTGAAGATACCCGGGTCACGGGCAAGCTGTTGCATCATGCGTCAATCAAGCAGAAGCTGATCCGCTACGACGACCATGCCGACGAAGCCGTGCGTGAACGACTGCTGGCGATGGCGGCGACAGAGCCGGTGGCGCTCGTCTCTGACGCGGGCACGCCTTTAATTTCCGACCCAGGCTACCGGCTGGTGCGCGAGGCGCGGGATCGCGGCATCGGCATCGTCAGCGTGCCGGGCCCCAGCGCGCTGATCGTCGCGCTGACGCTGTCAGGACTTCCCACCGATCGCTTTCTGTTCGGCGGATTCCTGCCGGTGAAGGACAAGGCCCGCGCCGACGTGCTGGCCGAACTGGGCGCCGTGCGGGCGACGCTGGTATTCTACGAAACGTCGCCGCGCCTTCTCGATGCGCTGGCCGCGATCGAGACCGCCTTGCCGGGCCGCGAAGTGGCGGTGGCGCGCGAACTGACGAAGAAGTTCGAGGAATGCCGTGCCGGGTCAGTCGCCGACCTGACTGCCCACTACACCGCCCATCCGCCCAAGGGCGAGATCGTGCTGATGATCGGCCCGCCGGGTGAGGCGAGCCACGAGGATCTTGATATCGACACCCTCTTGCGGGCGGAACTGGAAACCTGGAAGCCGTCGCAGGCCGCCGCTCGCCTTGCGAAGGCACATGGGCTGGACCGCAAGACGCTCTATGCCCGCGCGCTGGAACTGAAGTGACCGAGGCGGCTCCCAGGCGTATCCGGGCCGAGCGGCAGGGCCGCAAGGGCGAAACCGCCGCCGCGATGTACCTGCGCGCCAAGGGCTGGCGCATCCTTGCCGAACGCGTGCGCAATCCGGCAGGCGAAATCGACCTGATCGCCCGGCGCGGCAGCATGGTGATCTTTGTCGAGGTCAAGTGGCGGGCGAAGGCCGACGATCTCGACCTTGCCATCGACCAGCGGCGGCTGGCCCGGGTCTGCGCGGCGGCGGAGGTGGAGGCGCACAAGTACCTGCGGGAGGGCGACGACATGCGGATCGACGTGCTCCTTCTTGCGCCCGGCCGCCTGCCACGCCATCTGGCGAACGCCGGCCAGTTCTGACCGCATCAATCAGGGAACAATCCATTGACCACTCCGCTGCGTGTCGCCGTCCAGATGGACCCGATGGATTCGATCAACGTGTCGGGCGATTCCAGCTTCGCGCTGATGCTGTCGGCGCAGGCGCGCGGGCACGAGATATTCCACTATGATGTTCGCACGCTGGCGTGGAAGTCCGACGGCAGCGGATCGGGCCGGGTGACCGCATGGGCCGCGCCAGTGACGGTGCAGCGCGTCGATGGCGACCACTTCACGATGGGCGAGCACCGTACCATCGACCTCGGCCGCGACGTCGATGTCGTGCTGATGCGGCAGGACCCGCCGTTCGACATCGGCTATCTGACCGGGACCTGGCTGCTCGAACGGATCCGTGACGAGACACTCGTGGTCAACGACCCGGTCTCGGTCCGCAATGCGCCCGTAAAGGTCTATGTGCTCGATTTCGCCCGCTTCATGCCGCCGACGCTGATCACCCGGCGGATCGAGGACGTGCGCGATTTCATGACCGAACATGCCGCGGCCTATCCCGGCGGGGTCGTGATCAAGCCGCTGCACGGCAACGGCGGCAAAGCGGTGTTCCGCATCGGCGCCGACGGCGCGAACCTATCGGCGCTGATCGAGATGTTCCTGCAGACATGGCCCGAGCCGTTCATGGTCCAGCCCTTCCTTCCCGAAGTGGCCGAAGGCGACAAGCGCATCGTGCTGGTCGACGGTGTGGTGGCCGGCGCGATCAATCGCAAGCCGGGCGAGGGCGAGTTCCGCTCCAACCTCGCGCAAGGGGGATCGGCCGAGGCGACGGGCCTCACCGAAACCGAACAGGCGATCTGTGAAGCACTGGGGCCGCAGCTGCGCGAACTGGGCCTCGTCTTCGTCGGCATCGACGTGATCGGGGGCAAGTGGCTGACCGAGATCAACGTCACCAGTCCGACCGGTATCGTGTCCATCGATCGGTTCAACGGCACCGATACCAGCGCCATGATCTGGGACGCGATCGAAGCGCGGGTCGCAGCCAGGAGCAGCTGAACGCGGCCAGCGGGGCGGTTGCCGCGCCGGGCTGCCGGACCTTTACGCGGTCCCGACCGTTTGCAGAGCCATGCAAGACCTGATCATCCGTTTCATCGAAGGTGGCGGCTATCTCGGCATCGCGCTGCTGATGGCCCTGGAAAACATATTCCCCCCGATCCCGAGCGAGGTGATCATGGGTGTCGCGGGCGTTGCCGTCCATGCCGGTCGCATGGATTTCTGGCCGGTGCTGATCTGGGGCACGCTGGGCACCACGGTCGGGAACTACGCATGGTTCTGGCTGGGGCGGCGGCTCGGCTACAAGCGGCTCCAGCCCTTCGTCGAGCGTCACGGTCGCTGGTTGACGCTGGAATGGTGCGATATCGAACGAAGCACCGATTTCTTTCGCAAGCACGGGCAGTGGGTCGTCTTCTTCCTGCGCTTTTCGCCGCTGATGCGGACCATCATCTCGCTTCCCGCTGGACTTGCCTGCATGTCGACGACACGGTTCCTGATCTTCACCTTCCTCGGTTCGGCGATCTGGAATGCCGCGCTGGTCGGCGGCGCATCCTTGCTGGCCGGCTGGTTCGACGGATTCGAGAAAACGCTGAGCTGGATCGTCATTGGTCTGCTGGTGCTGGGCGCGCTCTGGTACGCCTATCGCGTCATCACCTGGAAGCCGCGCGAACAGGCCGCTGAACCGGCCGAATAGCGTCTAATCTGCCTCTCGCGGATGGGCATTGCGATAAACGTCGAGCAGCGTTGCCGCGTCGACTTTCGTATAGATCTGCGTCGATCCGAGGCTCGCGTGGCCGAGCAGTTCCTGCAGGCTTCGCAAGTCGGCCCCGGCGGCCAGCAGGTGCGTCGCGAACGAATGGCGCAAGGCATGCGGGGTCGCGGTGGGCGGAAGGCCGAGAGCGCGTCGCGCCTGCGCCACCGCGCGCTGGACCGTCCCTTGTGACAACCGCCCACCGCGCGCTCCGCGGAACAGCGGCTGTTTCGGATTGAGCGTGTAGGGCGTCGCCTCGGCATAGGCGACGACCGCGTCCCGGACGAGCGGCAGGATCGGCACGGTCCGCTGCTTGCCGCCTTTGCCGGTAACCACCAGCCGATCGCCGAGCGGCAGGACCTCGCCATCCAGCGACAGCGCCTCGGCAATGCGCAGGCCGGAACCGTAGAGCAACAACAGCACCGCGCGGTCTCGCGCGCCGATCCATGGCTCGTTCGCCGAAGCATCGACCAGCTCGGCAAGGTTGACAGCATCGTCCGGCGTGACCGCGCGCGGAAGGCCCTTCTTGATCCGCGGGCCCCGCAGGCGCGGCGCGAATTGTCCTGACTTTCCAGACTTCTCGCGCGCGCACTTGAGGAACGACTTGATGGCCGACAGTTCGCGCGCGGTGGAGGTGTTGGACAGCCCGCCAGCGCGCCGATCGGCGAGATAGCGCCGCAGCAACTGCTGCTCGGCGGCGGCCAGCGCGTCCCACTCCGGCTCCACCCCTTCAAACCGTAAAAGCCGCTCCGCCGTGGCGACATAGGCGCGCACCGTGTGCGGCGATCGGCGCAGGTTGTGGGTCAGGTGTTCGTGCCAGTCGCGCAGCAGTCCCTCGACCCGGAAATCGTAATCCGGCACCGATGCGGTCACGGCGTGTCCATCAGGTTCGGGCCGACGATCTCCGCGATCAGGCTGTCGAGCACCACCATGCCGCGCCCGGTAACGCGCAGACGACCGTTATCGCGCGCGAGGAAACCCAAGGTCTCGACCAGCTTCGTCCGCTCGGGATCCAGCAAGGCGTTTTCACTGATGCCGAACCGCGCGGCAAGGGCGGCGGGATCGACGCCTTCGGTCAGTCGCAGCCCCATCATCAGCGCCTCTGCGGCCTGCTCGGGGCGGGGCAGGGGCGCTTCCTCGGCGATGCCATGGCGCTGATAGCCGACGGCGTTGAGGAAATTTTCCGGTTTGCGGTGCCGCTGCGTCGCGATGCCGCCGCGCCGCCCGTGTGCGCCGGGTCCGATCCCGACATAGTCGCCATAGCGCCAGTAGGTCAGGTTGTGGCGGCTTTCCTCGCCCGGACGCGCATGGTTGCTGGTCTCGTAAGCGGGCAGGCCGGCAGTCTTGGTGCGGAACCGGGTGAACTCGAAAAGTTCGCTCGTCTCCTCCTCGTCCGGCATGACGAACTCCCCGCGGCGGACATCGGTGGCAAAGCGCGTGCCCGGCTCGATGGTCAGCTGGTAGAGCGAAAGGTGGCCCGTGCCATAGGCCAGTGCCGTGCCCAGTTCGCTGCTCCACTGCGAACGGGTCTGGCCGGGGCGGGCGTAAATGAGGTCGAAGCTCACCCGCCAAAAAGCCTTCTGCGCGATGTCCAGCGCGGAGCGGGCGTCGTTCGCATCGTGCAATCTTCCCAGGAATTGCAATGCCTTGTCGTCGAAACTTTGCACGCCGAGCGAAGTCCGGTTGACTCCGGCTCGCGCCAGGTCCGCGAACTTGGAGCTCTCCACGCTCGACGGGTTGGCCTCCAGCGTGATCTCGATATCCGGAGCGAAGTCCCAGAGTTCACCGGCCCGGGCGATCAGGCCTTCCACCAGCGCGGGCGGCATGAGCGACGGGGTGCCGCCCCCGAAGAAGATCGAGCCGAGTTCCTGCCGGCCGGTCACTTCGGCTTCGTGCGCCATGTCGGTCAGCAACGCGTCCTGCCACAAGGCCACGTCGACGCTGTCGCGGACATGGCTGTTGAAGTCGCAATACGGACACTTCTTCAGGCAGAACGGCCAGTGGATGTAGAGTGCCAGCGCCATGCCGCTATTTCAGCGCCTGTTAACCCGCCCGAGTCAAGATGCGCCGCATGGGACGGGTCACATTTCGCGCCATGGCTGTCGCCGGCGCCATCATCATCGCTGCCACCGCCGGGGTCGCCGGAGCCAATGCCGAGCGTGAACGCGGCTGGACGGAGCGAGTCGGCAAGGGCAGTTTCTCGGACCGCCTTCTCGCCGCGCATAATGACGAGCGCCGCCGCGTCGGCGTGCCGGCGCTGCGCTGGAACGCGAAGCTCGCCGCGCAGGCGCAGGACTATGCCAAGAAGCTGGCAAAGCAGGGTGCGCTGGTCCACGCCAAGAACGCCGAGCGCGGCGGGGCAGGCGAAAACCTGTGGGCCGGGCGCGCCGGGTTCTATTCGGCCGAAGAGATGATCGAAGGCATGGTCGACGAAAAGCGCCACTACAAGAGCGGCGGCAATTTCCCGCAGGTCAGCCGCACGGGCAAGTGGCGCGACGTCGGGCATTATACGCAAGTGATCTGGCGCGAGACGACCGATGTCGGCTGCGCCGTGGTGCCGGGCGGCGGCAACGATTGGCTGGTCTGCCGCTACTGGCCCGCGGGCAACATCTACGGCAAGCCGGTGATGTGATCGATCGGGGCGTTCAGGCCCCGAACTGTTCGGCGACCAGCTTTCGGAACGCGTCGGCGCGGTGGCTCATCGCGTGCTTCTCGGACGGGTCCAGCTCGGCGAAGGTGGCGTCGCGGCCCCGCGGCACGAAGACGGGGTCGTAGCCGAAGCCCATCGTGCCG
>CAYRLC010000084.1:8324-10919 GCA_964424995.1 uncultured Croceicoccus sp.
GCGGCAGCTCGACCGTCGCGGTAAACCAGCGCTGCGGCGTGCCGCGCGGCGGCCAGGTCAGCGTGCCGTCGACCCGCCCCTCGTAGACCGCCTCGCGCCCATCCGGCCAGGCGATGGCGAGGACGCAGGAGAACCACGCGTCGCGCGGCGTCTCAGGTCCCTTTTCGGCGAGCATCCCCTCGACCTTGCCCATCGCCATGTACCAGTCGCGCCCGGCAGGCCCCTCGAACCATTGCCGCTCGGCCCAGTCGGCGGTGTAGACCCCCGGGCGACCGTCGAGCGCCGCGACAGACAGGCCGGAATCGTCGGCGAGGCTGACGATCTGCGAAGCCTGCGCTGCCGCCCGCGCCTTGATCAGCGCGTTCTCGACGAAGGTCGTGCCCGTCTCGGCCGGTTCGGGCAGGCCAAGAGACCCGGCGCTGATGCAATCGACGCCATAGGGCGCGAGCAGGGCCTGGATCTCCTTCAGCTTGCCCGCATTGTGCGTGGCGATGACCAGCTTCCCTGTTCCGAGACGGGCGTCGCTCACTTGCGAACTGCCACATCCTGCGCCTTGAAGATCTCGTCGCAGCCGGTGCGGGCGAGGCGAAGGAGGCGGAGCAAACCTTCCTCGTCGTAAGTTGCCCCTTCCGCCGTGGCCTGCACCTCGGCGATCTGGCCGCCTTCGATCAGAACGAAGTTGGCATCGGCGTCGGCCTTCGAATCCTCGTCGTAGTCGAGGTCGAGCACCGGCGTGCCCTGCCAGATGCCGCACGATACGGCCGCGATCTTCTTGGTCAGCGGGTCTTCCTTGATCTCGCCCTTGTCGAGCAGGCCCTGCACCGCAAGACGCAGCGCGACCCATGCGCCGCTGATCGAAGCGGTGCGGGTGCCTCCGTCCGCCTGCAAGACGTCGCAGTCGAGCGTGATCTGGCGCTCGCCGAGCTTCTTGAGGTCTGTCACGGCGCGCAGGCTGCGCCCGATCAGGCGCTGGATTTCCTGCGTGCGGCCCGACTGCTTGCCCTTGGCCGCTTCACGGTTGCCGCGGGTGTGCGTCGCGCGGGGCAGCATCGAATATTCGCCGGTGACCCAGCCTTCGCCCTTGCCGCGCATCCAGCCGGGCAGGCGTTCCTCGATGCTGGCGGTGCACAGCACGCGGGTTTCGCCGAAGCTGATCAGGCACGAACCCTCGGCGTGCTTGGTAAAGCCGGTCTCGATGGTGATCGCCCGCATCTCATCTGCGGCGCGGCCGGATGGGCGCATGTTCGGTGATTCCCTTGTTCCAGTGTCTTTGCGCGCGGCGTTAGGCGCAACGGGCTTGAGGCCGCAAGGGGATGCCCTAAATAAGGGTCGATGCCGAGCCAGCCGCTGAACGACATGAACGAACGCGCGCGCGAGATTTTCCGTCTCGTGGTCGAGGGCTATCTCGATTCGGGCCAACCGGTGGGATCGAAGGCGCTGGCGACGGCGGATGGCATCAATCTCTCGCCCGCTTCGATCCGTTCGGTTCTGGCCGACCTCGAGCGGCTCGGCCTGCTGGCCGCGCCGCACACCAGTGCGGGGCGCATGCCGACCGAGACGGGATTGCGGCTTTTCGTCGATGGCATGATGCAGGTGGCAGAGCCGAGCGCTGCCGAGCGCATCGCGATCGAGCGCGAGATGGCCCGGCCCGGCCCGGTGGAGGATGCGCTGGCCAAGACATCGGCCATGCTGTCCAGCCTGTCGGCCTGCGCAGGCGTGGTGATGGTTCCCGCGACGCAGCCGCGGCTCCGGCAGATGAGCATCGTTCCCTTGGGGCAGGGCAGGGCGCTTGCCGTGCTGGTGGGCGAGGACGGGAGCATCGAGAACCGGGTGCTGGACTTGCCGCGCGGCACCGATTCGTCGGTGCTGGAGCAGGCCGGGAATTATATTTCGGCGCACCTACGCGGTCGGACCCTGGCCGAAGCGGTCGCGGCGGTGAAGCGCGAGCTGGCGGACGAACGGGCCTCTCTAGACGCGGCGGCGCGCGATCTGGTCGAGCGCGGCCTTGCGATCTGGAGCGAGGATGCGGCCCGCCGACCGGTGCTGATCGTGCGCGGACAGGCCAATCTCCTCGACGAGACGGCGGTGGAGGATCTCGAACGCGTCCGCTCGCTGATCGACGATATCGAGCGTTCGGAACAGGTGGCGGCGCTGCTCGCTTCCACGCGCGATGCGGAAAGCGCGCGCATTTTCATCGGGTCGGAGAACAAGCTGTTCTCGCTCTCCGGCTCTTCGGTCATTGCCTCGCCCTATCGCGATCGCGAAGGACGGGTCATCGGGGTGGTGGGGGTGATCGGCCCGACTCGGTTGAATTACGCCCGCCTCGTCCCCATGGTGGATTTCACAGCCCGCAGCCTGGGGCGCAGCCTCGGGCGTTTCGGCGGCCCAAACTGACAGGACATTGAAGCGCGATGAGCGACGAACGGACCAGCGACGAAGCGGTCGAACAGGAATTGAAGGGCGTGCCCGAGGACATGATCGACGGCGAGAATACCGCCGAAGCCGGTGACGACCGCGTCACCGCACTGGAAGAGGAACTGGCTGAGGCGAAGCAGCAGGTGCTCTACGCCCGCGCCGAGACGCAGAACGTGCGCC
>CAYRLC010000085.1:0-10882 GCA_964424995.1 uncultured Croceicoccus sp.
TCGCCTGCCCCGGCCTCGATTACTGCAGCCTGGCCAATGCCCGCTCGATCCCGGTCGCACAGAAGATTTCCGAGCGTTTCGCAGCGCAGGACCGGCAGGACGCCATCGGCGAGATGAAGGTGAAGATCTCGGGCTGTATCAACGCCTGTGGCCACCACCACGCGGGCCACATCGGCATCCTGGGTGTAGACCGCAAGGGCGTCGAGAACTACCAGCTGCTGCTCGGCGGTTCGGAAGGTGCGGATACCTCGCTCGGCCAGATCACTGGCCCCGGCTTCAACGAGGACGGCATCGTCGATGCTGTCGAGAAGGCCACCGAAGTCTATCTTGCCCAGAAGCAGGAGGGCGAGCGCTTCCTCGATACTTATCGCCGTATCGGCATGGCTCCGTTCAAGGAGGCTCTCTATGGTTGATGTCCAGTTCCGATTTCGCGATGACGAAGCGGTCAACGATCCCGCTGTCACGGTCGACGCCTTCGCCGACCAGACGAATGCCACCGCCGTGCGCCTTGAACCGGGCGAGGATGCCCGCGAACTGCTGCCGCATCTCGACCGGCTGCGGCTGATCGAGGTGAACTTCCCGACCTGGACCGACGGGCGAGGCTATTCCGCCGCGCGCGTGCTGCGCGAAGCGGGCTATGACGGGGAACTGCGCGCAGTGGGCGATGTGCTGATCGACCAGTTGCTGCCGATGCGCCGCTGTGGCTTCGATGCTTTCGCCCCGCAGAAGCCGCTAGACCCGGCTGACGCCGAAGCGGCGTTCACTCGCTGGGACAACGTCTATCAGGCAACCGGTGACGGCCGCCAGCCCATCTGGGCCAAGCGCCACCAAGGTTAAGGCTCCAAACTCATGCTTGAATCCCGCCGCATCGAAGAGCGCACCCGCGACCGTATCGACACCGGACCTCGCTTCACCGAGGCCGATGCCGTGCGCATGAACCGTCTGTTCCGAGGCACCGACACGCTTGAAATGCTCGAAACGCTGCTGCGCGAAGGCATGGCTGGCGATGTCGCGGCAGTTTCCAGCTTCGGTGCGGAAAGCGCGGTGCTCCTGCATCTGATCAGCCGCGTGAACCCGAACGTGCCGGTGCTGTTCCTCGAAACCGGCAAGCACTTCCCCGAAACGCTGGCCTATCGCGACCTGCTGGTCGAGCGGCTAGGGCTGACCGATTTGCGCAACCTGACGCCTGACGAGGCCGAACTGGCCAAGAAGGACGAGAGCGGGCTGCGCTGGTCCTACGATCCCGATGGCTGCTGCGAAATCCGCAAGGTGAAACCACTGGCCAAGGCACTGGCCGGATTCGATGCCACTTTCACCGGACGCAAATCTTTCCAGGCAGCGACGCGGGCGAACCTTCCCCGCTTCGAGATCGACAACACGGACGCGCAGGGCCGCCTCAAGATCAACCCCCTGATCGACTGGTCGCCCGAACGTCTCGCCGCCTACATCGAAGAACATGACCTGCCGCCGCACCCGCTGGTGGCCGAAGGCTATCCCTCGATCGGCTGCATGCCCTGCACCAGCAAGGTCGCCGAAGGCGAAGACGCGCGCTCGGGCCGCTGGAAGGGCTGGGACAAGACCGAATGCGGCATCCATGTCCCCGGACAGGACGACGGCACCCCCGACCTTCCGCCGGGATACGATCCGGTTTTTTGAGTGGGTTTTGCTGGGTGCGCCAATCAAAACGTCCCCTTCACCGACAGCAGGAAACTCGGCCCGATCAGCCGGTTGCGGCTTTCGCGGAACGCTATCGGCGACGCCTCGCGCAGTCCTGAATAGACAGTACGCTCGCGACGTGCCCGGGCATTCAGGATGTTGTTGATCCCGGCGCGTACCGTCAGACCGAACACGTCCTTGTTCTCGACAAAGGCGCTGACGAAGGCCGGGCCTTCCCAGACGCGATCCTGCTGATTGCGGCGGAATGTCGACTGGATGTGCTCGTGGTAATAGCTGGCGCCCCAGGCCCAGTCTCCGCCCGGAATATCGTGGCGTAGATTCACTTCGGCCAAGCGGTTTAGAAATTCGTTCCAGTTGCGGTTCTCGCCGGTGAACGGATCGCGCAGGCTGGATTTCTGGAACAGCACATGCGTATCCAGTCGCGCCCCCTTCCAGCCAAGCGCCGCCAGTTCCAGCGTCGCGTACCAGTCGATCGCCCCCGCCTTGGCCTTGGCGATGTTGCCGACAGCCTCACCATTGCCGACGGGGATGATGTCCACCCGGTCCTCGACGTCGCGATAGATCAGGATCAGCTTGGTCGATCCCCATTTGCCCAACCGCTTGTTCGCCTCGGCGGTCAGCGACCAGTCCTGCTGCGGCCGCAGATCGGCGTTCGAGGAGTTCTGGTTGCCGTCATCGAGCGAGACATTGGCGAGGAAATCGTAGAAATCGAGCTGCAGCACGCGGCGCTGCAGTTTCACGGACAAATCGAACCCGGCATTGGGTTTCCAAGCCAGCGACACCGTGCCCTTGGGACGGGTGAAGGTGCGGGTGATACCGCCCGGTCCGGTCTGACTGATTGTCGATTTCTCGGCTCCGGCAGTGATCTGGAACGAAACCGTCTTGCTGATCGGCCGCCCGAAGCTGAGCATCGCTTCATAGCGATCCTCTTTCACGCCGCCCGATCCCTCCGGGAAGTCGATCTCTATGAAATCCTCCGAAGCGGGATCGAACTCCGCCAGCGAGGACACGTTATCCAGCGTATTGAACGCTGCCTCGGCTGAGACCTGCCAGTCACCCCCAAGCATCTTCCAGGTATATTCGCCGCGCGCGATTTTCTCGCGTAAATCACCGGTCTGGGCAAAACGATCACCGCTGGCCAGCGAGCCGTCGAGCGGCCGGTCGATCACTTCCTCAACATAAGGCTCGTCGCTCGCGTTCATCAGGCCGATCGCCTTGAGCCGGCCCGGGCCGAGCGCAAACTCGTAGTCGCCGCTGACTTCCCAGTTGCGCGTATGGAAATCCTCACGGATGCGCCGAACGCGGTCAGGCAAAGTAGGAGAGCCTGACCGCCGGCTGGTCTCGCGATAATAGTCCCAGTTGCGCTGATAATGCGCGGCGAAGTGGGCGATCGAAGTGCCCGGGCCATCTATGGTCAGCCGCGTTGTCACTTTCGGCGCGTCATAATTCGCGGTCCAAACGTCATGGCGACGCTCGATCACTTGGCCGTCTGGCCCATAGATCAGGGTCGGCCCGCCGGCGGAACTGCGCCGTGCGTCGGCATTGTTGAGGCCAAATTCGTATTGCACTTTGCCCAGCGTGCCGCTGATCGAGACATCACCCTTGGTGTAGAGATCGTCAGCGTAGTGCGCGCGGACGCGGCCCTCCCAGGTAAACTGACCAGACAGGCCGCCGGCCTTGTAGACGATGTTGGCCACTTGTCCCGACAGTCCGGGGATATCGAGGGTCGCGCCGTCGATAACCTCGATCCGTTCGACATTGTTGATCGGGATGCGGCTCAACTGGGTGAACAGATCGTCCGACTTGTTCGAAGGCCGTGTCCCGTTGAGCAGGACGTTACCCGTCGCCTGACCCAGCCCGCGCTGCTGGTCGCTGT
This sequence comes from uncultured Croceicoccus sp., assembly GCA_964424995.1. Classification (GTDB taxonomy): domain Bacteria; phylum Pseudomonadota; class Alphaproteobacteria; order Sphingomonadales; family Sphingomonadaceae; genus Croceicoccus. Next base: position 3,554 of record CAYRLC010000085.1, read on the forward strand.
CGCGCACCGAGAAACCCGGTACGCGGCTCAGCATGTCCCATGCGTTGCGCGGCGCGAACCGCTCAAAATCTGCCGGCGCATAAGCGGTGCGCGTTTCGGTCGTGACCTTTGCCGTCGCCGTGCCTTCCGGCGTGATCTCGACCGGTTCCGGCACTTCCTGCGCCAGCGCAGCGGGCGCACCCAGCCCGGCCCCAGCCATAAGGGCCGCCGCGCGGCCAAACTTCAGCATTGCCCCTCCACCCGTCCCCGCCGGAGACCCGATGCCGTCAAAAAAAGAATGTGCCAAACCAGCGTCGATGCATGTCAGTCGATCGTCGGGAACGCGCCGGTCAATCGACGAACGACAAATGGCTCCCTGCCAGCGCCGTCAACCCGAAATGGGACGCACCACTACAACCACCCGGCGCTGCGGTACCAAGCCGCCGTCGCACGCAAGCCCTCGCGCGTATCGACGCGCGGCGTCCACAATGCAGAGGGCACTTTTGCACCCAGGCTGACGATCCAGTCGGGATGGCTGAAATAGGCTGCACGATCGAGCGTCATCTTGGCGCGCGGTCCGCGCAGCATGCCGTCCAACTTCGCCGCGCGTTCCATCGTTGCACGAGACAGGCCGAATATGCGCGGCTTGCGGCCCACGGCCCCGCCGATCGCCTGCGCCAGATCATGGTGCCCCCAGCCGCCCAGCCTGCCGTCGTCCGGCTCGTAGATCGCGCCCACGGTCTCCATTCCCGCATCAGCGTCGGCCAGAGCCAGCAGCAGTCGCGCGAGATCGGCAACGTGGATCACCGAGGCGCGGCCTTGTGCGGGCACCGGCACGAAGCCCCACTTGGCAGCCCGGAACAAGTCGAGCATCTCGCGATCGTTCGGCCCGAAGATCGCCGGCGGGCGCACGATCGTCCAGTCAAGTCCGCTGGCCATCACGAGCTTCTCCGCGCGCGCTTTCGAGGCGCCATAAGCCGAGAGCCTCGGCTCGCGCGCCGACAGCGAGGATACGAACACGAAGCGCCGCACGCCTTCGGCCAGTGCGGTCTCAATCAGGTTCATGGTGCCCATGACGTTGCCCGCCTCGAACCCCTGTGGGTCGGGCGCGTTGACCACACCGGCCACATGAACCACGGCGTCACACCCGCGCACCAGCGTGGCCAATGCCTTGCGGTCGGCCAAGTCGCCCGGCACCCAGGTTATCCCGTCGCGCGGCTCCTGCGGCTGGCGCGTCAGCGCGGCGAGGCTATGCCCCGTAGTCAGCGCCTGATCGACCACTGCCTTGCCGACAAAGCCGGTTCCACCCGTAAGCGCGATGGTCATTTCAGCACCAACTGGTCGCGGTGGATCACCGCCGAGCGGGGCGCATAGCCGAGCAGATCGGCGTGCTCGTTCGAATGGCGGCCCATGATCGCGGCGCACTCGCCCGAGCCATATTCGGCCAGGCCATGCGCGACGACGGCCCCGCTCGCGCCAACGATGGCGACCGGATCGCCGCGTTCGAACACGCCGTCGACCCCGGTGATGCCCTTGGCCAGCAGGCTGGACCCGCGCAAAAGCGCCGCTTCCGCACCGGGGTCGACCAGCAATATGCCCTTCAACCGCAAGCGCCCGCCCAGCCATGCCTTGCGCGCACCGGCCTTGCGGCGGGGCAGGAAGAGCGTGCCGGTGCCGGTGCCCAGTGCATGCGAGATCGGATTGTCGCGGGTGCCGTTGATGATCGCCAGCGAGATGCCTGCCAGTTCGGCAATCTGCGCCGCCTGCAACTTCGAGGTCATGCCGCCCGAGCCCATGCCCGAGCCTGATGCGCCGCTGGCCATCGCGTGGATTTCCGGCGTCACGCCCCGCACCAGCGGCAGCAATTTCGCGCCGGGCTGGCGGGGATCGCGGTCGTAGAGGCCATCGACATCGGACAGCAGCAGCACCGCGCTGGCCTGAACCGCCTGCGCGACGCGCGCGGCGAGCCGGTCGTTATCGCCGAAGCGGATTTCCTGTGTCGCGACCGAATCATTCTCATTGATCACCGGCACCGCGCCGGCATCGAGTAGCCGGGTCAGCGTGGCGGTGGCGTTAAGGTAGCGCCGCCGGTCTTCCAGATCCTCCAGCGTGAGCAGCATCTGCGCCGCCGGATAGCCGCATTCGCCGAGGAACTCGGCCCACAGGCTGGACAGCGCGATCTGGCCGACAGCGGCTGCGGCCTGCGCATCTGCCAGACTTCCGCGTCCGCCCTTTTCCAGCCCGAGTCGCGCCGCGCCCAGCGCGATCGCGCCCGAGGATACCACGATGACCTGCTGCCCGCGCCGCCGCGCCTCCGCCAGTTCCGCCACCAGTTCGCCCAGCCATTGCCGCCGCACGCCATCGGGCGCGACCAGCAGCGATGAGCCCACTTTCACCACGATGCGGGGGCAAGCGGAAGCGTCGGCAAGGTCGGATAGCAAGGTGATCGGCATGGCAGCGGCACTTAGGCCAAGTTGCGCGGCAGGCAAACAGCTTCCTCAGCCGGAACGGTTTATGGACCCGCCAGACTGAGCCTTCTGCAATCTAAAGTTACCCGACCAGTGCGAGACTTTCCGATATCGCCGAAATGCCGCGCTTGCCGCCCGCGCGATCAAGCTGGACGACGATGTCGATCACCGAGGCGGCGTATTCCAGAGTCTCCGCGCGGGTCAGGCCGATGCCGGTCTGCATCGACATCAGCGCGATCTGTTCCAGCGCACCGCGCGGGGTATTGGCGTGCACGGTCGAGAACGAGCCGGGGTGCCCGGTGTTGATCGCGCGCAGGAAGCTCACCGTTTCATTGCCGCGCAACTCACCCAGCACGATGCGATCGGGGCGTAGGCGCAGCGCTGCCTGCAGCAGGTCATTGGCGGAAACCTTGGCTTCGCCCAGTTCGCCCTTCACCGCGATCAGGCCGACGCCGTTGGCACCGGGCAAGCGCAGTTCGGCAGTGTCCTCCACCAGAACGACGCGCTCGTGATCGGGGATCTCGCGCAGCATCGCATTCAGGAACGTGGTCTTGCCGGTCGAAGTGCCGCCCGAGATGAGGATCGTGCGGCGGCGCCGGATCGCGTCACGAAGATAGGCGATCGGCTCGGCCATGGCATCGGGCATCGGCACTTCGGCCGGCGGCACGATCGGGCCGCGATCATAGGCATCCAGCGGCAAGTCGAGCAGGCGGTGACGACGGATCGCCAGCGCCCAATTCGCGCGGGTCGCAGGCGGGCCGACAAGCTGGATACGCGCGCCGCCCTGACCGGCATAGGCAGGCAACGTCGCGGCGAGCAGCGGATGCTCGCGGTTGATGCCCTGATGGCTGATACGCGCAACCTGTTCGGCCAGCCGCTGCAGCAACTGGTTGTCCATCTCGCGGACCTGGATGCACTGCATACCGGGTTCGTTCGCGTCCTCGATCCAGACTTCACCGGGTCGATTGACGAGAATTTCGGTTACGCTCTCACGCTCCAGCCACGGGCGCAGGGGCGCGAGATAGGCGTCGAGATAAACACTACGGGAACCGGGCATCGGACTAGGGGAAAGCGCCTTGATCGCCGGGCTGGTGCCGGGCTGGAGAGGAAGCACGTCCGCCGACACGGCTCACGACACCTTCGAGAAGTCGAGATCCTTGGCGGTGAACACGCGGATCGGTTCGCCCTGCCGCACGCGGATCGTCGGGCCGACCGTTCCCCCCTGCTGAACCGCTGCCGCTGCGGCGGACTGGCCGCTGCCCGCGACGATCACGCTGGAACCGGAGTTGCCGACGAGCGACGACAGCCCGCCAACTACAGAAAGCAGCATGGCCGAGCCGAACCGCTCGAAGAAGTGGCTGTTGACCTTGCCGGGCAGGCCGGTTTCGCCGCCGAACGCGATCGCCGGAGAAGCGATGTTGACCGAGGCGCCATCGGGACGGATCAGGCGCGTCCAGATGACGTAAGCGCGCTTCTGCCCGGCGGAAAGCCCGCTCTTATACTGACCGATCAGGCGCGACGAACGCGGGACGAGGACGCGCTTGCCATCGAAGCTGCGGACATCGGTGCTGACGATGGCGCGAACATAGCCCGGAACGTCGGTATCGATCGCCGTTTCCAGCACGGCGGGAATGAGTGTGCCCTGCGTCACGGTCGTCGCAGGATCGAACGAGCGGCTGGCCATGGCGGAGCCGGTTCCACCGACGCCGCCGACGCGCGAGGCGAATTCATCGTTGGAGCCTGCCACGGCCTTGCCGTCAGCGGCCGCGCCAGGAACTGCGACAGCAACAGGTGTGCCCCCGATATCGAACACGACGGTCGGGCTGGCGAAAGGATTGGATGCCGGAGCAAGGGCGCTCTGCACCTGCGGGGGCGCGGCCAGAACCGGCTGCGGCGCGGGTGCGGAAAGCGGGGCCGGCTGCGGCTGGGCGGCATTGACCGGCGGTGGAGCCACCACCGGACTGCCCGGAACCGGTGCAGCGGGGGCGGGAGCAGGCGGCGCTTCGACGGGACCATTGCGGGCCGCGTCCATGCTCCACAGCGTAACGCCGCCAAGCGCAGCAACGATCAGGACGCCGGCCACCATGCCGAAGCCGTCGGCCTTCTTGCGCTGGGTAACGCGCGGCAGCACGTTGCGGGTGGCGAGATCGATGATCTCGGCGCCCTGTCCCTCACGCGGATCCGTGTTTTCCGCAGCATCGATGCGTTCGCGAAAGGCTGAATTCGGGGCCATGGATCAGTCCTTCTTCTCGGTAGTAGCGGAGATATCCCAGGCCGCGACGCCCTGCTGTGGGGCGGCGGCAGTCAGCGCGGCGGCGCTGGCGGCGGCATCGGAAGAGGCTGCGGCTGGCGGCACGGCCGCCGGTGGCATTGCGGCAGCCGGCAATGGTGCCGTGCGCCCGTTCACCAGCGTGGCCTTGGCCTTGCCAGAGCGCAGCAGAATGGTCTGGGGGACATCGTCGATCACGATGGTGTCGCCTCGCACCGAATAATTGACCGGGCCTTCGTCGCCCTTCTCGTTCATCACCAAGATCGCCGGGATCGCCTGCTTGTCGTTCCACAGCAGGTAGGTCATGTTGCCGTCGTCGTAGATACGGGTCGGCTGAATCTTCCCGTCACCGATCCGCTTCCACGAAAAGTTCAGCAGCGCAGGGTCGACCGGGTTCTTCGAAGGGTCGCTGGCCAGCGCCGCACGCTCTGCCGCGGTCAGGCTGGCGAGATCGACCTCGGGCGTCTTCACCTCGGGATAGGTGAAGCGCAGCATATACAGCGGCCGCGCCTTGGCCGAAGCGACGAGATCGAAGAAATAGGTGTGCTTGTCGGTCACCACCGTCATGTTGGTGCGCGCGCCGGCTTCGAGCGGCTTCACGAAAAGCAGATTGGCCCGCTTGTTCGGCGTGATCTGCCAGGCCTGCGAATCGCCGACCGCGACATTCTCGATCGATTCGGTGTCGCCGAACACCACGGTTGCCTGGACGCCCAGCTTGCCGTCGATCTTAACGACCTCGTTCTCGCTGTAGAGCCGCTTGGTCAGGCGGTCGTCGGCATGAGCGGGGGAAGCAATCGCCAGCAGTGTGGCGGCGGCGGCGAGGAATGTGCCGCGTGTCATCGTACAATCTCCTTGGACTGGCGTATGCCAGTGTCATTCGAAGCGCTGCGAAAGCGGCTGCCGATGCCCCGCGCCCGCGATCCGCCGCGTGTTGCCAGCGGCTCGATACCGCCGCCCGCGACCTGAGTCACCACCGTGCGACGGTCCCCGCCGCGCGCGCCCGAATCCGCCGCATTGCTCTGGTCGGTCATCGCCGCCATCGAGGCTGCGGTGACGACGGCAGCACGGCGCGGTGCTGCTGCCTCACCGCCACTCGACGCTGGGGCCATCGGCCCGGCGGCATAGCTGCTGGTCGGGGCGTAGGCGGCCATGTTGGTGCCGCCGGATTTGACCTTTTCGCTGCTGGCCAGCCCGAACACGGTCCACTGCGAGACCAAGGTTCCCGCGACCTTCAGCACCATGGACATGAGCGCCATGTGCACCGCCGCAACCAGGAACAGCGCCATCGCCGCGCGGCCGTCGATCTCGCCCGCCGTCTGCGTCAGCGCCTGGATGATCGGCACCAGAAGTTCGAGCGTGATGCCGCCGCCAAGCACGACGAACAGCGGCGTGATCGCGGTCAGTGCGACACCGCGCAGCCAGCCGGCGGTCAGCCCGCGCGTGCCGTTGAACAGCGCCATGACGACAAAGATCGGTCCCAGCGCCATCAGCACTGCCAGCGCGATCCGCGCGGTAAGCAGCACGCCAACCGTGCCGAGCAGCAGCATCAGCGCGCCGAGCCACATCACGCTGGCAGGTGTGAACATGCCCTCGGCGCCGCCCGCTGGTGCGCCTGCGGCTCCGGCCGTTCCGCCACCGCTGTTTGCCGCGACTTCGGCAATGGCGTTGAATACGATGTCGATGCGGTCACCGAAAAGCTGCGTTGCCGATCCCTCGGCGCCCATCAGCACGCCGGCGATCCAGTCCGGCCCGCCGACCGCGATATTCCACATTACACCCTGATAGGCGATCCAGCTCGTCGCGAAAGTCAGCACCAGCCCCAGCGTCAACATGCGCGGGGTCAGCGCGGAAATGCCCAGCGTAGAACGCCCGGTGAGCAGCGAGATCGCGAAAAAGGCGATGTAAAGCGTCAGCAGGATCGTCAGCACCGGGGCCATCGCCCCGCTCTCGCCGAACAGGCGGCCGAACGCGGCCGTGGTCATCTCGCCGGCAAGGCAATCGACCGCGCGCAGTGCCGGGCCGACGCCGGCGGAGGCTTCGGCCGAAAGCTGTTCGCAAGCGCTCATTACTCGGCCGCCTCGGTCCAGATGGCGCCGTCCTCGGCGTCACCGGGCCAGTTGGCGCCGGTCAGCACCGGATACCATGCCGACGGCGCATCGCCATAGCGTTCGCGCAGCGTATCGAGCTTGCGCACCGTGCTTTCGCGGCCCGAGAGCAGCGCCAGAACTTCGGGCATGCCCGACAGGTCGAGCCGCACCACCACCGAGGCATCGGACTGGCGGATCAGGAAGCAGCGGCTGTGCGCGGGCAGCGTGCGGATCACATCGAGCTCGTGCTCGGTCAGGCCGAAGCCCTCGCAGTAATCCTCGAACCGCGCGCGGGCGTTGGGCATGAACAGCATCGTCGCGGTCTGTTCGACCAGCGCGGTGGCGATCTTGGAATCAAGCGCATCGCGAGCCGATTGGGTGGCAAAGCCGACCAGCGCGTTGCGCTTGCGCAGCGTCTTGAGCCAGTCGCGGATGCGCGCGGCGAACACCTCGTCGTCGAGCGCCTTCCAGCCCTCGTCGATCAGGATCATCGTCGGTTCGCCGTCCAGCCGCTCCTCGATCCGGT
>CAYRLC010000086.1:0-10673 GCA_964424995.1 uncultured Croceicoccus sp.
GCCAGCGTGGTCATAGCCGCGCGAGGATGCCCTTGGCGAAAGCGGTCAACGTATCGTCGCGCGCGCCCATCACCGCGATGCGGTCGCCGGGGCGGGCGATCTCGACGATCCGGTCGGCGCAGGCGTCGCGGCTGGGCACGTGTTCGGCATGGCCGCCGGCGGTCCCGATCCATTGCGCCAGATCCTCGCTGCCGATGGATTTATCGACCGTGCCGCCGAAATAGACCGGATCGCACAGGATCACCCGGTCGTCGGGCAGCAGTTCATCGGCAAAGACCCTGGCCAGTTCGTGGCCCATCTGCCGGATCGGGCCGAAGCCGTGCGGCTGGAAGAAGGCGATGACGCGCCCCGGATGCATCCTGAGGGTGCGGAGGGTGGCGCGGACCTTGTCGGGGTTGTGCCCGAAATCGTCGATAACCGCGATGCCCGACGCGCTGGTGCCGACCACGTCGAACCGCCGCGCGAGGCCGCTGAAGCTGGCCAGCGCCGCCACCGCATCGCCCACTGCGACGCCCGCCGCGACCGCGCCCGCGATGGCGGCCAATGCGTTCGACAGGTTGTGACGCCCCGGCACGTTCAGGACGAGCGGATATTCCGCCCCGTCGTGCCGGTCGATCAGCGTGGCGGCCTGCCGCGTCGGCCCGTCGGCGATGGAGCCGGGCACGATGCCGATCTGTGCCTTTTCCTGCGTGATGCCGAAGGTCAGCGCCCGCTTGGCGCGTGGCAGCAGGGCCAATGCCTCGGGATCGTCGGCGTTGATCGCGGCGACATCGCTGGCGGCGAGGAAGTCGCCGAACAGTGTCCGCAATTCGTCCATCGACTTGTGATCGAGCGTGACGTTCAGCAGCACCGCCACCGACGGGCGGTAGAGCGCGATCGAGCCGTCGCTTTCGTCCACTTCGCTGACGAAGACCTTGCCTCGCCCGGCGCGCGCGCTGGCGAAGGGCACGTCGTCGGCGACGAAGTTCTTCATCACCGCGCCGTTCATGATCGTGGGGTCGGTGCCCGCCTGTGTCATGATCCAGCCGGTCATGCCGGTCACCGTCGACTTGCCGCTGGTGCCGCCGATGGCGATCGAGGTGGGCGCCGCGTTGAACAGCGCGGACAGCAACTCGGCCCGGCTGGCGCGCAGGCAGCCGAGGTCCTTCGCCCGGGCGACTTCGGGCACGGTATCCTCGATCGCGGCACTGGCGACGAGGACCTGGTTGGCGCTGGTTACGCCGCTGCCATCCTGCGGGAAGAGGTCGATGCCCTGCGCTTCCAGCCAGGCGAACTTTTCGGGCGTGCGGCCCTGTTCACGGCTGCGGTCCGATCCCGCGATCTTCGCCCCGCGGGCGTGGAGGATGCAGGCGAGCGGCAGCATCCCCGATCCGCCGATGCCGCAGAAGAAGAACGGACGGCCGGAAACGTCCGGAGCAATTGGGGGCGCGATCGGTTGGTGGTCTGCACTCATCGAAATGTGGCTATTGCCTATGGCCGCGCTTGGCAATCGGGGGGCGGGGGGATAGCCACCGCATCATGACCATCCGCGTCGGCATCTGCGCTCCGTCCGCCTCGTTTCCGCGTGAACTCGTCGCCCCGGTGATGGCCGTGGCGACACGATTTCCCGGCATCGAGCTGATCTTCCACGACCAGTGCTTCCGCGAGGCCGGACATTTTGCCGGCAGCGACGAGGAGCGGCTGCACGCCCTGCTGGACTGCGCCAACGATCCCGGCATCGATGTGGTCTGGTTCGCGCGCGGCGGCTATGGCTCGAACCGCATCTGCGAGGCGGCGATGCAGTTCCTGTCGAAGGAGGCGGACCACAAGGTCTTCCTCGGGTCCTCCGACGGCGGCTACCTGCTCGGTTCGCTCTACAAGGCGGGGATCGGCATGCCCGTCCACGCGCCGATGCCGCTCGATGTGAAGCGCGAGCGGGGCGACGAGGCCATCGCCCGCGTGCTCGGCTGGCTGAGCGGGGATGATGCCGCCATCGAACCGTCGATGCTGGAACCCGGCTTCGACAAGGATCCGACCGTCGCCTTCAACCTCACCACGCTGGCGATGCTGGCGGGCACCCCGCTGATGCCCGACCTGTCGGACCATGTCGTGATGGTGGAGGAGGTGAGCGAGCATCTCTATGCCGTCGACCGGCTGTTCTTTCACCTGATGCAGGTGATCGCGCCGATGTGCATCACCGGCCTCAGGCTCGGCAATGTCAGCGACGTGCCGGAAAACGACCGCCCCTTCGGCACCGATGCGCTGGGCATCGCGCGCGACTGGTGCGCGCGGTCCACCATCCCCTTTTTAGGCAGGGCACAGATCGGCCACGATCATGCAAACAGGGTCGTGCCCTTCGGTCGCCGCCGCCGTTTCGACGAACGCTGATCCGAAAGGGGCAGATAAAGACCCGAGAGGATGCCCTTACGATGACCCACGACCTACCGATCCGCCAGATCGCCTTCTTCGTGCCCGACGTGCGCGCGGCGGCGCTGAAGCATCACGAACTGTTCGGGTCCGGCCCCTATTTCGTGGCCGAGCATATCCCGCTCGCCCGGGCCGAGCACCGCGGAGTGGAGCGTGAGCTCGATCACACCAGCGCCTATGGCCAGTGGGGCCCGGTGATGGTGGAATTCGTGCAGCAGAACAATCCGGGGCCCAGCGCCTTTCACGACATGTATCCCGAGGGTTCGGGGCGGGAAGGCGTGCACCACGTCGCCCTGTTCGTGGATTCGGTCGCCGACGAGATCGAGCGGTTCAAGGCCGAAGGGTTCGAGATCGCGCTCGACGCATCGATGAATGACGGCTTCCGCTTCGCCTTCGTCGATACCGTCGCGAAGTATGGTCACATGCTCGAACTCTACCAGCCGGTGGAATCGCTGACCGGTTTCTACGAATTCGTCGCGAAGAAAGCGGGCAAGTTCGACCCCTCCAAGCCCAATGGGGGTGTGATCGTCGACATCTCGCTCGGCTGATCCTTGCTGGCTGACGTGGCGCTCGCGGCGGTGCAAGCTGCGCGCGCGGGGCTTGCCCTTGACGCGCGGGGTGCCTAACCGCACCGCCCATGAGGGGTTCCGACCCGCTCCGCGCAACAGGAGACATCGCATGAGAGCTTTCGTATTCCCCGGCCAAGGCAGCCAGAAGATCGGCATGGGCACCGAACTCGCCGCCGCCAGCGCCGCCGCGCGCGAAGTGTTCGAGGAAGTGAACGACGCGCTGGGGCAGGATCTGGCGAAGATCATGGCCGAGGGGCCGGAAGAGACCCTGACCCTGACCGAGAATGCGCAGCCCGCGATCATGGCCCATGCCATGGCGGTCCTGCGCGTGCTGGGGCGCGAATTCGGCGTCGCGCCGGGCGAGAAGGGCGATTTCGTCGCCGGTCACAGCCTTGGCGAATATACCGCCCTGTGCGCCGCGCGCTCGTTCTCGATTGCCGATACCGCGCGCCTGCTGAAGCTGCGCGGACAGGCGATGCAGGCCGCCGTGCCGGTGGGCGTGGGCGCGATGTGCGCGCTGCTCGGCGCCGATATCGAGAAGGCGACGAAGCTGGCCGAAGCCGCCGCCGTCGATCCCGCGACGGGCGCGAGCGAGGTCTGCACCGTCGCCAACGACAACGACCCGACGCAAGTCGTCCTGTCGGGTCATGCCGCCGCGATCGATCGCGCCATCGCCATGGTCAAGGATTTCGAGATCAAGCGCGGCGTGAAGCTGCCGGTTTCGGCCCCGTTCCACTGCCCGCTGATGGGCCCGGCGGCAGAGGCGATGGATGCGGCGCTCACCGCCACGCAGCCCGGCGTGCCGATCCTGCCGGTCTTTGCCAATGTCACCGCGCAGCCGGTCGCCGATCCGGCGGAGATCCACCGCCTGCTGGTCGAGCAGGTGACCGGCCGCGTGCGCTGGCGTGAAAGCGCCATCGGCATGGGCGCGGTCGGCGTCACCCATTTCGTCGAACTGGGCGGCAAGGTGCTCGGCCCGATGATCAAGCGTTCGTTCCCCGATGCCGTCGTCACCAGCGTGGTGTCGATGGAAGAGATCGAAGCCCTCGCGAAGGAGCTCTAAAGACCATGGAAAAGATGTTCTCGCTCGAAGGCATGACCGCGCTCGTCACCGGGGCCAGCGGCGGTATCGGTTCGTCGATCGCCGTCGCGCTGGCGCGGCAGGGTGCGCGGATCGCGCTGTCCGGCTCCAACGGCGACAAGCTGCGCGCCTTTCGCGAACAGCTGAACGCCGAGATCGGGGGCGACCATGTCGAGATCACCTGCAACCTGTCGGACACGGTACAGGTCGAGGAACTCGTCCCCGCCGCGATCGACACCTTCGGCAAGCTCGACATCCTGGTGAACAACGCGGGGATCACCCGCGACGGGCTGATGATGCGGATGAAGGACGACGACTGGCAGAGCGTGATCGACATCAACCTCTCGGCCGCATTCCGCCTGATGCGCGCGGCGACCCGCCCGATGATGAAGGCGAAGTTCGGTCGCATGATCTCGATCACCAGCGTCGTCGGCACCACCGGTAACCCGGGCCAGATGAACTATGCCGCGGCGAAGGCGGGCCTTGTCGGCATGAGCAAGAGCCTGGCGCAGGAGCTGGCCAGCCGCAACATCACCGTCAATTGCGTAGCACCCGGCTTCATCCGCACCGCGATGACCGACGTGCTGCCCGACGACCAGAAGGCGGCGCTGAACGGGCGCATCCCGATGGGCCGCATGGGCGAGGGCGAGGACATCGGCGCGGCGGTCGCCTTCCTCGCATCGAAGGAAGCGGGCTACGTCACCGGACAGACGCTGCACGTCAACGGCGGCATGGCGATGATCTGAACGAGGGCGCCGTCGTGGCGGGCCTTGGCGGAGCGTTCTGACGTCGCTTGGCCCATCGCAGGTCGGTGCCTTTCGTTTCGCGGGCCTGGTTTGATTCCTGGGCGCGGCGGCCACGGGCCCGGCGGTGATGGATGCCGCCCCCGCTCATGCGTCCGGGAAGGGATGGGCCGATGCCAGCGATATCGGGCGCAGCGTGCTGGTCGCTTGGCGAGCGGCAGGGGCGGGCCGTTTTGCGATCGTCGACATTCTTTCGATGCAAGTTTGGCGTGGTTTAGTCGAGCAATCGTAGTTACTTGCGGTAATGTAACAAATTTATTTGGTCCGACCGGCCGAAAAGTAACAGAACTCTTATCTTTCCAGCTGCGACGGTGAATAGTATCGGTCTCACTCCGTTTTGGGGAACGGTGGGGGATTTTCGGTGGTTTTCGTTGCAGGGCTCGTGCTGTTCCTTGTCGGCCTGACGGTAACGATCTGGTTTTCGAACCGCTCGCCCGCGGTTGAGTGCGATACCGATGGCGATATCCCTTGGGGCCGGCCTGCAGGCGCGGTCGATGCTCTCGCGGCGAACCAGCTGGCGCCCGATGCCTCGGCCCTGCCGGGATGCATTTCCTCCATTTGTCTGACCGTCGCGATGGCCGGTTTCTGGACCATGGTGCTCGGCCTCTTCCTCCTCTGACCGCATCGCGGCGCGCGCTGCAGCGTCCGGGCACGGGTGCAAGGGCCCGCAAAGGGCGCATCTTATCCCCAGAATCGCGCCGTTCCCCCTTCGTTCGCCTTGTCCGGCATGGCCCATCCGCTAGGAAAGTTCGACCGTATTTCTGCCCGGTCGGATTCCTTCGGATCGCGTCCGGCACAGGGGGATCTGATTGAAATGAAGGCGACGATCGAACGGGCGACCCTGCTGCACTCGCTGAGCCACGTGCAGTCCGTGGTGGAGCGCCGCAACACGATCCCGATCCTGTCCAACGTGCTGATCGAGGCGAAGGCCGACGGCACCGTTCGCGTGATGGCGACAGACCTCGACCTGCAAGTGGTGGAATCGATGCCCGCCGCATCGGTCGAGAGCCCCGGCGCGATCACCGTGTCGGCGCACCTGCTGTTCGACATCGCGCGCAAGCTGCCCGATGGTTCGCAGGTCAGCCTGGAAACCGCCGACAACCGCATGGTGGTAAAGGCCGGGCGCAGCCGCTTCCAGCTGCCCACCCTGCCGCGCGACGATTTCCCGGTCATCGTCGAAGGCGACCTGCCGACCAGCTTCGAAGTGCCCGCCGCCACGCTGGCCCAGCTGATCGACCGCACCCGTTTCGCGATCAGCACCGAGGAAACGCGCTACTACCTCAACGGCATCTTCTTCCACACGACCGAGGATGGCCCCGGCGGCCAGCCGGTGCTGAAGGCTGCGGCCACCGACGGGCATCGCCTCGCCCGCTTCACGCTGCCCCGTCCCGAAGGCGCGCAGGGCATGCCCGACGTGATCGTGCCGCGCAAATGCGTCGCCGAACTGCGCAAGCTGCTGGAAGAATCGCTCGACACCAACGTGCAGGTCGACCTGTCGGCCAGCAAGGTGCGCTTCACCATGGGCGGCGCGGGCGGCATCGTGCTGACCAGCAAGTTGATCGACGGCACTTTCCCCGATTACAGCCGCGTCATCCCGACCGGCAACGACAAGCTGCTGAAGCTCGACCCCAAGTCGTTCTTCTCGGGCGTGGACCGCGTGGCGACGATCGCCACCGAGAAGACCCGCGCGGTGAAGATGGCGGTCGACAACGACCGGGTAACGCTGTCGGTCACCTCGCCCGACAACGGCACCGCGGCAGAGGAAATCGCCGCCGCATATGGCAGCGAGGGGATGGAGATCGGCTTCAACGCCAACTATCTCAAGGACATCCTGGCGCAGATCGACGGCGACAATGTCGAACTGCACCTTGCCGATGCGGGTTCGCCGACGCTGATTCGCCAGAACGACCAGAGCCCGGCGCTTTATGTGCTGATGCCCATGCGCGTCTGACGGTTGCCTACGGGCGTCCGACGGTGTGTCCGCGGTCGCCGCTTCATCGTGCAGCAATATTGAATGGCCCAAACCGCGCGCCGGGGGTGACCCACCCGTGCCGAACCGGGCCGGGACAACGGGAGTCGAAGTAACATGACCATCAAGAACGCCATCCTGCTGGCCGCCGCGACCGCGACGATGGGCGCCGCCGCCGTGCCCGCCACCGCGCTGGCGCAGGCCAAGCCCGCCGCCGCCGTCGCGACCGATCCGGACCTGCGCTGCGCGACCTGGGCGATGGTGGCCGGCGGCCAGGAAAAGGACCAGGTCAAGAAGGAGCGCATGGGCATCATGATGAGCTACTTCATGGGCCGTTACGAAGCGCGCACCGGCGGCAAGATCGAAGCGCAGATCAAGCCCGCGACGATCAAGTCGCTTCTGGGCAACATCGACGACGCCAACAAGACCTGCATTGCCGCGTCGAAGGGCTTCGGCATGCGCCTTGGCGCGACGCTGAAGGGCATGCAGCCTGCACAGGCCGCCGCTCCTGCCGCAGCGGGCGCCAAGACGGCCACCGCGCCCAAGGCGAATCCGCAGGCCAGCGGCGGACGCTGAGCCGGCTAGCGAGTCGGGCGGGTTTTCCGCCGGGCCTGCACGACCGCCAGAACGGTCAAGGCGATGGGGACGAGCCAGACGGTTCGTCCCCATCCTTGCGTCACGTCGACTTCTGAACTCGTCATAGTCACGATCAACAGACCGGCGAGCGGTGCGCAAGCCAGCTGCGCATAGCTGATTTGCGACAAGGCATGGTGACGGCTTTCGTCCGCGGTCATCGCGCGAGCCAAAACCCTGCGATTTTGCAGGCGCGCTTCCGGAGCGGCATAAAGTCGCTTCGTCCAGAGAAACACAGGCACGCAGATGGCGAAGCCGAAAAGGTATCCACCTGGTCCTTCCGCATCCACGTCCATCATCACGAGCGCACCGCACAGGAGCAGGGTCGCGGTAACGATGCCGATGACGGCCATTCGCCAACCGCGCCGAAAATCGTCGATGAAATCATCGCGTTCGCGTTGCGTCACCCGGTATGCGGCACCGGTGCCGTTCTTGCGGTAAATGAACGCTTCCCCGTCCTCTTCGAACTGGGTGGAGAAAAGCTCGACGACGTGACTGGGCCGCCGCTTTCGAAAAATCACCGCAGCGCCTGGATCATCGCCGCTACGTCGGCGAACTTCTCGCGCGGGGAGCCGTCGCGGGCGGCGGCGGCTTCGGCTTCCTCGATCTTCTTCCAGTCGCGGAAGGTGACCACGTCCAGCGCCCGCTGCTCGGCCAGCGCGTCGAACCCGGCGCGGCCCTGCTTGGTCCCGCCGCCCAGACGGCCCGCGTCGATATCCTCGACGATCTTCTCGACGATGGCGAAACCGTCGGGCTTGTTGGTGCCGATGGTCCCGGTCGGCCCGCGCCGCGCCCAGCCGACGCAGTAGAGGCCGGTGAGGATGCGCCCTTCATCGTTGGCGAAACGGCCCAGCCGTTCGTCGAACGGCACGCCGGGGATGTTGGCGGTCTGGTAGCCGATGCAGCTGACGACGAGGCTGCAGGGGATCACGTAAGTCTCGCCGGTGCCGACGGCGCGGCCCGCCTTAACCTCGGTCCGCTCCACCTCGAGGCCCGTTACCTTGCCGTCCTCGCCCACCACAGCGACGGGGCTCGCGTAGAAATCGAAGGCGACCTCGATCGGCTTTTCGCCGTGCATGTGTTCGGGGATCGCGGCGAAACTGCGCAAGTGGTTGACCGACTTGCGCAGGCCCGGTTCCAGCATCGCGTCCTCGCCCTCGTCGGGCAGGTCGGCTGCGTCGACACGCGGGCTGGCGCGATCCAGCTTCGCCAGTTCGCCCAGTTCCTTGGGTGTCATCATGATCTGGTGCGGCCCGCGCCGCCCGACAATGACGATCTGGCGCAGCTTCGACGCCTTCAGGATGTCGAGCGCGTGGAGCGCGATGTCGGACCCTGCGAACTCCTCCTCGGTCTTCGACAGGATGCGCGCCACGTCGAGCGCGACGTTGCCCATGCCGATGACGACGGCAGTGTGGCCCGACAGGTCGGGGTCGAGATTGCGGAACTGCGGATGGGCATTGTACCACCCGACGAAGGCGGCGCTGCCGTAGACCCCCTTAAGATCCTCGCCCGGAATGCCCAGACGCCGATCGTGCGGCGCGCCGGTGGCGATGACCACCGCGTCGTAGAGCTCCTGCAACTCCGCCACCGTCACGTCGGCACCGATGGTGACGTTGCCGACGAAGCGGACGTTCTCGGTCAGCGCGGTCTTCTCGTAGCGGCCGGACACCGCCTTGATCGTCTGATGGTCGGGGGCGACGCCGGTGCGGATCAGGCCGTAGGGCACCGGCAAGCGGTCGAACACGTCGACGCGGACGTCCTCTCCCCAATGCTTCAGCGCCGCTTCCGCCGTGTAGTAACCCGCAGGACCCGAACCGATGACCGCGATGTGACGCCCATTGTGAACCAAGGCCAATTCCCCAGACAAACCATCCTGATCAGGACGCTATCGCCTGCGCGGGAAAAGAAAAGGGGCGTTTCAGCTAGCGGCGGCCATCCTGGGGACAGGCGACAGGAAGCGTGCCAGTTCCGGGCCGACCCGTTCGGGAACGGCGAGCGGCAGGAGATGGCTGCCGGGCCGGATTTCCAGCGTTTCGGCCTGCGGGATCAGGCAGGCGATCGCGCGCTGGTGCGCGATGGGGACGATGGGATCCTCGGCCATGCCCGCCAGCAGCACCGGCATGCGCAGGAACGGCAGCATTGGCGCGGCGGACCAGCTGGCCAGCGCGCCGACCTGGCAGGCGACGCCGCGCGGGCTGGGCATCACGAAACGGCGCAGCAGCCCCGCGCTAGCCCCGCCTTCGCTGAGGAGGTCGCGGAAATTGCCGGTGAGCTTCGCCGGGTTGATGTATTCGGTGGGATCGATCAGCCGGCGCATCACCTCCGGGTTGCCGAACGGGAGGGGCAGGCCAGAGGTCGTCGCGATCAGCAGCAGGCGTTCCACCTTGCGCGGGGCCGACACCGCGATCTGCTGCGCCAGCGCGCCGCCCCACGAAAAGCCGAGCACGTCGAAACCACGGCCCGGAAATTCCCTTTCCATCATCGCGATAAGCCCGCGGGCGAGGCGGGGGAGGGTGTAGGGCAGCACCGGATCGGGCGAATCGCCGCAGCCGGGCATGTCGGGACACACGATCGGCCGGTTGCCGAGCTTGCGGGAGAGCGGTTCCATCAGCTCTGCATTGAACCCGATGCCGTTCAGCATCAGCAGCGGCACCGCGCCCGGCGGTGCCCCGGCGCCCTTGCGACCGACCCGGAGGGTCAGGCCCTCGACCGTCAACTTGCGATAGGTGAATGGCATGCGTCACCGGCGCTAGCAGGTTATCCCGCCCGCCGACAGCGAACTTTTGGACAGGTGCGCCGGATCGACCGGGCCGGTGCCACGACAGCCCGCTGCAAGGTTCCCTGCTGACACGGCGGCGCACTAAGGCTAATGGCGCGCGCATGACCGAACTCGCGCAGATCCGCAATTTTTCCATCATCGCCCATATCGACCATGGCAAGTCGACGCTCGCCGACCGGCTGATCCAGTTCACCGGTGGGCTGACCGAGCGTGAGATGAGCGCGCAGGTCCTTGATAACATGGACATCGAGAAGGAGCGCGGGATCACCATCAAGGCGCAGACCGTGCGCCTCAACTACACCGCGAAGGACGGGAAGACCTATGAGCTGAACCTCATGGACACGCCCGGCCACGTCGACTTCGCCTACGAGGTCAGCCGCAGCCTCGCCGCGTGCGAAGGCGCGCTGCTGGTGGTGGACGCCACGCAGGGCGT
>CAYRLC010000087.1:0-10602 GCA_964424995.1 uncultured Croceicoccus sp.
GCCGGCCGTCCTGCTCGTAGGGAAACACCACCTCGCGAACGAACGCCTCGATACGGGCGCCGATGTCGAGGGCGCGCTGCGGGATTTGCGGAAAGTCCATCGATTGTCCCCATCCTGCCCGCAAGGGGAACGCAGGGTGCGCGCCGCCGTGCGGAGGGGCGCCATCGATCCGCGGTGGCATCCCCCTCGTAAATGCCGACTGCCTTAACCACCGGCCAAGGCGGTGCCAACCGCGAACGACGGATCGCCGCCTAGCAGAAATGTGGGGTCCTCCCACCGCCCCGCTGCGCGCTTCCTGCCTTAAAAGCGCGCCCGCACACCGCCGAACACGGCGCGCCGTTCGACGGGATAGTAGATGACCGATGCAGGCGTGGCGGCGACGACCGCGCTGATGTCGCCGACCGCCTTCCTGCCGGTCAGGTTCCGCGCATCGAGGAACAGGTCGACGCCGTCCGCGACCGTCGCCCCGCCGCTCAGTCCCAGCAAGGCATATCCTTTGGTCCTCAAGGTGTTGGCATAATCGGCAAAGGGCCCCTGCGGCACCCACTCGACATTCGGGGCCAGATGCAAAGCGTCTGACCCCACCCGGATTTCGCCGCGATAGGCATGGCGCGGCACGACCGGCAGGCGATTGTCGCCGTACTGCCTGTCATCGACGAAACGAAAGTCGCTGAACTGGTAGACCTGCCGCACGCGCAGCCAATCGGCGAAATCGAATGACAGCGCCGCCTCGATTCCCTGATGCCGGGTGCGTTCCGCGTTGAAGGTCGAGGCCGGAATGTCCGGCCCAATGCTGAACTGCAGCATCTCGCCGCGCAGGTTCGCGCGATAGGCAGAAAGGTCCCATCGCACGATGCCGCGATGCCCGCGCGTGCCGATCTCCGCCGTCCACGCACGCTGCGGATCGAGATTCACGAAACTGGCCACTTGCGCCAGTTCGATGAAGCCGGGGAATTCGACCGAACGGCTGTAGTTGGCATAGACCTGCACCGCGTCGCTCGGCTCGATCAAGAGGCCGAGCTTGGGCGAGAAGGCGTGGAAGTCCCGCCGCCCGGTCACGTCGGTCACTCCGCCCACGCTGCTGTTGAAGGTCATGTGCTGGCGGCGCATCCCGTCGGCATAGACGCCGCCCGCGATGACCTGCACCTGCTCCACTGGGCGATAACGCAATTCGGCGTAGAGGTTGGCGGTGCGCGCGTCCTGATCGGCGTCGAACGTCTTCGTGCCGCGTTCGCCGTTCACGTTGATGTAGCGGCGCGAGGCTGTCTCGCCGAACCGCGCCTCGCCGCCCAGCGTCACCTCGAACGCGCCGGACGAATAGTCCAGACGGGCATATGCGCCGCGGTCGACCGACTTCTGATCGACGACCTGATAGATCGGATGAAACAGCGACTTGTCGTTCACGAATACACCGGCATCGAGATGCCCCCCCGCAAAGCGCACGCGGGTGCGGTTCTGGAGGCGAAGGGAATCGATGTCGCGCTGCTGATCGCCGGTGAAGTTGCCCGTTTTCGGAGTGGAGGTCGCGGTAACGAAGTCGAGCGCGCCGGGCAGTTTCTGGTCGATCCGGTTGATGCTGACGTAAGTGCGGTTCTCGATATTGTCGGCGATCTGCAGCCCGGCGTTGCCGTGAAAGCGCAGCGAGTGGCGCCCGGCATGGTCGCGGTCGCCGTCGGAGCGGTCGACGCTGACCGCCGCCCAGGCGTCGCCCGGCCCCGCCGTCACGCCGTATGACGCGAAACCACGCAGCGTGTCATTGCTGCCCAAGTCGCCGCGCAGGTAAAGCCCTCGCGCGGTCGCTCCCGTCGGCGTCACCCCGTTGATCGCCCCGCCCAGCGTGCCCGATCCAAAGCGCAGCGCATTGGCTCCGCGATAGACTTCGAGGTGATCGAAGAAGGTGGGTTCGAGTTCCTGAAAGTCGCCGTTGTCGTCGGCGAGGTTGATCGGCACCCCGTCCTGCAAGAGCGTCAGACCGCGCATGTGATAGCCGCGCGACAGGCCCGATCCGCGGATCGAGATGCGCACTTCCTGTCCGTAGCGGGGTTGGAGATAGACGCCCGGCGAATAGGCCAGCACATCGCGCAGGCTGATGAGCGACTTGTCGGCGTAGTCCCCGTAAGTGACGACATCGGTGCCGCCGGGGGTGCGGGCAGCCTGCGCCTCGGCCTCCTGCGCCGCGCGGTGAGCGGTGACGATGATGGCGCGATCGCTTTCGGCCACCGGGTCGGCATGGGCGGGAGCGATCTGGACGGGAATTGCGAGCGTGACGAGAGTGGCCGCAAGGGCCGGTCGGGATACGGACATGGAATGCAACCTTCGGATCGGATTCGCGAAAGCATCCGCACGCAGTTGCGGCAAGTCGCAGGTCGGGCGGAGCTTTCGCAGAAATTGGGCGGATAACGCCGCCCGATCCCGCTTGCCTGCCCTTCTTGCGCGAATTGCGCGTGGGGAACCCGGCGGGCGATCAGGTCAGCGTGTCACGCCGCTGCCGGTGGTCCGCGCAAGGGGGGCCGAAGATAAGGGTCCGCGCGGAACGGCAGCGCCCGTAGGGGTGCCGTGCCGACCAGCAGAATGAACGCGATGGCGGCAGCGAGCAGGACCGGATCGGCCCCGCCCGTCGCCACCTTGGCAAGGCCGGAGAAGGCGCAATGCTCGCCCTTCGTCGTATTACCGGTCGTGCTGCCGTGGTCAGACTTCCGAGGGACCTCGATCCGCATCTGGCGCGGCTCGCCCACGCCGTCGGTGCAGACCGAAACGGTAAGTATCGTACTGGCGGACGGGCTGATCATGAAGCCTGTCGGCACCAGGGCCTTCACGAGAAGGGCAAGCACGACAAGCGTCAACGCCAGGTGGCGGTGATCTCTTGCAAGGGCGCGCAGCGACGGCATGGCGCGCGCCCTAGTGCGATTGTGCCGGAATGTCACCGGCCATCAGCATCAGCGACACGAAAAACGGTCTCATCCCCGCCCGCATCCCTGGCAGGCGGGGATGAACCATCGGACGTCAGAGCCCGACGACCCCGCCATCGTTACGGGTGATCGCGACCACGGCCGAGCGCGGGCGACCCGTGCCGCCGGTCTGGCTCGCGGGCCAGTTGCTGGTCGGCGCAGCGGCGCTGCCATCCTCGCCCGGATGCTGGATGCCGACGAAGAGCGTGCGGCCATCCGGTGTCGTATCGACCCCGGTGATCTCGCACTCCTTCGGGCCAACAAGGAAACGCTTTAGCGTCGCCTGAGTCGCGGCAGAGCCGACCCGCGTCGTCTGGGTAGCAGTCGCCCCGCCCGATCCCACGTTGGTGATCGTGCGGCTGCCACCGTCGCCCACGAAGCCGGGCAGCGCCGCCATCATCTGGTTGTTGGTGCGATTGGTGAAGGCGCCGTCGTCAGTCTGGATCCAGAGCAGCGGACGCACCCGCCCCGCCGGGTTTTGCGAGCGTGAGAAGTAGAGGCCGTCGGGGCTGGAGAAGTCGTTGCTCGCGTCGAGCGCCGACAGATTGACGTTGGCCGGATCGGCATCGATCGAATCGGCACCGAACAGGTAGATGTCCCAGATGAAATTGGCGGCAGCGGGATTGTCCCCACCCTCGCGCAGGCGCAGGATGTGACCATTGGGGTTGCCGAACTGGTTCGAGGCGCCCTTGGGATCGTTGTAGTGTCGCGGGTTCGCCGCATCCGTCCCGGTCAGCGGGCGGTTGCTGGCGTTGTTGTTGGTGAGCGTCAGGTAGATCTCGCCGGTCACCGGGTTGGTCGCGGTCCATTCGGGGCGATCCATCGGCGTCGCGCCGACCGCGTCGGCGGCAAGGCGGGCGTTGACGAGAATGTCCATCTGGCTTTCGAAGACATAGGCCGGATCGCTGGCTGTCGCCGCACGCTCAGGCACCATGCCATAGACCAGAGGCAGCCAGCGCCCGGTCCCGTCGGCATCGAAGCGCGCGACGTAGAGCGTACCCTTGTCGAGATATTTGTCGCCCACCGACAACCCGTCGGTCACGCGCGCGTCCTTCTCGTCCCACGCCGCGTCGGACACGAACTTGTAGAAGTATTCCCGGCGGGCATCGTCACCCAGATAGACTGCGACCTTCTTGCCGCGCTCCAGCTTGCCGAGCCATGCCCCTTCATGCCCCATTCTGCCCAGCGCGGTGCGCTTGCGCGGCGTGCTGGCCGGATCGTAGGGATCGAATTCGACCACCCAGCCGAACTGGTTGGGTTCGTTGCGGAAGTCCTGCACCGCGGTCTTCGCCGCGTCGGCACGCGCATCCCAGCGGCGAAAGATCGTGCTGCCGTCGCTCGGCGTCGCGGTCGACCATGCGTAGTTGCCGGTCGATCCGGTCACGCCGTAGCGGCGCAGCGCGGTCAGTTCGCGCGGGGTGCGGGCAGCATCGTCGCCGCTGCGCCGGAAATAGCCTGCCCAGTTCTCCTCGCACGTGAGATTGGTGCCCCATCGCGTGAGACCGTTCGCGCAGTTGTTGATGGTGCCGCGCCCCTGCGTCCCATCGGTCGAATAGGCAGTCTTCAGAAACTCGGCCCCGCGCACCGGCCCATGGAAAGCAACCGGCGTATTGGGCGTCAGGCGGCGGTTGTAGGTGCTGCCCTGCACCCATTCCCACTGGCGATCGCCCTTGTCGCGATATTCGATGACGCTGACACCGTGCGCCTCGATCTCCTTGATAGCCTCCGCTTCCGGGCGCGGGCCAGTGGACACGTTGGTGGGGCCGTTGGGATGCAGATACTGGACGTTCAGGTTCTCGTGGTTCTGCACCAGCAGACCGCGCCGCGAGGACCGGTCGTCACGCCCACCCTTCGGCGCCAGACCGAAGAAATGGAGCGCATCGCCATGGTCGCCGATGCGATGGGCGAAATCGGTGTCGGTGCCGTCGTTGCGGTAGGCGGCAAGACCGGCGGCGAGCGGGTCGCCCAGCCTGGTCATGACAGTGACCGAATAGCCCGCCGGGACCGTGACCAGGTCGTCGTTGTTCTTGGCGATCCCGGCGAAGGACAGGCGCGCCGGCCCGACCTTGACCACCGTGCGCGCGGCACTTTGCTGGCCCTGCACGCCCTTGGCCTGAAATACGAGCTCGACCGGCCCTTCGACCGCCGGGGCGATGAAGGCGGCAGCCTTGCCGGTGGCGGCCAGTTCGACTTCGGGACCGGAAACCTGCACCCAGTCCGCGCCGTCGCCCTCCAGCGCGGCGAGGCTGACCATCTGGCCGGAGTTGGCCAGCGTCACGCCGCCCAGCGCCGCGACCGGCGCCGCGCCACTGCTTTCGCCGTCGTCGCTGGTGCAACCAGCGAGGACCGACGATCCGCAGAAAGCCAGCGCACTAGCGGTCATACCGCTGAACATCGCGTGGCGACGCGAAAGACGCTGCGACACGACGCCGGCAAGATCGCGGTTGGCGGTGTTGTTGGTATCGACGTCGCCGTCGGAATAGGCGGTATGGATGTTCGGTTCGTGCACGGAAAAAGACCCCCCTCGAGTCAGGAAACGGGGCCTGTCTACGGCCGGCAGATGACGGTATGCGTACACGACCTTGACGGTGGATTGGCATTGGCAAGACAGCCGGTCGATCATGCCGCAGTGCGTCGGCCCTGCCCGGCGGACGATCTAGCCGTGTTTGCGTAGCGACTGCGGATCGGCATCCTCGCTCGGCCTGCCGAACAGATATCCTTGCCCCTGCTCGCACCCTTCCTGCAGGATCAGGGAGTGCTGCGATGCGGTCTCGTCCTAGACCCCGAATCCCGCCGCCTCCGCCGCGAGTCAGCGCCCCATGCCCGACCGTCGCGGCGAACATTCGCGCGATCGCCGCAGCAGGACGAAGTGGGCGAGCGCATCCTTTAGATCAGGCCCGATCCTTAAGTTCGCAATTTCTGTCATCTCGGGCGGGATGGTGCGGATACCCGGTCACTCCGAACCGCCGAGACGGTAGCCGATCCCCGGTTCGTTCAGGATCAATCGCGGGTACGAGGGCTCTGCCTCGATCTTGCGGCGAAGCGCGCGGATCGCGACGCGCAGGTAATCGAGATCCTGCCGGTGCGCAGGGCCCCACACCCGTTCCAGAAGGGCGGCATGGGTCAGGACCCGCCCGCCGCCTTCGACCAGCGCTTCGAGAAGGGCGAATTCGCGCGGGGTCAGCGACAGTGCCTCGCCGCCCAGCGTGGCGCGATGGTGCGCAGCGTCGATCGCCAGCGGTCCGTGCCGCCGCACGCCGTCCGCCGCCTCGCCCGACCGGCGCAGCAGCACCCGCAGCCGCGCAAGCAGTTCGTCGCCGTCGAAAGGCTTGGTCAGGTAGTCCTCGGCCCCGAGGTCAAGCGCGGCGACCTTTTCGCCCGTGTCCAGTTCTGCCGAGAGGACGAGGACGGGGATGCCTTCGGCCGCCAGCCGGGGGATCAGTTCCATGCCATCGAGATCGGGCAGCCTGAGATCGACGATGGCAGCCACCGGCTTGCGAGCCGCCATGCCCAGCGCCTCGCGCCCGGTGGCAGCCTCCAGCGCATCGAAGCCCCCCCGCTCGAGCACCGCGACGAGCAGGCGGCGGATCGCAGGCTCGTCGTCGACGATGAGGACCGAACGCCTCATTCGGGTGCCGCCCGCATCGGCGCGACCGGCAGTTCGAGCCGGAACACCGCCCCGCCCTCGCCGGTCGACTGTTCGAGGGTAAGCTCTCCGCCCATCGCGCGGGCCAGATCGTGCGCGATGGCAAGGCCCAGCCCGCTGCCACCCCGCGCCTCGCTGCGGTCCGCCGCGACGAAGGGATCGAAGATCCGCTCGGCAAGGTCCGGTGCCACGCCCGGCCCGTCGTCGGTCATCGTCAGCGTGACGGAACCCTGGCCCGGCGCACAAGCCAGCTCAACCCGGCTGTGCGCATGGCGCAAGGCATTGTCGACGAGGTTTGCCAGCAGATGCGCCAGCATGACCGGCTCTGCACGGACCAGCGGCAGGTCGTCGGGCAAGCGAGCGGCGAACGCGATATCCTTCGGATGCCGGGCGGCCTGCGCTTCCAGCCCGGCGACCACATCGACCAGATCGACCGGTTCGAGCACGAGCGGCAGTCCCGCATCGAGCCGCGCCGAGGCGAGCAGGTCCTCGCCCAGCTGGCGCAGGCGCTCGACTTCGGCGAGGAGCCCCGCCTCCGCCGCACCGGGGAGCCGCGCCAGCCCTTCCTTCAGCACGGTGAGCGGCGTACGGAAATCGTGGCCCAGCGCCGCCAGCAGTGCGCGCCGGGTCTGGTCGCGCGCCTCCGCCTCCTCGCGCCGGCGGCGTTCCTCCAGCGCGTCGAGATGATCGCGCGCATGGCCCCAGTGTCCGGCGACATGCTGCAGCGCGGTCGGGTCGGCAAGAAACAGCCGTTCGGTCGCGATGCCGAGCACGTCGGCCGAGCCGCGCCCGAACGACAGGAACCGGAAATCCGCGCCCGGCATGACTTCGCTGGCAAAACCGGTCACGGCATCGTGCTCCATCGCCCAGATCGCGGCCGACGCGTCGAGCGGGGCGAGCCCGGTCGCCTGCGCCCCAAGATCGGACCGGCTGAACAGCCGCACCTCGCCAAAGGTCTTGCGCAAGTGCGCCAGCGCCCGCCGGTCGAGATCGTCGCGTGACGTGGCCAGCGCAATCTCGGCCAGGAACTCGGTCTCGAATTCGCTTCCCACTGCCCGGCGCGCCGCCTCGTCCTGTCCCGCCCGCAGCCGCGCCGCGAACCCGCCGGTAACCAGCGCGACGGCGGTGAACACCAGGAAGGTGATCGCGTAAGTCGCCCCGTGGATGCGGAAAGTGTAGAGCGGCGGCAGCATGAAATAGTTGAGCGCGACCGATGCGATCAGCGCCATAGCAGCCCCGATGACCGCGTTCCCGCGCGACGCCGTCCACAGCACCGGCAGGGTCAGCAGCAATGCGGTCGAGGTTATGCCGAGCCCGAACACGCCCATCGATGCCACGGCGATGATCGCCGCGATCGCCGCCAGCGCGATGATGCAATCGAGGATCTGCGCAGGGCGCAAGGCGGCGCTCACAGTTCGACCTGCGTGCCCATTTCCACCACGCGATTGGCGGGAATGCCCAGATAGGCCACCGGGTCCGCCGAGTTGCGATGGAGAAAGGCATAGATCGGCATCATCCACGCGGGAATGCGCGAGGAGCGGGCGTGCCGCAAGTTGTTCCGGCCCAGAAAGAAGCTGGTGCCGCCCGCGCTCTGCATCGCCGGCCAGCCGCGCCCCAGTTCGCTGGGCAGGTCGATCTGGTCCATGTAGCCGCGCCGCAGAGTGCCACGGCTGAAGCGATCGTCGATCCTTTCGATCACCAGCCGATCATCGGCGGGAACTGTCGGCACGTCCGCGGTCGTCACGCTGAGCACCAGGTTGCGGCTGTGCAGGACATGCGCATGCTTCAGGCTGTGCATCAGTGCCGAGGGAGCTGCCGTGTTGTCGGCGGTGAGGAAGACCGCGGTGCCCTCCACCACGTGCGGCGGACGCATGGCCAGCGATCTGGCCAGATCGTCCAGCGGGATGCGGCGGCGCGCCTCGGCAAGGGCGATCGCCCTGCGCCCGGTGGTCCAGCACACGATGATCAGCCCGACAGCGGCGGCAATGACCAGCGGAACCCAGCCGCCCTCGCTCACCCGCAGGATGTTCGCACCGAAGAACACGAGGTCGATGGCGAGCAGCGGCACGATGACCAACAGCATCGCCTCCGGCATCCAGTGCCAGGTGCGCACGAGCACGAACCCGGCGAGCAGCGATGTGACCACCATCGTCCCCGTCACCGCAATGCCATAGGCCGCCGCCATGGCCGAACTGCTGCCGAACGCCAGGACCAGCACGATGACCCCCGCCAGCAACAGCCAGTTGACCCCCGGCATGTAGATCTGGCCACGCTCGTCGTGCGAAGTCTGCAGGATGCGCATTCTGGGCAAAAGCCCCAGCGCGACCGCCTGGCTGGTCAGCGAAAAGGCCCCGGTGATCACCGCCTGGCTGGCGATGACGGTTGCCGCCGTGGTCAGAGCGACCAGCGGCGCGCGCCATGCATCGGGCGGCATGGTGAAAAACCAGTCCATGTTGACAAAGGGCTGCCCCGCCGCGCTCGCCGCCTGCAGAGCCTGCAAGGCCATCGCGCCCTGCCCCAGGTAGTTGAGCGTCAGCGCCGGCCAGACCAGCCCGAGCCAGCCGAGCTGGATCGCCGGCCGCCCGAAATGGCCGAGATCGGCGACAAGCGCCTCCGCGCCAGTCACGGTGAGGAACACGGCTCCCAGCACGAACAGGCCGGGCACGCCGTGCGACAGCAGGAAGCGGATCCCCCAGACGGGATTGAGCGCGTTGAGGATGTCGGGCGCGGCGATGATGTGCACGATCCCCATCGCGGCCAGCACGCCGAACCAGACCATGCAGATCGGCCCGAAGAATCCGGCGACCCTGGCGGTGCCCCATGACTGCATGGCGAACAGCGCGATGAGGATGCCGAGCGCGATGGCGAGGACGATGCCGTGGCTGATCGCGGGCGCAATGGCGGGCACGCTGCGCAGGCCCTCAACCGCCGACAGCACGGAGAGCGCCGGCGTGATGATCGCATCGCCGTAGAACAGCGCCGCACCGATCGCCCCGAGGATCAGGATGGCTGGCACCGGCCTTGTCCCGCCGCGGCTCGCCAGCGCCATCAAGGAAAGCACACCGCCCTCGCCGTTGTTGTCGGCGCGGGCGAGGAACAGCACGTACTTCAGCGTCACCACCAGAATCAGCGCCCAGAGCGCGAGACTGAGGATACCGATGATATCTGCCCTGCCCACCGCCGTACCGTCGAGCTGCGCCAGTGCCTCGCGGAAAGCGTAAAGCGGGCTGGTGCCGATGTCGCCATAGACGACGCCGATCGCCCCCAGCGTCAGGATGCCGAGGCGGGAGGTCTTGGCTTTGTGTTCCCCCGACGCAGGTTCGGATTGTGGGGTGGTCGCGGTGATCGTTTCGTCTGCCATGGCGATGAATCTGCCCGCAGCAGGCATCAAATCGCCATGTGGAAGGCAGGCGGTCGGCGTGAAAAACGCGTAAAAATCTTGTCTTTGGTAGGGGCGCGGCTGTCATTACGCTGGCATGGTCCAGCCGCAGGTCCTGCTTGGTGGGCGGCAGGACGACACGCGCATGAGGGGGCGATGGGCCGCAAACGGGTCAAAGTGTTCTTCGACGGAGGCTGCCGCCCCAACCCCGGGCAGATGGAGGTGGCGGTCGTCCTGCGCGGTGTCGCCCATATCCAAGCCGATCTCGGTTTCGGGACTAGTAGCGATGCCGAATGGCTGGCGCTCATCCGCGCGATGGAACTGGCGCAGGAAGCCGAGGTTCGCGACGCCGAGCTGATCGGCGATTCGCTCGACGTGATCAACAGGGCACAACGGGTATTCGATACGGGACAGGCGACTTGCGCCCACGAAGTGAGGCTGAGGCTCCTTCTCGAACGGGGACGACCGGCGAGAATCCGCTGGATCAGGCGCGAACAGAACCTGGCGGGAATCGCCCTCGCCGCGCGACACCGCACCTGAGACGCTCGAATTACCTATCGTGCTTTGGCTTGGCGGAGCGCGCAGTGTCGGCTCCGGGGGCGGAGAGCTGGCGGTCGGCTTTTGGCGCG
>CAYRLC010000088.1:0-10358 GCA_964424995.1 uncultured Croceicoccus sp.
CCGCCAGCAGGTGTTCGATGCGTGGACCGCCGAGGGCAAGGACGTGTCGGGCTACGACCGTGCAAAGCTGATGAGCGTCGACTACGATGGCTCGGAACTGGCTGCCGAAGCCGACGAGCGTATCCGCACCTTCCAGGCGGACGCCGCGGCACAGGCGGGCATCTTCCACCACCTGATCACGCTGCCGACGTATCACACTGCCGCGCTCAGCACCGACAACCTTGCGAAGCGCTATTTTGGCGACGACGGCATGCTGGGTTATGTTCTGAACGTCCAGCGCGAGGAAATCCGCCAGGGTATCGCTTGCGTGAAGCACCAGAACATGTCGGGCAGCGACATTGGCGATGATCACAAGGAATACTTTGCCGGCGAAGCGGCCCTCAAGGCTGGCGGCGCTGCCAACACCATGAACCAGTTCGCCGCCGCCTGATGGTAGTACAATAGACAGGCCGTCCACGGGCGGCGATGGATTAAAGGAGCACTGACATGAGCACCGAAGACGAAACCCGCCCGAATGAACCGGCCCAGCGGCCCCGCGCGATCTTCAGCAACGCGGACTTCCCGATGCTGAAGACGGCGGTCGCCCACTACGCCCGGACCTGCGAGGATCCGGCGGAAGCGACCCGCTACGCGAACCTGCTTCACCGTCTTGGCCGCGCCGGCTGATACGGGGCTGATAGGAATACCACTCGCGGCCCGCTTGAGGGAGAGGGTCGCGACACCTTGAATGCGCGGAGGCCATCATGGTCTCCGCGCTTTTTTTTGGTCGGCGGGCAGCTGCGGTCCGCCCCAGTGAGACGATCGCTCGATGCCTAGTCGCGGGTGGCGCCATCCCCGCGCATGGCGGTTGCCAGCGGCTCGGCATAACCGTCGTAGCCGCCGCCCTCGGTCACCGTCAGCCAGCGGACGCCGTCGCGTTCGACCACCTTGCCCGTGACCGGAACGACGCCGCGCCTGCCGCTCTCCTCGCGCGCGGCGGCAAAGCTGGCGAAACGGGCGAGCCGGGTAATGTTGGCACGGGTGGGAAACATCAGGCTGATCCGCCCCTCGTCCGCCATCGCGAGAAGGTCGCTGGCCGTCGCCCAGAACTGTTCGGCGGTCTCGCTTCCGTCGGCGGACAGGGTCACCGCGCCGGTGCCGATATCGGCCAGGAGGAAACGCGTGTCGAAGCGCCGCACGACCCGGCCCGGCGGATGCCAGCGCGCGAAGGGAACGAGATGTTCGACATCCAGCGCCAGATCGTGCGCCGCAAGAGCGCTCCCGAGCGGTGCCCCGCCATCGAGCGCGGTCCTGACGCTTGTGGCCATATCAGCATCGACCGCGCCACGCACGCCCAGGAGAAGCCCGGTCTCCTCCAGCGTTTCGCGCACACAGGCGATCCGCGCGGCGTTCCAGTCGATATCGCCCGGCATTGTGCGCGCCAGATCGAGATCGGCGGGGTCGACTTTCCCGCCCGGAAAGACGGTCGCGCCGCCGCCGAACGTCAGGGCATCGCCGCGCCTCACCATCAGGAGTTCGGGAGGCTGTTCGGGCAAAGCGCCCCCCTGCCGGAATACGATAAGGCTGGCGGCGGGTTGCAGTTCGGGGAGGTCGGATGGTTCGGACACGGCGGTCAGTGTCGGGAATCTTGACAGGGCCGGTGACTGGCTAAAAAGCCTGTTTTCACAAACCCTTGATAATCTGGAATTTTATCGAATTGGCACGTTTCGTGCGAAGCATCGTTCATCACCCGAACCATCCGATCGCGGGGCTGTCGAACTGGTCTCCGACAGTCCCGCCAGATGACGGGACCGACGGGTTGAAATGACTCAATGCTCGGCCTTGGCGACCTGCTTCTCGGCCATCAACTGGTGCAGTTCGCCGGCCTCGAACATCTCCATCATGATGTCGCTGCCGCCGACGAATTCGCCCTTCACGTAAAGCTGCGGGATGGTCGGCCAGTCGGAAAACGCCTTGATCCCCTGCCGCACTTCCATGTCCTGCAGTACGTCGACCGAACCATAGGCGACACCCAAGTGGTCGAGGATGGCAACGGCACGGCTGGAGAAGCCGCACTGCGGGAAAAGCGGCGTGCCCTTCATGAAAAGCACGACGTCGTCGCCCTTGATGATGTCGGCAATGCGGTCGTTCACGTCGGCCATGCGGTCAAATCCCGGTAATTCGTATGTGGCTTCTCAGTTGGGAACCGCGGTGGTCAGTTGCAAGGCATGGAGCTGCCCGCCCATGCGGCCGCCCAGAGCGTCGTAGACCGCCTTGTGCTGCGCGACGCGGCTCTTGCCGGCGAAGCTGGCCGACACGACGCGCGCGGCATAATGATCGCCGTCGCCCGCCAGGTCGGTGATCTCCACCGTCGCGTCGGGAATTGCGGCACGGATCATCGTCTCGATTTCGTCGGCCTGCATCGCCATGGCATTCGCCTCGTCTGCGGACCGCCGAGGCGGCCCGGTGTCGGAAAATCTTACAATCGCAAAGCGTGCGTTCAGCCCATGAGCTGGCGGCGGGCCTCGACTTCCTTCTCGTCCATCGCGGCGCGCACGGTGGCGTCGTCGATGTCGATGCCGGCGCCGGTCATGTCGCCCAGCAGCTTGCGGATCACGTCCTCGTCGCCCGCTTCCTCGAAGTCGGCCTGGACCACCGCCTTGCGGTAGGCCTCGGTCTCGGCCTCCGACAGGCCCATCCTGGCCGCGGCCCATTCGCCCAGCAGACGATTGCGGCGGGCGTGGATGCGGAACCGGGTGTCCTCGTCCATCGCGAACTTGGCTTCCTCGGCACGCTCGCGGTCATTGAAGTTGGTCATGGCGCAAAAGATCCTTTCGCTCGAAGGGTTCAGGCCGCGCGGCGGCCGGACAGGAACGGCAGCGCATCCTGCGCCGACGCCTCGTAACGGGAAATCGCATCGCCCTGCGCCATCGTCAGCCCGATCTCGTCGAGCCCCTCGATCAGGCAGTGCTTGCGGAACGGGTCGATCTCGAACGTGAAGCGATCCTGGAACGGGGTCGTCACCGTCTGGCTCTCGAGGTCGATCGCGATGTCGTCGGTCTGCGCGACTTCGAGCAGGCGGTCGACCTGGTCCTGCGGCAGCACGACCGTCAGGATGCCGTTCTTGAACGCGTTGCCCGAGAAGATGTCGGAAAAGCTCGGCGCGATTACCGCGGTCACGCCCATGTCGAGCAGCGCCCAGGCGGCATGTTCGCGGCTGGACCCGCAACCGAAGTTGTCGCCGGCGATGAGAATCGGCGCGCTCTTGTAGCGTTCCGAATCGAAGATATTGGCCGGGTCCTTGCGGATCGTCTCGAACGCGCCGACGCCAAGCCCTTCGCGGGTAATGGTCTTCAGCCAGTGCGACGGGATGATGACGTCGGTGTCGACGTTCTTGGCGCCAAACGGGATGGCGCGGCCTTCGATTTCGCGGATCGGTTCCATGACTTTCGCCTAGATCAGGCGTGGCGCAGTCTCAACGAAAAAGGCACCGGGACCGAAAAGAACCCCCACGACAAAACCGGAGGGAAAGGCCGCGATCAGTCGGTTTCGGGCGGCTCTACCGGAGCCGCCTTCTTCGCAGCGGCGCGTTCCTTGCGGCGCGAGGCATAGAGCAGGGCGGCGGCCAGCGCGGCAGACCCGATCGCGGCGCCGGCCATCGCGGCCTTTCCGGTCCAGTCCTTTTCGTCGCTCATGTCCGTGTCTCCTCTGCGGCGCTGCCCTTGGGGTGAGCCAGATGGGGCCGCAGCGCAAGCCAGCGCCGGGTCTTTTCCGCAAGGGGCATGGCCGCAAAGGCCGGGCTGGAGGAGGGCAGGTCGATCAGGGCAATGGGCGGTGCCGAACCCGGCTGGCCATCCAGCACCCGTCGCCCGATCCGCGCCGATGTCGCTCCGTTGAAACCGATGGCCGACAGGGACGGCGCGCGGGCGATCACAGAGGCCAGGTCGTTGTGCTCGACATCGCGCAGCGCGGCATCGAGGCTGCCTTGGCGCTTACCCGAGCGGACCGTGTCCCACAGCCCCACGCCATGTTCGCGCAGGACCGCCAGCCGCCGGTCGTAGTCGAGCACCACGAGATCCTGCCCGATGACGGCGCCGATCAGGTGCCAGAAAAGGTTGCGCGGATGGGCGTAGTAGCGACCGGCGGCCAGCGAAGCCTCACCCGGCAGGCTACCCAGCACGAGGACGCGGGTGTTGCCGTCGATGACCGGGGGAAAGGATGACTTGCGGGTCATGCCGAATGGTGCCGAAGTCGCTCGTCGCCGCGCTCAGAACGCCTTGCCGTCGCCCATCACGCCGTGACCGGTCCGCTCGACCGGCTCGTCGAGATTGTCGTCGGTCATGGCGAGGCCGTTCGTCCATACCGCCGGGATGCCATCGAGCTCGGCTAGCGGGAAGAGGCGCATGTTGACGCCCATCCGGTCCTGGTCGTTGGGGCCGCACGGAGTCCAGCACACCGCCGCGCCGCAGCCGGGGCAGAAATGCGTGGTCAGCCAGCGTTCGATGTCGGTGCGGCCGAAGCTGGCCATCTCGCCGGTGATCCCGACTTCGGCGGAGGCGAAATAGCCCCAGCCGCCGCCGATCGGGCGACACAGGTTGCAGTTGCAGAAATTGACGCTCTCGGGCTTGCGCGTCAGCGTGACATGGACCTGTCCGCAGGCGCAGCGCCCCTTCACGTCAGAGATCGCGTACGTCGGTCAGGCGTCCGGTCACCGCCGCCGCCGCCGCCATCGCGGGGCTGACGAGATGGGTGCGCGCACCCGGTCCCTGCCGGCCCACGAAGTTGCGGTTGCTGGTCGATGCGCAGCGTTCGCCCGAAGGCACCTTGTCGGGGTTCATGCCGAGGCAGGCCGAGCAACCGGGTTCGCGCCATTCGAGACCGGCTTCCACGAAGACCTTGTCCAGCCCCTCGTCCTCGGCCTGCTGCTTGACGAGGCCCGAACCCGGCACGACGATGGCCCAGGTCACGCTGTCGGCCTTCTTCCGGCCGCGCAGCACGGCGGCGGCGGCGCGCAAGTCCTCGATCCGGCTGTTGGTGCACGAACCGATGAAGACGTTCTGGACCGGGATGTCGGACATCTTCGTGCCCGGGGTGAGGCCCATGTAGTCGAGGCTGGCCTGCGCGGCCTTCTGCTTCGACGGATCGGCGAAGCTGGCCGGATCGGGGACCACGCCGCCGATGGCGACGGTATCCTCGGGGCTGGTGCCCCAGGTCACGGTCGGCTCGATATCGGCGGCGTTCACGTGGACCGACTTGTCGAAGGTCGCGCCCGGATCGGTCTTCAGCGTCTGCCACCAGGCGAGCGCCTTGTCCCAGTCTTCGCCCTTGGGCGCCATCGGGCGGCCCTTGACGTAGGCGAAGGTCTTGTCGTCGGGCGCGATCAGGCCGGCGCGTGCGCCCCCTTCGATCGCCATGTTGCACACGGTGATGCGCCCCTCGATGCTCATGTCCTCGAACGTCGAGCCGCAGAATTCGATGACGTGGCCGGTGCCGCCCGCCGTGCCGATCAGGCCGATGACGTGCAGCACGACATCCTTGGGCGTCACGCCGGGGCCGAGCGGGCCTTCGACGCGCACTTCCATCGTCTTCGACTGCTTCAGCAGCAGCGTCTGGGTGGCGAGCACGTGCTCGACCTCGCTGGTGCCGATGCCGAACGCCAACGCGCCGAGGCCGCCGTGCGCCGCGGTGTGCGAATCGCCGCAGACGATGGTGGCGCCGGGCAGCGAGAAGCCCTGTTCCGGGCCGACGACGTGGACGATGCCCTGTTCGCGGTCGGCATCGCCGATATATCTTACGCCGAATTCGGGGGCGTTGCGTTCCAGCGCGGCGAGCTGCTGCGCGCTTTGCGGATCGGCAATGGGGATGCGGTGGCCGGCACCGTCGCGGCGCGCGGTGGTCGGCAGGTTGTGATCCGGCACCGCGAGCGTGAGATCGGGGCGGCGCACCTTGCGACCGGCGGCGCGAAGGCTTTCGAAGGCCTGCGGGCTCGTCACCTCGTGCACGAGGTGACGGTCGATGTAGATGAGGCAGGTGCCATCCTCACGCCGTTCGACGACGTGGGCGTCCCAGATCTTCTCGTAGAGAGTGCGCGCTGTTGCCATGATGGGGCGCATTTGCGCGCGACGTAGCGGAATTGCAAGCGCCGAACGGGCGGCGGCGATGCGGTGGCGCTGACTTGTCGCAAGGGGATTTGCCAGCGGCGGCAAACAGGCTTAATCCGTAACCATGCTGCTCGTAGAAAAGATCCTTGTCATGCTGGCCGCGACTGTCGCGATGGAAGTCGTGGCGTGGGCGTCGCACAAGTATATCATGCACGGTTTCGGCTGGGGCTGGCATCGCGATCATCACCAGCGGCACGACGGCTTCTTCGAAAAGAACGACCTCTACGCGCTGGTCGGCGCGGCGATGAGCATCTCGATGTTCGCGCTCGGCTCGCCGCTGGTCATGGGCGCGGACCGGTGGGAGCCGGCGACGTGGATCGGCCTCGGCATCCTGCTTTACGGGATCATCTACACGCTGATCCACGACGGGCTCGTCCACCAGCGGTGGTTCCGCTATGTGCCGCGGCGCGGCTACCTGAAGCGGATCGTGCAGGCCCATAACCTGCACCACGCAACGCACGGGCGCGAAGGCGGAGTGAGCTTCGGCTTCGTGATCGCGCGCCATCCCGATCGCCTGAAACAGGACCTGATGCGGCAGAAGCGGCTGGGCCAGACCAGGCTGCGGCAATCGCAGGCGGCCGGATCGGGCGATGCGCACGACGGAGGCGCAGCACGGGGAGCCGACGCGCCCTGACGCGCCGGTTACGCCCAGGTCGTCCCCGCGTCCTAGTGCGTGGTTTCCTCGATCAGGTAATCGTAGATGCGCGGGTCGAACAGCCGGCTACCGTCGGCGCTGACCGAGCGGTAGGGAAAGGCATGAGCCTCGATCTTCCGGGCGTAGCTCAGCGCCTCCTTGCGGTGGGCGGAACGCGCCGACCGGGTGGGGGCGCGCTGCGCCTTCAGCAATTCGACCTGTTCGTTCAGCAACAGGCGGTTGAAGTCTTCCATAACGCCGCTCTCCTTCGGCAGTCATGACGCGCAAAGTTTCGTCCTGTCGGGACGGCGATTTGTCTTTGCTTTGCGTGACCCCGCATTCGTACCACTTAGCGTAGTCGAAGTCGCCAACTTTAACCTTCGATTCCGCGCTTCTACGGCTCGATCCGACCGATGATAACGCTCTCATTCGATGGTGCAGCGCACAATTATTGCGCAATTTCAGGTTTTCAGCCCTCTAACGCGATCCGCGCGGCGGTTTCGCGAATCAGGGCGATCATGTTCGGCACACCCTGCGTCCGGTTGGACGAGAGCTGGTTCCTGAGATCGAACGGTTCGAGCAGGGCGGCGATATCGGTGGTCGCGACATCGGCGGCGGGGCAGTCCTGCACCGCGGCGATGACCAGCGCGACGATGCCCTTGGTGATCGCGGCGTTGCTGTCGGCCAGGAAGTGCAGGGTATTCCCGGACCGCGTGGGATAGACCCAGACAGAGGCGGAGCAACCCTTGACCTGTGTCGCCTCGGTCTTGAGCGCGTCGGGCATCGGGTCCAGCTCTCGGCCCAGTTCGATCAGCAGGCGATAGCGTTCGTCGCCGTCGAGGAACTCGTATTCTTCGGCAATGTCGTCGATGGTGCGCATGGCTGCGCGCTAGCGGGGCGGGGGCCGGCGATCAAGCGCCAGCAGTTCCCGTCCGCGTCACAGATCGACGCCGGCGGCAATGGCCTCGAGCTGGCGCACGCGCTCCTTGAGATCGGCCAGTTCGATGCGGGCACCGGGCATCACGTCGGCGGACCGTTCGGGTCCGGCGAGCGATGCGGCGGATACCCCTGCGGCCGTTATCCGGTCGAGCTCGCGCAGCTTGAGCGCAAGCCAGCCCTGCCAGCCGCGCAGGGTCGCCAGCGTCACCATCCCGATCGCGGCCAGCGACGCGGCGGCGACGGTCAGCGTTTCATAGGGGAGAAAGTCAGGCATGGCCGGGTTCCTCTCTGGGTTTCGGGTTTGGTCGTGACACGTCGGCGTTGCGGATCGGCGACCGTTCAGTCGCGCAGGCTCTCGATCTCGTCGGCAAGGCCGATGCGCTTGCTGTCATCGTAGGCGATGCGTTCGAGCACCTTGATGCGTTCCTTCAGCTCGGCAATCTCGCCTTCCAGCTGGCTTTCGCGCCGGGGGTCGAACATCGCGTTGCCATCCTCGTCGGAAGGGTGGCCGAGACCCGCGTTGCGCCGTTCGCGCAGCATCTGGGTGATGAAGACGATCGCGACGATGCAGACGATGGCGGTCGTGACACTCATGGCGCGGTCCTCAGTTCACGATCTTGTCGGCCGACGGACCGGCGACGGGCGCGCCCAGGCGGCGGTCGCTGTCCTCGTAGCGCAGCGCCTCGATCTGGGCGGCGAGGTCGTAGCCGCCCGCCGTCACGATCCGCTCCAGCACGCGAACCCGCTCTTCCAGCTGGCCGGTGTGCTGGGCATACTGGGCGGCCTTTTCCGCGGTCGCCTGCACCTGCAGCTCGGCCATCTTGGTCTTGTGCTTGGTCCAGACGATGAACGACACCATTGCAAAGGGCGCGAGCGGTATCATGAACGGCAGGAAATCAAACATTGGTCAGTCCCCCAAAGACGCCCGCCGATCAGCGCAGGCGTTCGATCTCGTTAGACAGCGCGCGGTTCGTGCTGACGTAGTGCTCCTCGACCTTGGCGAGGCGGCGGTCGATGTCCTTGAAGCGTGAGCGCACTTCGCGGGCCGAGCGGGCCGGCGACTGGCGCACGCCCTGCCAGAACCTTTCCTCCTGCTTGTCGGCATAAAGGGCAGCCGGCTTGGGCGGGGCCATGATGCCGATCAGCAGGTAGACGAGGATCGGCCAGCCCATCGAGACCATCGCCACCGCGAAGCCGACCCGGACCCACAGCGGGTCGATCCCGGTATAGTCGGCAATGCCCGAGCAGACGCCCATGAACTTGCCGTCCGCCTTGTTGCGGTAGAAGCGGGTGCGCGGCGTGTTCATCGTGCGGTCCTTTCCTTCAGGCGACGCTCGATTTCGGCGAGCGAGGCATTGTCTTCGGCATTGTCGGCGATCAGGCGCGGACCGTCCCGGCCCAGCGCTTCGAATTCGGGGCTGTCGGCAGCGACAAGGCGCTCGACGGTGTCCATGCGGGCGTCGAGACGGCGGGCGAGCTGGTAGAGTTCCTCCAGCATCTGCTCATCGCCGTCGGTCAGCTTGGGCGCGGACTTCCACTTGGTGATGTAGTGCAGGACCAGCCACGGCAGGCCGATCAATACGCAAAGAATGGCCAGTGTCTCTTCCATGGATCAGTCCTCCTTGGCGTCGCCCTTCAGGGCGCGCTTCATGTCTTCGAGTTCGGCATCGATGCCGTCGTCCCCGTTCAGGGCGTCGATCTGTTCGGCAAGGCTCAGCTCGCCCTTGGCCTGGCGCAGGCTGATCGCCTCGGCGCGGCCCTCGGCGTAATCGGCCTGGCGCTCCAGCTCGTCGAACCGGGCCATCGCCTCGTCCACCCGTTCGGTGGTGAGCAGCGCCCGCAGCTTGTAGCGGTTCTCGGCGCTTTCCAGCCGGGCGGCGATGTGGCTCTGGCGGCTGCGCGCTTCGCGAAGGCGGCTTTGCAGCTTGGAGATGTCGGCCTCGTAGCTGCGCAGGCTCTCGTCGAGCATGTCGATCTCGGCCTTCAGCTTGGCGGACAGGTCGCCGGCCTTGCGCTTCTCGACCAGGGCGGCGCGGGCCAGATCCTCGCGCTCCTTGGAAAGAGCGAGTTCGGCCTTCTCGCCCCAGTCGGACTGCAGCTTTTCCAGACGGATCTGGTGGCGCTGCATCTCCTTCTGGTCGGCGATGGTGCGGGCGGCGCTGGCGCGAACCTCGACCAGCGTCTCCTCCATCTCGACGATGATCATGCGGATCATCTTGTGCGGGTCTTCCGCTTTCTCGATGAGATCGGCGAAATTGGCGGCGATGATGTCGCGGGTGCGGGAAAAGATGCCCATCAATGGCGCTCCATACTGACTGAGTTCCTTTAGGCGGTCGGCGTGGCGGGTCGCGTTCGGCTTGCCGCCGGCGTATTGCGGGCGCACCGCGTCGGTGTCCGCTTCGGGGCGGCGCAGGCGCGCGACTTCGGCATCGATGCGCGATGCGGCGTCGCGGCGGACGACACGGGCGGTCTGGCGCCGCGCGGCGTCCTGCTCGGGTTCGAGGTCGAAGGGCTCGGTCATGCGAGCGAGCCTTCGATGACCACCGCCGGGCCGGCGAAACGCGGCGCTTCGTGCAACTGCTGGTTCAGCGCGAAGATATTGAGCGCCAGCATCGCGGCCAGGCTGGCCACCGAGGACCATGCCA
>CAYRLC010000089.1:0-10238 GCA_964424995.1 uncultured Croceicoccus sp.
GTAATAGCCGGTGACATTGAACGTCAGCCTGCGGTCCAGCCACATCGTCTTCACCCCGACCTCGTAGTTGTCGAGCGTGTCGGCCATGTAGGGATTGACCCCCACGCGCCGGTTGATGCCGCCGGGGCGGAAGCCGGTGGAATAAGTCGCGTAGATCATCGCGTCCGGATTGACCTTGTAGGTCACGTTGACCTTGTGGGTCTCGCCGTCTTCCTTGACCGTCTTGTCGAACAGGTCGCACGGCAGGTCCGGATCGTCCGACGGCGGGCAGAGATCGGTGTTGGCGACCGTCCCCGCCGTGCCGCTGAACCCGCTGAGCGAGTTCTTCGTACGGAAGTAGCGGATGCCGCCGTTGACGCTGAGCGCCGGGGTAATGTCGAAAGTCAGGTCGACGAAGGCCGCCTTGTCCCGGTCGACGCGGAAAACGCGGGTGCAGAAGATGTCGTCGCCGCAACCCGGCACCGCATAGCCATAGGGCGATGCGGCAAGGCCGGGGATGATGTAGTCGGCATCGATCCGGTCGGTCTGCCGCGCGACGAACACGCCCGCGATCAGCTGCCAGCGATTGCCCGATGGCGAGGACAGGCGCAGTTCGTGCGTCTGCTTGGTATACTTGTCGAAGCCGCGATAGGTCTGGGTCGGATCGATGTTGGCATCGTTCGCGTCGAGGAAGCTGACATAGGACGGGTAGGCCGCGTCATAAGCGACGGTATAGGCCGAATAGTCCTGCACCACGTCGGTCTCACGCTCGAAATAGCCGCCCGCGTAAGTGACGTCCCAGTCGCTGATCTTGCCCCTGATCGTCAGCATGGCC
The DNA here is from genome assembly GCA_964424995.1 of uncultured Croceicoccus sp. GTDB lineage: Bacteria > Pseudomonadota > Alphaproteobacteria > Sphingomonadales > Sphingomonadaceae > Croceicoccus. The sequence continues at coordinate 815 of CAYRLC010000089.1, forward strand.
TGATACCATTCGTCGCTGCCGTAGTCGGGCGTGTAGTCCTGCACTTCCAGATCGCCCACGGTGGGATCGAACAGGAACGTGCCGTTGGACTTCTGCTTCTGGTAGATGATCGAGGGCAGGACGGTCCAGTTCTCGTCGAGATCGATGCCCAGCGCGGCGCGGCCGCCCCAGGTTTCGACGTCGTTGAAGTTCTTCTCGACGAAGGCGTCGTTGTTGGTGGTGAACGGCACCAGATCGCCGTTAACGTCATAGACCTGATACGTCCGCGAGCCTGCCACGTTGCTGATGTAACCGCCGACCCGTTCGTAGAAGGCGGACGTGCGCAGCGCCACGTTTTCGCTCAGCGGCAGGTTGACGAAGCCTTCCAGCGAGCCGCCGGTCGAGTTCCTGCCCTTGCCGAAGCTGGTGATCGAGGCGTCGACACCGCCCTCGAACTTGTCGGTCCGCGGCTTGTTGGTGATGAGGCGCAGCGTGCCCGACAGCGAGCTGGCGCCGTAGAGCGTCCCTTGCGGGCCCGAGAGAGCCTCGACCCGCTCCATGTCGTAGATGTGGAGGTCGGGCGCGCCGCCGATGGTGGTCAGCGGGACTTCGTCGACTTAGATCGCGCTGCTCGGCTGCGGGCAGGAGTGGCTGCCGTCGGCGTTCGCGCCGCTCGACACTCCGCGGAAATAGATGTGCGACTGGCCGGGGCCGAACGACTGGAAGCTGACGCTGGGCAGCATCTTGGCATAGTCGTCGAAGCTGGCGACCTGGTGCTGTTCGAGCTTGGCCGCGCTGAAGGCCTGGATGCTGATCGGCACGTCCTGCAGGCTTTCGGCCCGTTTCTGCGCGGTGACGATGATGACGTTGGAATCGTCGCCCGTATCGGTGGAAACCGTCGGGTCGTCCTGGGCGATGGCCGGAATGGCGATGAATGCCGTGGATGCGAAAAGCGCCGAAGCCGCCTTGCCCCCGAAGTTGTGCCGCATGGAACCCCTCATGTCGGTGCACTGCAAGATGAACGAGAGTCCCGCGAAACGGGCTTTTGCGTCAAGCGGGGTAAATGTTCATCAAGTCGCTTGATTTGAGCCAAGTGACATTATTGTCACGAGGGGCGAACAGCGCCTCAAACGCGCCAGTTCTCCACGGCCGCACCCAGCGCATCGACCAGCGGGCCGAGATGCAGGGCGAAGGGCTTCCACGCCTCGGTCCCGTCGCGATAGATCGGCTGCCGGACCTGTTCCATCTCGCGGTCCGCACGGCCCTTTCGGTCTCGTGGAAGGACAGGCAGGCCGGCTCGAACGCCAGCCCGCAATGATCGAGCAGGCGGCGCACTTCGCGCTCGCTATTCTCGACCAGGTCCTCGTAGATCACGCGGTGGACCCGGCCCGGATGCGCCGCGTCGATGTGCGCCATCAGCCGCACGTAATCGCGGTAATAGGCTCCCATGTCGGTCAGCGAATAGCTGAACCCCTACCCCCGCGCGAAGTGCTGCTTGAAGTTTGAGAAGCAGCAGCCGAGCGGATGGCGGCGCGCGTCGATCACTTTCGCGTTCGGCAGCGCCAGCAGGATCAGCGGCACATGCGCCCAGTTGTTGGGCAGCTTGTCGATGAAGAACGGCCGCGGTGTGCGGCGATTGACACGGGTGCGCGATAGATAGGCCGCGCCCAGACCGCGCAGGTCATCCCCGCCCATCGTGGCCAGCGCACCGGGGTAGTCGCCGAGATCCCTGGCCAGCATCGGGATGTCGTGAAGCTCGCTCGTCCCCTCTACCAGCGAGTGGCTGGACAGGATCTGTTCGATCAGCGTCGAACCGGCCCGCGGCATGCCGAGCACGAAGATCGGGTCCGGCGCGGGGTGCCCCTGCCCGGCCCGCTCCGCGAAGAAGGCGGGCGTGGTGATGCCGATCGTGCGGTCGACGAAGGCCGTCGTTTCGCCCGCGCTGTAGGGCAGGCTTTCGCGGCGCAGCGCATTGCCGGCGGCGTAATGGGCGAAGGCGGCGTTCGCGTCCCCGCGATCCTCTCGCCCCTTGCCGAGCGCGAAGTCGAAGTGGAACCGGTCCTCGGCCGAAAGGTCGCCGCGCGCCAGTTGCGCCTCCATCGCCGCAAGGTCGGCGTCGGTGAAGCGCAGGGTCTTGAGGGCGGCGAGGCTTCACCACGCCTCGCCAAGCTGCGGCCTGCGCTCGATGGCGGTGCGATAGCGGCAATGGCCTCGTCGATCCGGCCCACGGTCTTGAGCAGGTGGCCGTAGCTCATCCAGATCTTGGGCTGTTCCGGCATTTCGGCCAGCACGCGGCGATAGATGCCGATCGCCTCGTCATAGTCGCCCACCCGGCCCAGCGCGGCGGCACGCAAGTTGGAATAGCTGAGATCGTCGGGGTCCTCGACCGCAACCCGGTCCAGCTAGGCGATCGCGTCAGCCGGGCGATTGGTGCGATAGAGCACCAGCGCGAGGTTCGACCGTGCGGCGGTGAATTCAGGCGCGATTTCCAGCGCCCGGCGCAGCAGCGTTTCGGCATCGCGATAGCGCCCGATGCGCCCGGCCAGTTCCGCCAGCATGCGGATGGCGAGCGGGTCGCAAGGGTCTTCCTTCAGGTGCTGGCGCAGCAGCGGTTCGGCGCGGGCCAGATCGTTGGTGTTGAGCGCGCTCGCCGCGGTCAGCAGCCGCGGATGGTAATGCGTCGGCAGTTCGGGAACGGAAGAAGCCATCGTTCTTCCCTAGCGCCGGACGCGGTTCGCGCACAATCGCGAGATGGCCGCTGTTCCCCGATGTCAGGCCCGATGTCAGGCGTGAAGCGGCGCGGGCAATACCTGCGCGCGGGCCCAGTCCTCGATGGGGGTGAGCGTCACCGGCAGGACCTTCAGCACCTCGGTCATGTCGACCTTGAACGGCGTTTCGGGCGAGAAGTTGTACCATTCGTAGATGCGCTTCAGCTCGGTCATCATGCGCTCTGCGTCGAGCGAGGACTTGCCCTCGAACACCGCGCCCATGTTGCCGACGAAGGTGTCGATGGTCTGGTTGTCGACCGCAAGATCGACGCCCCACGCCCGCGACAGGATCGCCGCCAGTTGTTCCAGCCGCACCGTCTGCGCCCCGCCCACAGCGAAGTGCCGGCCCGACAATTCAGGCCGCTCGGACGCGGCGATCATCAGCTTCGCGAGATCGGCATGGCAGATCCAGCTGACTTCCAGTTCGGCGCGGTGCGGATAGGCGAGGACATGGCGCTCGGCGATGCTCGGCCAGGCCCAGCCCTTCAGGAGGTTGTCGAGGAATACCACCGGTTCGATGCTGATCGCCGGGACCGATCCGGCCCAGAGGATCGCGCGCATGTCGTGGCGGGCGTCCTGCGCCGCAAAGCCGCGCTTGTCGTCGGGCACCGGCAGGCTGGTGTTGAAGACGATGACGCCCACGCCCGCCCGCGCGGCGGCATCGGCGATCACCTGCGTCGCCGCGATCAGCGGCTCGGCCGCCTGGAACGAGGTGGAGGGCAGGTTGAGGAATACCGCGTCGGCACCTGCCAGCGCCGCTTCGACCGCCACCGCATCGGTCAGATCTGCCGCCACCGCCTCGACCGGCACGCCGTCGACCGGCGCGGACATGCCGTTGCGGTTGACCGCCACCGGAAGATGGCCGGCACGCAACAGCGCCTCGACCTGTGCGCGGCCCTGGTCTCCGGTCGCGCCGAAAACGACGATACGTCTCGTCACTTCGAGATCCTCCACGGGAACGAGGTCAGGCGGCAACGGACGGGCGATAACCCATGCCCGCGAGCATGTGATCGACCGCATCGCGCTGACGCTGTGCGGGCCAGCGACCGCTCGACACGGCCACCTCGGTCCCGATGCCGCGGATGAGGGCAAGCAGGTCCTGTGCCGCATCGTGCGCGTTCAGCGATGTCGGGAAATCGCCGCGCCCGATCGAACGCTCGATGATGCGCTCGTAGTTCCGGGCCGCAGTCTCGAGGTTCGCTTCCCATTCCTTGCGGATTTCCGGATCGCCCAGCGCTTCGGCGAAGAATTCGATCGAGATGCGCCAGGCCGTCACCATTTCCGGCCGGTCGGGCAGCATCAGGTAAGCCAGATCGGCGACGGTCGCATCGAACCGGCCGATCAGTCGCGCCTGCTCGTCGATGCTGCGTCCGAGCACCGCGCGATAGGTCTGTTCCAGAAGATCGCGCTTGTTGCGAAAGTAGTGCGAGACGATTGCGGTGCTGGCGCCAGCCGCTTCGGCCAGAGCCTTGAACGAGACAGCCGCAATCCCCTGCTCCCCGATCAGGCGCGCGGCGAGTTCGACGACCTCTCTGCGTCGCAGATCGTGATCGACTGCTTTCGGCATGACGAATTTCCTGCACTACGCCCAACTTCAAGCCGTTATATGATGAGCATTACACTATCGGGCAAGTGTCACAATTGTATCTGTACCGATGCCGGACGCCGGTCACAGAGTCATGACCAAGGCAAGATCGCGCGGATCGGCGCCCAGTTCGAGCTGCTCTTGGCTCGATACTCCCCCGAACCGGGCGCGCGTGATGTAACGGCCATAGGGCAGCCCGTCGAAAAGCGCTTGGCCGTCGAAGTCGGTCTCGCGTACCAGTTCCATGCCGTCGGCCCCCGTCAGCGACACCCGCACTCCGACCAGCGCGTCCAAACGGTCGCCGGCGCGGCGCACCAGCCTGACCTCGATCGCGCCGGTGGGAACCAGCGTGACCGGGGTCGCCATGATCTGGCCCGGCCGGGCCACGACATTAACGCCGGATCGCATGGGGCGCATGCGGTCATCCTCCAGCGAAGAGAGTTTCAGCCCGAGGCTCTGCGGCCGCCCCGTCACGATGCCGCCGATCCGGGCGCGCCCGTCACGCTGCGTCGTTTCCTTGCGCAAGGTGTTTGCGACCATGAAGCGCCCGCCCTCGACCGCCGCACCGCCGCGCGTTGCCAGCATGGGAGCGAGGATCGCGGTGCGGCTTGCGCCAGAGAGTAGCGTCGCTAACTCCCGCCCGGGCACTCGCCCCAGCGCGAACCGCAAGGATGCGCCGATGCGAGGGCCGCGACCGCCCCAACCTGCATCGAAAGCGAGGTCGAATTCGCCGATCCTGCGCGCCGCGCCCAGTGCCATCACTGATCCCCCGCCTGGTTCGTAGGCTGCGTTCGCGCGCAAGGCCCACGGCCCGGCCGCAACGTCGGCGGAGACGCCGATCTGTCGCAGGTCGAATCCGCCGAGCAAGCCATACGCGACTTGCGTGCGGACGTGCGCGGTTCCCTTAGACCAGTCGACCGCGAAGCTCCCGACGGATTGCTTCGTCGCGCCCCAGTCGAAGGCAAGCTGGTTGTCGAGGCGCACTGTGCCGAGCCGCATCGAAGCCTGCGTGCGCAGTGCATCGCGCACGGTGCCGTCCCGCCCCTCGGCATGGATCGTGCCCAGCGCCTAGGCCAGCCTGCGCCCGCCCAGCGCGATGGCGCCCGACAGGTCTGCCCCGGCACTGCGGCGCAGGCTGAGATCGTCCGGCCCGCCCCAGGCGCTGGCCTCTGGCCCGAAGTCGGAAAAGCGCGCAGCAAGGCTCATGCCGCCCAGCCGCCGGGCGAAGATCGCGCGGCCCGCGATCCCACCCGGTTCGCGCCGCGCCAGCGCCACGCCGACCACCCCGCCCAGCGCCGAAGCGTCGATGCCGAGGCTGGCCGCCCGCGCCGAACCGTCGAGGGCCTGGCGCGCATCCAGCCGCGCCGTCGCCCAGGTCGCCAGCCCGCCGCGCAAGGTGGCAAAGGCACTGGCCGGCTGCTCCACGCCTTCCCCGTCGCCAGCGGGGACCGGCACCGCAACGCCGAAGGTCACGCTCGCCTCGTTCTCGGCATATTGTTCGCCGCCGACGTGCCGCTCGACCACCCGGCGCTCGTGCTCGCCATGGGGGCCGTGGAGATCGACGACGAAGCGGTTGGCACCGACTTTCAGCGGCACGTCGGCAAAGCGGTATTCGCCCGCCGCGTCCGGCGCATCGACCTAACACAGCAGCCGCGTTTCCTGCGACAGTTCGGCGTGCCAGCGTTCGGGCAGCGGTCCGCTGATCTCCACCATGTCGAAGATGTCGGCGCGCCATTCGGGGGCGGAACTGATCACGATGCCGCGCATTCGCGAACCCGCCGCGATCAGGGGCTGCGCGGGCACGGCGATGTCGCCCGCCTCGATCCGCCGCGCGTTCAGGGGGCCCAGCATGTCGCCATTGGGATCGACGCGGGACAACTTGCCCGACAGGCGCGGGAGGCGCAGGCCGCCCTCGGTCAAATACGTCGCCCGCCAGAGCGCGGTGGCCTTCAGCAGGTCGCCCGCACCCCTGATCAGTGTCGATCCCGTGGCCCGCCCGTTCGACCAGCCCGCCGTCATCGCCACGTCGATCGTCGGCACGCTGGCCCAGCGCCACGGATTGGCCATCTGCGGATAGTCCGGTGCTGCCGGCGCTGCCGTTCCGGCACGGCGCTTGCGGCTCTCCTCCCGCTCCAGCGCGGCGAGCGCCGGGACCGGCTCGGCACCGCTGACCTGGAGAGTGAGCGAAGCCTGATCGAAGGCGAGTTCGGATTCGGTGAGCGCCGCGGCATCGGCAATGGCGAGGCACTCGCCCTCTGGCGAGGCGGAGAGACGCGATGCGAGGATCGCGTAACGCCGCTGCGGTTCGAACAGCGTGACGACCAGTCGTTCGCCATCGCGCCCATGCGCGACGCCGAGGGTATCGAGCAGGGCCTCGACCGGCGCGCACCAGCCCTCGCCCACCGCGTAGATCGGCAGGGCGGCATCGAGTTCGTGACGCCCTGCCCTGACGGTCGCCAGGTTCAGGTCGTCGCGCCCTGCGCGCATCGCTGCTGGCGTCGCTACGCTCGGCCTCCGTGCCGAACAGATCGTCGAAGATCGAGGGCGGTTCGGTACGCCCTGAGGGCGCGGCGGAGAACCCTGCCGGGAGATGCGATGTGCTGACGATACCGACCCCGCCGGAGGAGTGCCGCCGCCTAGCCGCGCTATGCGCCCTCGGCGTGCTCGATACGATGCCGGAGCCCGAGCTCGACGCGATCACCCAGCTCGCCGCCGACCTGTTTGACGTGCCGACGGTGCTGATCAGCCTGGTCGATGCGGACCGGCAGTGGTTCAAGTCCAAGGTCGGCCTCGATGTCGACCAGACCCCGCGCAATGTCGCCTTCTGCGGCTATACCATCCTCAGCGACGCGCCGATGATCGTGCTCGACACGCACCGGGATGCGCGCTTCGTCGAACATCCGCTGGTGGTGGGCGCGCCCCATATCCGGTTCTACGCCGCCGCTCCGCTGGTGCTGAAGGGGGGCGAGCGGGTCGGCACGCTCTGCCTCATCGACACGGCCCCGCGCGACGAGTTCACCGATCGGGAAACGCGCGCGCTCTGCACATTGGCGCGGCAGGTCGTCGTCCACCTCGAAACCCTGCGGTTCAAGGGCGAGCAGCGCGTTACCGAACTCATCGCCGACACCGCGCCCGACGCCTTTATCGCCTCGGACACCGAGGGCGACATCATCTACTGGAGCCCTGGCGCGGTGCACATCTTCGGCTGGTCGGTAGAGGAGGCGATCGGCAAGCCGCTGGAGATCATCATCCCGCCCGAACTTCACGGCTCGCACATGGCCGGCATGCGGCGTTTGAGCCAGGGCGGGACCCCGCGTCTTGTCGGCAAGACCATCGAGGTCCCCGCCATGCGCAAGGATGGCAGCCGCATCATGGTCGAACTGACGCTAGGCATGTGGAACGACCAGAAGACCGGCCTGCCCGCCGGCTACGCCTCGATCATGCGCGACGTGTCGCAGCGCATGGTCACCGAAAAGAAGCTGGCCGACCAGATCGCCGCGATCGAAGCCGCGCACGAGGGGATCGCCATCCTGTCGCCCGACGGCATCTCGCAATACATGAACCGCGCCTTCCTCGACCTCTTCGGCCTGCCCCACAACGCCGCCGACGTTCCCTGTTCGCACGTTCTCGCCCCGCACGAGCGGGAGCGGATCCTCGGCGGTGCCTTCCAGCAGCTTCGCCAGCTGGGCCAGTGGACCGGCGAGGTGCAGGGCCTGACCAGCAGCGGGCGGATCGTCGACTGCGACATCTCGCTGACACTGAAGGACGACGCGGTCGTCGCGGTCGTGCGCGATATCTCGCAGCGCCTTGTCGAACAGCGCGAACAGGCGCGGCTTCGCGAACAGCTCCTCCTCGCCCAGCGGCAGGAAGCGGCGGGCCAGCTGGCCGCGGGCCTCGCCCACGATTTCAACAACATCATCGCCGCCATCGGCGGATCGGCGGCGCTGATCAAGGTGATCGGCGCGCCCGAAGTGCAGCGCCACGCCCAGCGCATCGCAATGGCCGCGGAAAACGCCGCCGAACTGGTCAACCGCCTGCTCACCGCCGGACGCCGCGTGCGCGAATACGAGCGGCAGGACTTGCGCCCCATCGTCGAGGACGTGTGCGAACTCATGCAGGCGACATTGTCCCGCCAACACCGGATCAGGCTGGACATCGTGCGCAAGCCCGTGGTCGCCAGCGCCGACCGGGCGGAAATCCTGCAGGTCCTCCCCAACCTCGGCCTCAACGCCCGCGACGTCCTGCCCGAGAAAGAGGCGGCGACCATCACTCTGGGCGTCGACGAATGCGACTGCGATGCCCTGCCCGCGACGCTGCAGATCGGTGCCCTGCCCGATGGCGCCTGTGCCCACTTGTGGGTGGAGGATGACGGCAGCGGCATGTCGCCCGAACTGATCGACCAGATCTTCGAGCCGTTCTTTTCGGGCGCGCGCAAGGACAGCGGCGGCACCGGTCTCGGCCTTGCCATGGTGGCCAGCATCGTCAGCGCGGCGGGCGGCGGCATCAAGGTGACGAGCAAGATCGGCGTGGGCTCTCGCTTCGACATCTACTGGCCGCTGCAGCCCGTGCCCGATCCCGCGCTCGTGGGCGAAGACGGCGATCTGGGAGAAACGCCGCTGGCGGGCGAGGCGATCCTGCTGGTGGACGACGAACCGGCGGTCACCGACACGCTGGCGGGCCTTCTCGAACAGGCAGAGGCCGAAGTGGGGCCCTGCGTCAGCGCCAGCGACGCCCTTTGCGCCTTGGCCGAGGATCCCGATGCGTGGTCGCTGCTGATCACCGATTTCAACATGCCCGGCATGAACGGGGCGGAACTGGGCGCGAAAGCCCGCGCCCTGCGCCCCGGCCTGCCGATGGCCCTGATCAGCGCCCGGCCCGACGCGCCGCGGCTGAAGGCCCAGTGCGGCCAGCTGTTCGACGCGATCGGCCCCAAGACTTCGAGTACGAGAGAACTGGTCACGCTGGCCCGCAAGGCCATCGCGGCGGCGGAGGAACGGCAATGAAGATCCTGATTGCAGACGATCACGACCTGCTGCGCGATACGCTGAAGAACTTTCTGGAAGCGGTCGGCGGTTTCGACGTCCAACTCCCC
>CAYRLC010000090.1:0-10100 GCA_964424995.1 uncultured Croceicoccus sp.
GGAGGCGGCGGCGGCGGGGGCGGCGGCGGCGGCGGGGGCGGCGGCGGAGCTGCGGGCGTGCCGAAGTTGTAAGACAAGGTGCCCATCAGCGAATGAACGGTCTGGTCGTAGCTGGCGTCGCTGCCGTCCACGCCGACGAGATCGATATCGTCGTGGTTGAAGAAGCGATACTTCAGGCCGACGTCCCAGTTGTCGCTCAGCGGAGCGCGAACGCCCGCGATGAGCTGCCAGGCAAAGCCGGTATCCGAATCGTTGACGAAATCGCTCTTGAGCTTGGTGCGGGCAACGCCGACACCACCACCGACGAAGCCCTGAATGCCATCGTCGTCACCGAAGTCGACCATGCCGTTCAGCATGAACGACAGCGAGTTCGTCTTGATGCGGAGCTCGTCATCGCTCAGCGTTTCACCGAAGATGACACCGCCGTTGTCGTCGGTAGCCTTGTAAGCGGCTTCGGTCTCGAGGCGGAACCCGCCGAAATCGTAACCGACGATCCCGCCGAAGTCATAGCCATAGTCCCAATCGATGTTGGCGTCGTTAACCACGCCATCATATTCGATTTCGGCATTCTCAGAGATGGTCACGCCGCCGTCGAGTTCGACGTACCACGTGTCATCGCGAGCAAGCGCTGGTGAGGCGAAGGCCGTCGAAGCCAATGCCAGTCCGATCACCAATTTACGCATTAGCGTTTCCCCTTAAATCTTAATTTAGTTCGTTGCAGTCCGGAATGTCGTATCGAGACATGACCAGCCGCCTGCAGCTTCATTCGACGTTTAAGGACATCAAATGTTGCATTGCGGGGACGCGGCTGGCCGTCTTGGAAACAACCCTCACTCATCGCCAAACATCTCCGGGCATTGAAAGTTCCCGGAAATCTCCGACTATTATGTAATCGGGACAATTCCGGCTTTTTGCAATGCAGTGATGATCTGGGCGATGGATGTTCTGGCTTGTGTGTCCTGCACGCTGCCACCCGCGGGCGCCGCGATAGCGGAAAGTGCGACCCAGCTGCCATCGAAGTAGCGCCGTTTGCCGGCGGTCTCGTCGAAAACGCTCATTCCCCTGACAGGCGTGATAAAAAGCCATTGTCCCGACTGAAGCGTAGCGATGCTGTTTTCATGCGTGGCAAACGCGCCGCTTGCCGAAGAACCGATAATCCAGCTTTGCCCGTCGAGCGCGTCGGCAGGCGGCGCAGACGCCTCTCCGCGGACGGCCGGATGCAACAGCCCATCAACGAGGCTGTGTGCTTCATTGACGTAGAACTCCTTCTGGGCCTGAGCCGTGAAAAGCAGCGGGATCTTGAAGCGCGGCGTGATGGAAGTGAATTCGACGGGGTCGGTCATGGGATTTGTCCCTGCAAATTGTCAGAGGTTGAGCACAAGGGGGCGTGACATGGAGGCCGATCCGACCTGTCGTATCTCGAGGCGATGGGGCAGGGGGGGGGTCGTCAGCTCGCTCCACCGCGCCGCCGTGAAACTCAGTGTCGGAGCATCCGCCTGCCAAAGGCTTTGCCGCCCATTGCCGTCCACGAAGCGGACTTCGTAGCGTTCAGTCAGTTCGGTTTGCGGCACATCGACTTCGTCCAGCCATTGCCAGCCGCCTCTGGCCCGCCTAACCCAGGTCAAGGTCCGGGAACCGTCCGCTGCCAGATTCAGCGATGCCTTCACCGGCTCAAGCGGTCGCAGTGTCGCGCCGAGGTCGGAAATCGACGCGAATACGGGCGCATTGTCGCCGGTGCCAATGGCGGCGAGCGTCGCCCGTGTCGCGCCGCCGAGAACGCTGGCGTCGATCTGGGTCAGGTTCTCGTCCAGCAGAACGAACGGCTCGCCAACCGAGTGACCGGCCAGGGCATGTTCGGTTCCGCCTCTGCCGCGTAATAAAGCGGACAATTTCCAGAGGCCGCCGCCCAGAGGTTCGGCATCGGCGAACTGGATGATCTCCTTCCCGATGCGAGCGTGATTGGTGCCTTGGGCAAGTCCAGCAACGTCGGTCTGCGTGAGCGCAAAGGCGGGGTCCGCCAGTCGCACGACGATCGTGCTCTGACGATCCAGCAGATGGGGACTGCCGGGCTGCAGCGCGTCGATCGCGGTTCCAATCACAGCGCGCGCCCTGCCTGCCGTACCTGTGGCGACGAGCGCACCGTCGCCCCGATCGACATAGAGGGCAGCGCCACGCCAACCGGCTTCGGCAGAGGAGACTGCGGCCATCACGCGCCGGTCGAGACTGCTGCCGGTTCCGTCCCAAGGTGCCTCGAACGCTGAGAGCAGCGTGGTGCCGACCTTCACGTCGGCCGGGGCCTTGGGATGCCCGGTGCTTCCCGAGGGCCTTACACCTTGAGTCATTTTCGGTGGCAGGGCCTCGAGATCGAGTTCAACCCCGCCGGCCCGCCATTCCCAGCTACGCACCCGCCAGATCCCCCGCTCTCCCTCCGACTGAACGAGGGAGCCGCACCGCAAAGCGGGATCGAGCGTCGCTACTCGATAAGACAGCGTATCCCGCGCGCTTCCCTGCGTTTCGACCAACCTGTCGGCCAGGCTGCGGGCGACATCGGCGTCGAGACAGGCGGGGAACTCGATCGTCTCGACTTGTCCGCTGCCTGCCTTGCCGCGACTGCGCTGCAGGCCGGGCTGGTAGTCTCGTCCAGTGTCGTAGTAGCGAAGACTGACACCCTGGACCGGGCTCTCTATGGCGCGGTTGCGACGCGATCCGGTCCGGCTGGCGAATTCGCCGTCGCGACTGGCGACCGCCGGGGGAAGGTCGGTGACCGTACGCCCCTCTGACGATCCGGTGTCGCGCAGCGCGAGCCGGCCGCCACTGCCGTCGCAGGAGATCGAGTAGAATTTGCCGAGTTCCGCCAGCAGATCGGCTTCCGAACCGCCGTCCTGGCTGAACCCCGCCATTCCAGTGAAGGCGATGGGATCGACATGGGCACCGCCGGCATCGACCATGTCGCCGAGCGAGAGCGGGTCCTGATCGGCGATGATCTCGAACGTCAGCGCCGGGATGCGATTGCCGAAGTCCGACAGGTCCAGATCCTCGAACACGACATAGGCCGTGCCGCGAAAGGCCGGACAGCCGGCGCCAAGATCCGCTTCCATCAGGGGGTCGGGCTGCTGGTCGTCAGAACCGTGGTAGATGCGCAGGACCCCACCGACCTTGAGATCGCCCTCCGCACCGCGCAGCAGGCTGCCGTCGGCCCAGATCCGCCCGACATCGATGATCGGCCGGCTCGACAGGGCCACGGCGAAGGATGTGGAGTAGCTGTACGAGGTGACCTTCGGCTTGCCCTTGCCGCCACCGCTTTTTTCCTTCTGCTCGACCAGATCGGTGGCCCAGATCACGCTCCCGGCAGCACGAACCTGCCCGAAATGACGAGGTATGTTGCTGCCATAGCTGGAAGTCGTAACCGCGAGATCCTTGAGCCGAGGCCCCTCGTATCCTTTCGAACCGATGATCGCGCCGTCTAGCGCACGACCGGCCAAGGCACCGAGTGCGCCGCCCAGCGGGCCGCCGAGGGCCGTGCCGACGGCGGTCAGAACGAGTGTCGCCATGTGTCACTCCATAGTTTCAGAGACGAACCGCCAGGTTGCGACCGTCATCCAGCTCGGGTCGGCCCGGCCCTCGACCACGCGGCGAAGCCCGGCGTGTGCGTGAATGATCCGGCCTTGGTCAGCGGCCAAGGCGACGTGGTGCTGCAGGCCCGGCAAGGCGAACAGCAGCAGATCGCCCGGCACCGTGCTTCCGAGGTGCGGCTCGAACCCGTTTCTCCTCGCGAAGGGCATCAGGTGATCGACCGTATGTTGGCGCAACCGATAGTCGCGCGGATCGGCGACCGGATGGCCCGCCTTGCGGAGCGCGACGATAATCAGCCCCAGGCAATCGACCCCGCTTTGTGCGTCCCGACCATTGAGCCTGAACGGCGTGCCGATCAGCGATCGCGCCGCCTCGCAAAGCTGCCGCCCGATCATTGGGTGGGGTAACGCGTCAGCAGGTCGTTACCCGGCAGGAAGGGTTCGCCGCGAAAATTGACGGCATTGCCGAACCGCGTGTGGCACGTATCCCAGCGGTGATCGCATCCCTCGCGAACGATCACCGCTGCACCCGGCCGGACCTCGTCGGTCACGAACCGATCCAGGATCAGCTTCGTCAGGTCGATCGCCGCAATCGCGAAGTCGATCCCGGCCTCGCTACCGTCGAGAAACACGAGATTTCCGTCGAGCAGGCGATCGGACGATGGCGCCCCGGTCAGGGTCAACCCACCGCCGGTCTGGTCGACTGTCGCCACTTTGGCCTCATGCGTGAAGGTCGCGGGTGAGAGATTGCATCCCTCGCCGCAGAACGCGGCGCGACAGGTGGGGCTCGTCTGCGGGATGGGTCGACGCGAAAGCGCCGACTTGACCGACGCCAGATCGGCCGAGAACTGCCCGGCGTCCTGCGACACGGCCGAGATAGTCCCGGCATAAAGAATGTCGCGCTCGAGCGTTTCCCAGTCGACGACACCCATCTCCACGCGCGCCCCGTCGAACCGGCCCGCCGCCAGGTCGGCTGCGGTTATGGTGGCATGTTCCAGCGCGCCGGTGACTTCCGCACTGTCTGGTTCGAGATCCGAGCTGAGCCGGATAGCCGACGGGACCATGCCGGGTGCCGTATGGTGCCGAATGCCGTCGAAGCAAAGATCGCGATCGTGGCTGACGAAGCCGAAAGTCACGCCATCGCGGCGATAGACCCGCCACCACGACGCCACCGTCTCCAGCTCGCTCGCAAACCAGCGCCGGGTCACAGGTCTTCCTTCAATTCGATCATCGGAACGCTCGGCGCCTCGCCTGCTGCGAAGGCGACGCTCGAAATCTCCAGCCGGTCTTCCGAAAAACGGACCGGAACGTCGAAGTAAAAGCCCGCACGCACGTCGGCTCCGGCAGGCGGTGCTGACGCGAACTGCACCACGCCAAGGAGATCGAGCGTGAAGGCAGAGGTTTCGCTGCCATCGACGCTGATCCGCAGCGAACCGGCCACAGGGCGAGTGATCCGACGGCGCTGCGCCTCGCCGCCTTCGCCGTAGAGCTTGACGAGCGGGAAGGCGGTTTCCCGGCCATCGCCAGTGCCCAGCAGCTGGTCGAACGGGGTCGGCGAGGCGGTCATGTCGCGCGAACTGTGATCGTTAGGATCGCGCAACCGGAAGCCTCGAGCGGCACCCCGCCGCGCGCGGAAGAAGGCGATCAGCGTGCCCAGTTCGGCTTCCGAGCGAACCCCTGGTCCCACGTCGAACTTGAGGCGCGCGTCGGCCCAGACAGTATTGCGGTGCTCGTGCCCCGAGGCGGTTACCGTGATCGAGGTCGAGAACTCCGGCATCACGGTAGAGCCGCGACCCAGCGCGAGGGGGTAGGATACGTCGTCGAAGGGGCGCATGTCGTCCTCGTAAGTCGGGTTGGGAAGGCGGACGTAACCGTCGCGCATGACCTGGGGCGAGGCCCAGACGAAGCGCCTGGCGATCCCCCGCGCCTCTGCCTCGTCGAGCCCGGCATCGATCCTCGCCCAGAAATTGTCCGCGTCGTCGGGAAGCAGGACAAAACCGGCGAGGTAATCCTGTCGGTCGGCGGGATAACCGAGCTTGGCATCGATCTTCGCATAGCCGTCGCGGCGGGCACCGGCATTGCCCTCCGTCAGCCAGTCGTAATCCTCGACCTGCAAGCGGTCGAAGGCCGGCCTCGCCCATCCGACCGGCAGGTTCGCGCGTTCCGCATCGGGTGTCGCGGGATCGAGCAGGGTCGGCGTGAACGCGAGCAGGCGCACTTCGGCCATGCCCGGAGACGCGGCGGTACGAACGGCTTGCGTCAGCGCGGCGGTCGAGGCCGCTAGCTTCTGTCCGGCCTTGTCCAACAGCGCCTTCTGGGCCGCATTCAACGTGACGCGCAAAGAAGGGATGGCGACCGGATTGCCGCCGAAAGCCGCCTTGGCCGCATCGTCGTAGAGACAGATCCGGCCATCGGCATAAGTCCACCACCACGGTTCGCCGATCTGGAAGATGACCGGAACGCCGGCCGACTTCATCAGCCCGACGGTTTCGCCCGCCACTTTGCGAAGATAACCCATGGCCGCGTCGTTAGCGGGCGAAAGCAGGTTGGATGGCGGATCCCAGCCGGTTAGACCCGGAGCGCCGGAGAGATCTCGCTGGGCCCAGGCCTGCGGGCAGTGCATGGCCAACAGTTCATCGCCCCGCACAGCGCAAAGAAGTTCGCATGCCACGCCCCCGCGGCAACATTTAACCCCGCGGCTGCCGGATCAACCTCGAACTTGTCCGCACCCGCGGCCTTGAGCCTGAAATAATGGCTCATCCCCAAGTAGTGCGTGATGTCGCCGCGATAGCCGAGTGCCCGGACGTTGCGTAGCAGTCGCGCTGGTGTCTGGGTGCCGCAATCGTCGAAGGCGGTACACATCGAAATGCCATGCGGCGGAACCAGGACGTCGCCGATCGGCAGCATGGCTCCCGCACCGTCGGCGCGCATGCCGGTCATCTCGGCCCAGCCCTCGACGGGCGCAGAAAGGTTGCCGCCAGCCGGATCGTAAGCCGGGGGCACCATCGAGATGAACATGCGGTCGACATCGCCGGCAAACACCGGGTCGGCTTCGAACGGCAGCAGGAAGCCGCCGTCCATCGCCGAGAAGTCGAGGTCGATCTGCGCATCGGTTTGCGATCCGGTGGCATAGTTCCACAGCCGCACGTACCAGGTCCGCGCCTGTCCGTCGGCATCGCGCCCCTCGATCGTCAGCGTCGGCCCGTTCAACTGGTCGAGCGCGATGATTCCGCCCGACCGCCAGCGGAACGAGAGCGAGAGGCGGCGATAGTCGCGCCGCGTCTCGTAGGCGGTCAGCGGGTGGTCCAGCCGGTCGACCGAGTCCCAGATGATCCCGGCCAGATCCTTCTTGCGATAGAACACGCAATCGACGCGCAGGGCATCGGGCGCGGTGGTGGTGATCGCGGCCATCATCGGGCGCGGGAAATTGACCGTCCAGAACCTCGGGTCGAAGCGCTGGATGAAATCGCTGCGCTGGCCGTTTCGCGCCTTGGCGAGCCAGTATGCCATGGGTCTGCCCCTCTTTGCGGTAGGATCAGTGGGAAGCGAGGGCGCGGCGCACCGCGCTCGCCACCTGGCGGCTGGACCGCTGCAGGCTCTCGGCCTGCGAAGCGCCGGCGGGCGCGGACAGGTTGATCGAGACACGCACATCGCGCACCCCGCCGCCCGCTCCCGTCTCGACCCGACCGGCGCTGGTCGGCACGAAGAGCTCGGGGCCGCGTTCGCCGACGATGTAGGCGCTGCCCGGCGCAACGTTGCCGCCGGTTGCACGGCCCGGCAGGCCCAGCACACTGCCGAGGAGACCACCCAGCACACCGCTGCCACTCCCGCCGAACAGGCCGCCCAATTGGCTGAGCCCGCCGCGCAGGGCGGTTGAGGCAATGTCGTCGAGCACGCGCATCGCCGTTCGCTTCAGATCCTCGAACCCGATGCTGCCCCGACGCACCGCGCCCAGCAGGCTCGATTCGAGGATGTTGCCGGCGCGGCCGAAGCCATCGACCAGCGTCGAATCGAACGTGTCGCGCATCCGCTGGATGTCGCTGGCAAAGCCTTCGGTGCTCGCCCGCACGTCGACCATCAGCGTTTCGATCTGGCTATCCATTGTCCTGCTCCATCATTCGGTCGAGATCGGCGCGGTTCATGCCCGTGGCCTCCTGCGGCGCACGCGCAGCCGCCAGGATCGCACCGATTTCCGCAGGGGTGGCGGACCAGAACTCGTCCGGCCGCCACCCCAACATCAGCGCGCACTGCCCGAACAGGCGTGCCGCGCTATCGGCAAAGCGGTCTGCGGGCGCGGTCATCAGGCCCCCTGCAGCACCTGCTGCAACACGGACCGCAAGGCCGGGGCGCTGGCGGCGAGCCCCTGCGCGGCGATCGCTTCGCCAAGGTCCTCGCGCGAGATGTCGGCCCGGTCGGCCAGGCAATGCCAGAACAGCGCAGTCATCTCGGCCAGCTTCAGCTGCCCGGACCCCGCGCGTTCGACCAGCGCGAAGAGCGGGCCCAGTTCCTCCTCGGCAGCGACCAGCGCCGCGAAGGTCGGGCGCAGGCGGCGCTTGCGTCCCTTGACGACGATCGCCGCCTCGCCTCGCGCAGGGTTGGCCCCTGGTTCGTGCGCGCCCTCCATCAGGCGGCCACCGGAACGACCGGGCCGGAGCTTTCCAGCGTCATCGTGTAGTTGCGCTCGCCATTGAAATCGCCGGCGTAGTCGAGCCGCTGGACCAGGAACTTGCCCCGCATCCGCTCGCCATCCTCGAAGCTCAATTCATAGTCGCCGATCGTGCCGTCGAGCGCATGGCTGCGGATCGCGTTCTCGGCAGCCGAACCGAGGAAGATCCCCGCCGCGCTGACCGAGACCTGCCGCTGGCCCGCGCCAGACAGCATTTCACGCCAGCCTCCCGAATCCTTGGACGTGGTGACGACCGCGTCGCCGGTGATCGACATCTGCGTCGTGCGCAGGCCGGCCACGGTGGTATAGACGGCAGGCGAACCGCCGTTGCCGATCTTGAGAAGGAAGGCACTGCCTTTCTGGGCGCTCATCACGCTGTCTCCGATTGTTCAGGGTTGCTGGATTCAGTTCGCAAGGATGCGGAACCGATATTCGAGAAGAACCGCCCGGGTCGTGCCGCCGCGCTGTTCGGTCCGGGCGCGCAGGAACTGGGTGGCGACCACGGTGAAGTTGGGCTGGGCGGGCGGCAGGGCTAGGATGGCATCCTCGATGTCGCGGACCAGCTTTGCCGCCGTCTGGGGATCGTCGCCTCGCGCCTGCAGCTCGACCGCTATGCGCACTTCGCGGCCCACCCCGGTCTTGTGGCTCCAGTCCGCGCTGGCGCTGGCGACGATGGCCAGCCAGGGGAGACTCGCGCGCAGCGGCGCTTCCTCGCTGATGGCGTTCAGTTCGCCGGACAGGGACGGGTGATGGGACAGATGGTCCAGCAAGGCGGCGCGCAGGGCAATTTCCATGATGTCAGTCCTCGTAGCGGGGCGCGAAATCCGGCCAGAGCCAGTCGGCCCGGCGCCAGCGATGGGCATTCGATGCAGCCGAGCGCCTGCCACCGCCGCGCGGGCGCGAGCGCAGGGCGCGGGTCAATGCGCGCGTGAAGCCGGCGACATTCCAGCGGCCCTCGATCACGAGAGTCGCACCCGGCGCCACGGCTGCCACAGCGCCGCGACGGCGCGGGGCGGGGCGGTGTCGGCATTGCCGCTCTCGCGCTGGCGATGGTGATGTGCGGCAAGCCGGATCGCACCCTGTCGCAGCGCGTCGGGTAGCGTGATCCAGCTGTCGGCAAGGCCGGCGGTGAACCGGACGGCGACCCGGCTTTCGGCGACCGCCGCGATCAGGCGAAACCGCCCGGCGCCATCGGCATCGATCTCGATCTCGTATTCGCCGGTCGCCAGCGTTCGGCGGCTGCCGTCGATGGCAACCGCCTCGAGCGAAGCGATGCTCCCGACCGGGCGAGTGGACAGCGGTTGCCAGCCGGTACGGCTCACGCCAACCTGGCGGACCGGCCAGATTTCCTCGACGTCGGCCACGATGGGCCGGGCGGCGGTATAGGCCTCGCAGATGTCGAGCGAGGCCGTGAGAAGGTGCGAGAGCAACGCGTCTTCGCGCGTGGTGTTGATGCCCAGCCACTCCTTCAACTCGGCGAGGGCCGAGGCGGGCAGGGCGGGGGGCGCAAGGACGGCGCGCTTCATATCTTGCTGCCTTTCGAATGCCATGAACAAGGCGGAAAGCGCCCTGCCGGGAGGGGAGAACCGGACAGGGCGCTTTCCAAGGGAGCAGCCGGGACGGACAGGGGCGATCCGTCCCGGCAGGCGGTGTGCTGCTGGCCCTGCGCGCGGCGCTTAGGGTGCGGCGGTCCCCGGCTTTGCGGGGGTCTGGATCGCGGCTTAGGCCGAGATCTTGAGCAGCTTGATCGCGTCGCTGTCGATCACCTGGCCGCCGACGCGCTTGGTGGCGTAGAAGTGGACGAACGGCTTGTTGGTGAACGGATCGCGCAGGATCGAGGTCGCGGTGCGTTCCGCGATCAG
>CAYRLC010000091.1:0-9945 GCA_964424995.1 uncultured Croceicoccus sp.
GCACCGATCATCGTCGAGGGATCGAGCGGGTTGCCCATCTTGATCGCCTCGACCCGCTTGATCGCCTTTTCCATGAAGCGGTCGTAGATCGATTCGTGGACCAGTGCGCGGCTCGGGCAGGTGCAGACCTCGCCCTGGTTCAGCGCGAACATGGCAAAGCCCTCGAGCGCCTTGTCGAGATAGTCGTCATCCTCTCGCATCACGTCGGCGAAGAAGATGTTCGGGCTCTTGCCGCCCAGTTCCAGCGTGCAGGGAATGAGGTTTTCCGAAGCATACTGCATGATCAGCCGGCCGGTGGTCGTCTCGCCGGTGAAGGCGATCTTGGCGATGCGCTTGTTCTGGGCGAGCGGCTTGCCCGCCTCGACGCCGAAGCCGTTGACGATGTTCAGCACGCCTTCGGGCATCAGGTCGCCGATCAGTTCGGCCAGAACCATGATCGACATCGGGGTCTGCTCGGCCGGCTTCAGCACGATGCAGTTGCCGGCGGCGAGCGCGGGGGCGAGCTTCCACACCGCCATCAGCAGCGGGAAGTTCCACGGGATGATCTGGCCGACCACGCCCAGCGGTTCGTGGAAGTGATAGGCGACCGTGTCGTGGTCGATTTCCGAGATCGAGCCTTCCTGCGCACGCAGGCAGCCCGCGAAATAGCGGAAGTGATCGATGCCCAGCGGCACGTCCGCTGCGGTCGTCTCGCGGATCGGCTTGCCGTTGTCGATCGTCTCGACCAGCGCCAGCATGTCGAGGTTGTCTTCCATGCGCTGCGCGATGCGGTTGAGGATGTTCGCACGCTCGGTCGACGAGGTGCGACCCCACGATTCGCGCGCCTTGTGCGCGGCGTCGAGCGCCAGCTCGATATCCTCTGCCGTGCCGCGGGCGACCTGGCAGACGGGCTTGCCGGTCACCGGCGAAATGTTGTCGAAGTACTGACCCTTGACCGGTGCGACCCACTTGCCGCCAATGAAATTGTCGAACCGGTCGCGGATGAGCGACTGTCCGCTGAACTTGCTGAGCGCCTGTTCCAGCATGATGAATTCCTCCTCTCGCCTGATAGCTTCGCCGCGCACTTTGGGCCCTAGTCGGAAACGCGCCAATTATACCTTGGGTCGAGAGTGGCACCGCCGCGGCGTATGATCGGCGGCGCGCGAGGGTCGGTGGCCGAAGGGATGAACGTACCCGTTTGTATCGGTTCATCTGCGCGACAGCTTGCCAGCCATAGCCGGGCCGTCGGGGAACGAAGGGACAGACTTGGGACAGGTGAAATTCATGGCGACCCGTGCCCTTTCGAGGCTGATACCCTTGCTCATGATTGGCATCGCCGCAACCGCGATGGCGGCGCCCGTTTCGGCGCAGAGCCGCGGCTGGGGGCGCGGGGCCGGCGCGACGGGCGGGCCTTGGGGTGACGCGATGATGGCCCCGATGACAGATGGCCCGCGCAATGCCCGCCGCGACACGGTCGATCCGCGCGAAGGGCGCGTGGAAGTCAGCCGCTTCGTCGCGGCGGACGCGGGCGCGCTGCTCGATCCCGGGCCGATGCGGATCGTCTCGCTGCCCGGCGGAACCGACGACGGCGCGACCCGCGCGGTCTATGAAGCGGCGCTGGTCGACCAGTTGGTGCGCGCCGGATACGACACGATGGCCCCGCCCGCCCCCGATGGCCGGGTGCTGGAAATGCGCATCGTGCGCGACGTGCTCGTCCCTGCCGAAATCAACAAGAGCCCGGTCAGCGGCACCGCCACGGTCGGCGTGTCGAACCGCGGCTCGATGATGGGCATGGCGGTCAATGTCGACATGTCCGGTCCGAAGACGGCCCTGCTCAACACGCGGCTCGAACTGCACCTGCGCGCCGGGCCTGACGGGCCGGTGCTGTGGGAAGGCTATGCCACACTGGCCAGCCGCGACCGTGACGAGGACTGGGGCGAGGCGGCCATCGCCAACCGGCTCGCCGCCGCCTTGTTCGAAGGGTTCCCCGGCAGCGCCGAAGTCGTGCCCGCCGCCTTGCGCTAGAGCCGGGTGATCGCCTCGCCGATCGCGGCGTAGACTTCGTCCAGCGTGGCGCGACCGATGCAATAGGGCGGCATGACGTAGATCGTGTCGCCCAGCGGGCGGAGCAGGACGTCCGCCTCGCGGAACATGGCGAGCAGGCGCGGCGCGATGTCGGCCATGTAGCCAGCTGCCTCGCCCACCTCGAACGCGGCGATTGTGCCGCATTGCCGCGCATTGCGTATGGGGTGGGCGCGGCCCAGCGCCGCCAGGCAATCGCGCTGCATGGCGGACAGCGAAGCGATCCGCTCCCTGACCGGCTCCTCGCGCCAGATGGCGAGGTTCGCGCCCGCCGCCGCGCAGGCGATGGGGTTGGCGGTATAGCTGGAGGAGTGGAAGAACATCTTCGCCCGTTCGGTCGACCAGTGCGCCTCAAATATCGCCTCGCTCGCCATCGTGACCGCCAGCGGCATCGATCCGCCGGTCAGCCCTTTCGACAGGCAGAGGATATCGGGCACCACGCCGGCCTGTTCGCAGGCAAGCAGCGTGCCGGTGCGGCCCCACGCGGTCATCACCTCGTCCGCGATGAACAGCGTTCCCGACGCGGCGCAGATCGCGCGCATCTCGGCCAGAACGGCAGGCGGGTACATCTTCATGCCGCCCGCGCCGAGCACCAGTGGCTCCACCACGAAGGCGGCGGCATCGCGGCAGGCCGCTTCCAGCGCATCGTATGTCGCCTGTTCCTGCTCCCGTTCGGGAAAGGGCACGCGGGTCACGTCGAACAGCAGCGGTTCGTAGGCGCGGTTGAACACGCCGCGTTCGCCCACCGACATCGTGCCGATGGTATCGCCGTGGTAGCCGTGCTCCATCACCACGATACGGTGGCGCTGTTCACCGCGCGCGAGCCAGTAGCCGAGCGCCATCTTCAGCGCGACCTCGACACTGGTGGACCCGGAATCGGAGAAGAACACGCGGGTCAGCGCGTCTGGCATCACCGCGCGCAGCCCTTGCGCCAGCGCTTCCGCAGGTTCGTGCGTCCAGCCCGCGAAGATGACCTGGTCCAGCCGCTCGGCCTGGTCGCGGATCGCCTGCACGATGCGCGGGTGGCCGTGGCCGTGGGTCGTCACCCACCACGACGAGATCGCATCGATCACGCGCCGCCCGTCGGCGGTGTAGAGAAACGCCCCCTCGCCCCGCTCGACCAGCGGGATCGGCTCCTGCAGCCCGTGCTGGGTAAAGGGGTGCCAGACGGGCGAGGTCATGCGGCAAAGTCCGACAAGTTGAAGTTCGCGGCGAAGGCTGCGGCCAAGGTTTCGCGGTCCAGCGAATCGACGCGCGGCAGGCGGCCCAGCCGCTTCACCCCGCCCAGTTCGCAGATGATCGCCTCGCTGTCCTCTACCGCATCGCCGACGAAGGCGACGCCGAGGATCGGCACCCCCCGCGCGCGCAGCGCCTCGATCGACAGCAGCGAATGGTTGATCGTGCCAAGCGCCGTGCGCGCGACCAGCACGACCGGCAGGCCCCACTGCGCGAACTGGTCGGCGAAGAGCCACTGGCGGTTGATCGGCACCAGCACGCCCCCTGCGCCTTCGATGACCAGCGGGCCCGCGACTTGCGGAATGCTGAGGCTGGCCGGATCGATGCGCAGCCCGTCGATCTCCGCCGCGATGTGCGGCGACGCGGGGGTGGCGAGATCGTAGGCCGAAGGGATCGTCGCGCGCCCAGCCAGTTCGGCGACCCGGTCGCTGTCGCTGCGCCCCAGGTCGTCGCGCCCGGCCTGCACCGGCTTCCAGTAGGTCGCGCCCAGCGCGCCGGTCAGCGCGGCGGCGAAGACGGTCTTGCCGATATCGGTGTCGGTGCCGGTGATGACGATGCGAGACATCAAAAAGGCCTCCCGTAATGGCCGGTGACGACCTCGTAAGTCACGGCGCAGCCCCCCGCCTCGAACGCGGCCATTACCCGCCGCATCGCTGCCGGGCCAAGCGGGCGATGCCCGTCCGCCGGGGTATGTGCGCCGATGCCCCGCAAGGCGCGCAGGAAATCGAGCGCGCTGGCGTGGTGTTCGACCCGGTGCTCGACCGTGGCGAGCGAGATGCGCCGGTCGGGCAGGGCCCCGGCAATTGCCGCCGCATCGACGAAGCCCGGCGTGCCCGCCGTCACCCCGGCTGCCGCATGAGCGGCTCGCCATTCGACAAAGCTGCCGGCGCCCAGCGTCGCGAACAGGCAGTGGCCGCCCGGCGCCAGGGCATCGACCATCCGCGCCAGCGCCGCGCCGTGATCGTCGAACCACTGCATGGCGAGGCTGGAGCAGATGAGATCGTAGCCGCCATCGGGGTCGATGCCGTATTCGCCGTCCAGCACCGCGAACCGCCGCCCCGCCGCTTCGCCCACCGTGGCGCGGCAGCGCTCCACCATTTCGGGCGCGATGTCGGTGACGAGCCAATCGCCGCCCAGCCCGCGCGCGACCAGCGCGCGAGTGAGGAAGCCGGTGCCGCACCCGATTTCCAGCACGCGCGGATTGTCTGGCAAGTCGAGCGCCGCGATCCGATCCGCGAGATCGAGCGCGACGTCCTGTTGCACGCGGGCGTGGCGGTCGTAACCATCGGCGCCTGCGAAAGCGCGTTCGATCCGGCGGCGATGCGCGTTCATGCCAGCCGCTCCGCCAGCGACAGCACGGACAGCGCGCAGAACTCGGGGTGCGTCAGCGGCAGCAGATGGCCGCCCTCGGGAACCGTGCGCCGCTCGACGCGCCCGGCACCGCCGAACACGGCATCGCGCATGGCGGCGAGCATGATCGGATCCGAACCGCCCTGGATCGACAGGATCGGTGCCGCAAATGCCGCCGCCTCGGCCCGGCGGTCATCATCGCGCAGGGCATGAAGATCCGTGCCCAGCGCATCGCCGACGATTGCGCCCGGCGCATCGCTATCGCCGCACCGCTGGCGGAAGTCGGCCAGCGTCGCCGCCGGATCGGTGTCGAAGCGCGCCAGCATCCGGTCCAGCACGCGCACCGGCACGCCCGCCACCTCCGGCGCAGCGGCAAAACGGTCGAACCCGTTGATCGCGATCAGCCCGAGGCATGCGCCGGGCGGATCGGCAAGGAGCCGCATCGCCCCGAAACTTTGGGCCACCGCCAGCACCGGGCCATCGGGCATGGCATCGCCCACACCGCCGAAATAGCCGCGTTCGGCAAAGGCGAAGGGATGGCCTTCCAAAATCGGCGTCATCTTGCGCCACAGGGTCGAATCGTAGCCCCAGCCGTGCAGGAACAGCAGCGTCGCCCTCATGCCCGTGACTCCATCGCGGCGAGCAGGGCATCGATGTCGGCATCCTCCAGCGTGCTGCGCAGCGCCAGTCGCAGGCGGCTGGTGCCGGCCGGTACGGTAGGGGGGCGAATGGCCGCGGCGATCATGCCCGCATCGGCCAGCCGCTCGCTCAGCGCCACGGTGTCGTCCGCCCCGCCGACGATGGCGGGCACGATCTGGGTCGTCGATCCGGCCGTATCGTATCCCGCCGCCGCCAGCCCGGCCCGCAGCCTTTCGGCCATGGCCGAAAGCCTCGCCCGTTCCGCGTCCATCCCCGGCACGATGTCGAGCGCCGCATCGATCGCGCCCAGCACGGCGGGCGGCAGCGCGGTGGCATAGATGAACCCGCCGCAGGCATTGACCAGCCAGTCGATCAGCAAACGCGACCCCGCGACATAGGCGCCGAATCCGCCCATCGCCTTGCTGAAGGTGCCCATCGCCACGTCGACCCCGCCCGGCACGCCGCAGGTCAGCCCCGCCCCGCGCGGCCCCAGCACGCCGGTCGCATGCGCTTCGTCGACATAGAGCACCGCGCCATGTTCGCGCGCAATCCGCGACAGGCGGACAAGGTCGGCCCGGTCGCCGTCCATGCTGAACACGCTTTCGGTCAGGATCAGCCGCGCGGGCGCATCGGCATGGCGCGCCAGCACGGCATCGAGCGCGTCGAGGTCGTTATGCGCGAAGCGGTGCTGCCGCACGCCCGCCGCGGCGCATCCCGCGTGCATCGAATTGTGGTTCAGCCGGTCGGCAAAGACCTGCACCCCCGGCATCGCCGCGACCAGCGCCGGGATCACCGCCGCGTTGGCCTGCCAGCCCGAACCCAGGATCAGCGCCGCCTCGGTCCCCTTGAACCCGGCGATCCTCGCCTCCAGCGCCAGCGTCGCCTCGTGCGTGCCGGTGACCAGCCGCGACGAGCCCGATCCCGCGCCCAGCCGCCCGGCCCAATCACGCGCCCGGTCGACCAGCGCGGGATGGCGGGCAAGTCCGAGATAGTCGTTGCTGGAAAAATCGACGCAGGTCCGCCCGCCGCGCTCCATCCGCCCGCCGGGCATCAGCGCCGCCGGGCGCAGGCCGCGGCGAAGGCCCGCCTCCGCCCGCCGGTCAAGCGCCTGCGTCAGGAACGGGGCCAGGGGATCGGGGCCTTGCGTCATCGGCGCGCTTCTTGCCCTTTTCGCCCGCAACCGCAAGGCGCGGATTTCCGTCCGGTCGGCGATGGGCACCCGCGCTCCGTCACCCGTCTCCTTGCCCCTTGCCGTCGAAACTTGCCAATCGGCGGCGGCGCGGCGATGTGTCTTGCGATGTTCGCCAGGATCACGCCATCAACGCTCATGTCCGCGCTGGTGACGGCCTGCGCGCTGCTGATCGGGGCGACGTTCCTGGTCGCGATCGAACAGCCCTGGATCGGGATGGACCTTATGCCTCGCGACGGCGCGGTCATCGCCCGCGAAGCCGAGGGACCGTCCGCCGCCATTCCGCCGGGAAGCCGGATCGTCTCTGTCGCCGGAATCCGGCTGGAGGCGCAGGACGTTATCGAAGAGCCCGACATGATCCCGACTTATG
Organism: uncultured Croceicoccus sp.; assembly: GCA_964424995.1. Taxonomy (GTDB): domain Bacteria; phylum Pseudomonadota; class Alphaproteobacteria; order Sphingomonadales; family Sphingomonadaceae; genus Croceicoccus. The sequence goes on from CAYRLC010000091.1 coordinate 6,846, forward strand.
CCCAGGCGCGGCGGTTCTACCGGCGGCAGGAGAACATGGCCCGCGCGCTGCGCGAAGCTTGGGTCGAGGTGCGCTTCGTCCCGCCCGGCGCCACGCGGATCGTCCCGATCCGGATCGCGCCGCAACCGACGCGCCCGGTCGCCACCCTGCCGTTCCTGTTCTGGCTGCAGATCCTGACCGCGACCGGCTGTGCACTGATCGGCGGATGGGTCTTCAGCCTGAAGCGCGGAGAGACGGGGCCGGGCCTGCTCGCGGTGGCGGGACTGTCGTGCATGGTCCTCATCTATCCGGCCGCGATCTATTCCAGCCGCGAGCTGGCCTTGCCGCGCGATCTGTTCGTTGCGCTGGCCGCTATCGATCATCTGGGCGCATTCGTGCTGGCCGGGGCGCTGGCCACGCTGTTCTATGTCTATCCCGCGCGCGTCCTGCCGCGCGGCCTGCTCGCAGCCGTGCCGATGGTGCTGGCAGCGTGGTGGGTGCTCGATACCGCGCATCTCGTCTTTGCCGGGCCGCCGATGGGATTCCACCTGCCGATGATCCTCATCATGGCCTGCTTCGTGCCCGCCGCTGCGATCCAGTTGCGGCGAGCCGAAAGCGATCCGGTGGCGCTGGCGGCGCTGCGCTGGTTCGCCTTTGCCGTACTGGTGGGCGCCAGCAGTTTCGTCGCGCTGATCATCGGGCCGAGCCTGTTCGGCATCCCCCCGTCCGTATCGCAGGGGTCCAGTTTCGTCCTCATCCTCGGCATCTTCGTGGGCGTGGCGGTCGGCGTTGCGCGCTACCGGCTCTTCGCGTTGCAGGACCGCGCGTTCGACTTGCTCTATTACATGTTCGGCGTGGTGCTGCTGCTGGCGGTCGATGCGCTGCTGATCTCGCTCATCGCGCTCGAACGCTATGCCGCGTTCAGCACGGCGCTGTTCATCGTGGCACTGCTCTACCTGCCGCTGCGCGACCGTGTCGCCCGGGTCATCGGGCGCGAGCAGGTGATCGACCGCAACGCGCTTTATCGCCGGGTGGTCGACACCGCCCTGCTTGCCGAACCCGAGCGACAGGCGGAGAGCTGGCGAGCGATCATGGTCGAAGTGTTCCGCCCACTGGCGGCCGAACCGCTGGGCGACGTGGTGGAGGATGGCGGGCATGCTCTAGATGGCCCGCGTATCCTCGATGGCCCGCGTATCCTGGATGGCGGAGTGGCGATGGCGGTGCCGGCACCGGGTGGCGGCGCGATCCGGCTGAGCCATGCGCATTCCGGGCGGCGGCTGTTCTCGCCGCGCGACCTGTCGCTGGCCGGCGAACTGGCGCAGATCCTGCAGCATACCGCCGAAAGCCGTGATGCCCGCGAACAGGGCGCGAGCGAGGAACGCCGCCGGATCATGCGCGACATGCACGACAACATCGGCTCGCAACTGCTCAGCGCGCTGCGTTCGGGCGACACCGCGCGCAAGGACTCGATCATCAGCGACGCACTTTCCGATTTGCGCACGCTCATCAACGCGGGCGGCGGATCGAGCCTGCCGTTCGATGCGGTGCTGGCCGACCTGCGGATCGAATGCGCCGAACGGCTGGACGACGCGGGCCTCGTGCTCGACTGGCGAAGCGAGCCGATGGATGGGGTGGCGCTGCCCGCCGCGACGATCCACGAACTGCGCTCCGTCGTGCGCGAGGCGGTCACCAACACCATCCGCCACGCCGGGGCGTCGCGCCTCACGGTCCGGCTTGCCCGCAACTCTGGCGATATCGTCCTCTCCATTTCCGACGACGGACGCTGCGCCAGCCTGGCGGGCGGCTACGGCCATGGTGAGGAGCGGGGCGACAACCGTGGCAGGGGGCTTGCCAACATGCGGACGAGGCTGGAAACGGTGGGCGGCAGGCTTGCCATCCTGGCGGCTGACAGCCTCGAACTGAACGCCCGCGTACCGTACGCGATGGGACCGACGCATGCAGACCATCCTGATCGTTGAAGACCGGGCCGAAGCGCGCGACTGGCTGGTCGAGGTTGCCGGCCTCGCCTTTCCCGGCCATGGCGCTGTGTTGTCCGCGCCGACGCTGGCATCGGCGCTGACCCTGATCGACGAGCATCACGTCGACATCGCGCTCATCGATCTCGGCCTGCCCGACGGATCCGGCCTCGACGTGCTGCGCACGCTGCGCGACGTGAACCGCAAGGCGCTGTGCGTCGTCACCACCATCATGGCCGACGATGCGCACATCGTGGCGGCGCTGTCCGCAGGGGCCGACGGCTACCTGCTCAAGGAAAAGAGCACGCAGGCCGTGGTGCGTCAGCTGGGCCAGCTGGCCGACGGCATCCCCGCCCTGTCGCCCAGCATCGCCCGCCGGATCATGGACCACTTCCGCATGACCGGCCCGGTCGAGGTCGACAGCCACGATCTGACCCGGCGCGAGCTCGAAGTGCTGGCCCTGATCGCGCGGGGCCTGCGCAACGTCGATGTCGCCGAGCAGCTGGCCATCGCCGAGGGCACGGTGGCCCAGCACATCAAGTCGATCTATCGCAAGCTCGGCATATCCTCGCGTGCCGAGGCGGCCTGGCATGCCACCCGCATGGGCCTCTCGCCCGAACGATGAGTTGCGCAGGCGACTGAACCCTAACGGCAAATTTCATGAGCGTGGCTCTGCCTGATACCCCGAACGGGGTATTGGCCCCCTCCCTCGCAAGCCCCTATGCCTTGGCCATGCCCGATCGGGGTTCGGGACGTGAGGGTTAGTCTCTCGCAAAGACCATCGGCGCGGAGAGGTCGGGGACCACGGACACTGGCTCCATCCTGCCGCACCGGATTCGCTTCGCGCGGGGTTGTCCGCCCTGTCACGAAGAGAGGTAGCAGGACTTGCGCACCCACCCTGTTAGTCCGGGGGTGGTGTGTTGATCCTGTTCCGAGCGGAGAGCTGGGGGCTCTCCGCTCATCCTCGCCCTTTCACCGCGCCGTCGTTTCACCGCGCCCGGCCTTGCACCGCCCCCGCCCACTCACCGCAGATGTGGATCTGCCGCAGCGTCACGCCTTGCGATGGCGCGGCTTGCAGTGCTGCCGATAATGTCCGAAAATCGACCAGCGCGCCGCACCCTTGGCGATGCGGGAGGGGATGGTGG
>CAYRLC010000092.1:0-1689 GCA_964424995.1 uncultured Croceicoccus sp.
TAGCGGATGACGATGTCCTGCAGCGTATTGTCGAGCGCGTGGCCGATATGCAGCACGCCGGTCACGTTCGGCGGCGGGTTCACGATGGTGAAGGGCTGCGCATCGGGCCGTTCGGGGCGGAACAGGCCGTTCTCTTCCCAGTGGGCATACCACTTGGCCTCGATCCCGGCGGGGTCGAAGGTTTTCGCCAGTTCCTGCTTGGTTTCGGTATCGCTCATGGCAAGCGCCTTTGCCAGCGCCGCAGGGGCGGGGCAAGGGGCCACTGACGCGCGCGCGGAGGCGGGGTCTGCCGGGACCGGCCCGGCTTGGGACGGGTGGCGCGGATAGGCTTGCTGGCCTTGCATTTTTCCCCCATGAGGCTGGCGATATGCGCGAATGGGCGGAATTCGATACGGTAGAGGGGGATGGGGGTGCGATCCTGCGGGTTCGCGGGCCGCTGCTCGTCTCGTCGATCGCCCCGCTCGACAGGCGCCTGCGCGAACTCGACAGCCTCGCCGCCATCGATATCGGCGCGGTGCACGAAATCGACACCGTCGGCGCATGGGCGGTCTGGCGCGCGGCGAACGTGCTGGGCGCTGAGATCCGCGGGGCGGACGACCGGGCGCAGCGGCTGATCGACGCGGTCCAGAACGCGGAGAGCAGCGCCCCGATCACCCCGCAGCGGGACGTCTGGGTCGAACGCGTGCCCGCCGCGGTGGGCGAACGCGTGGCCAGCTTCGGCACGTCGCTGAAAGAGATGATCGCCTTCCTCGGCACGACGATGATGGCCTTTGCCGCGCTGATCCGCCATCCGCGCCGTTTTCCGCACCTTGCGCTGGTGCACCAGCTCGAACTGGTCGGCGTGTCGTCGCTCGGCATCATCGGATTGATGAGCTTCCTCATCGGCATCGTCGTCGCGCAGCAGGGCGCGGTGCAGTTGCAGCAGTTCGGGGCGGAGATCTACACGATCAACCTCACCGGCCGGCTGACCTTGCGCGAACTGGGCGTGCTGATGACCGCGATCATGGTCGCGGGCCGTTCGGGCAGCGCCTTTGCCGCGCAGATCGGCACGATGAAGCTGACCGAAGAGGTCGACGCGATGCGCACCATCGGCGTCTCTCCGTTCGAACGGCTGGTCGTGCCGCGCATTCTGGCCGCGGTGCTGATGATGCCGGTGCTGGGTTTCTATTCGTCGGTCATCGCGATCATCGGCGGGGCCTTCATCGCCAATTTCGCGCTCGACATTCCGTTCTGGACGTTTCTCGGCCGCATTCGCGAGGTGGTGCCGCTGACCGATCTCTGGGTCGGGCTGGTCAAGGCTCCGGTCTTCGGCCTGATCGTCGGGATGAGCGGCTGCTACCAGGGCATGCAGGTGTCGGGCAATGCCGAGGAGGTGGGCCTGCGCACGACGCTCGCGGTGGTGCAGGCGATCTTCATGGTCATCGTGCTCGATGCCTTCTTCGCGGTGTTCTTCACCGAAATCGGGTGGAACTGATGGCGTCGGACATCGACCCGAACGACCGCGCCGAGGAACTGATCGCCGAGGCGGAGAGCGAGGCGCACGACGTTCCGACCCGGTTCGACGGCGAATTTCCCATCGTGATCGAGGGGCTGACCAACAGCTTCGGCGACCAGATCGTGCACAAGGGCCTCTCGCTCAAGGTGCGGCGCGGCGAGATCATCGGCGTCGTCGGCGGATCGGGCACCGGC
>CAYRLC010000092.1:1699-9864 GCA_964424995.1 uncultured Croceicoccus sp.
GACGAGTTCGATTATGCGATCCGTATCCGCGGCCTCGTCAACCAGTTTGGCGACACCATCATTCACGACCATCTCGACCTCGACGTGCGGTCGGGCGAGATCCTCGGCGTCGTCGGCGGATCGGGGACCGGCAAATCGGTGCTGATGCGGTCGATCATCGGGCTGCAGATCCCGGACGAAGGCACGATCGAGGTGCTGGGCAACACCATCACCGAGGCGGTGGAGGACGAGGACATCGACATCCGCAGCCGCTGGGGCGTGCTGTTCCAGGGCGGCGCGCTGTTCTCGACGCTGACGGTCGCGGAAAACGTCGAGGTGCCGCTGAAGCAGTTCTACCCCGAACTGTCGGACGACCTGCGCCACGAAATCGCGCGCTACAAGGTGCGGCTGTCGGGCCTGCCGGAAGAGGCGACGAGCAAGTATCCTTCGGAGCTTTCGGGCGGCATGAAGAAGCGCGCCGGGTTGGCCCGCGCCCTTGCGCTCGATCCCGAGCTGCTGTTCCTCGACGAGCCGACCGCGGGCCTCGACCCCATCGGTGCGGCGGCGTTCGACAACCTGACGCGGGAACTGGCGGACACTCTGGGGCTTACCGTGTTTCTGATCACGCACGATCTCGATACGCTCTATGCGATATGCGACCGTGTGGCGGTGCTGGCGGACCACAAGGTGATCGCGGTGGGGACCATCCCCGAACTGCTCGCCACCGACCATCCGTGGATTCAGGAATACTTCAACGGCCCGCGCGGCCGGGCGGCGGATACGGCGGGGCGGCAGGCGAATGCGGCCCCGGTGGACAAGAACCTTACGGGCGGGGCATAGACGGCGGCGATGGAAACTAGGGCCAATCATCTCTGGGTCGGGGCGGTGACGCTCCTGCTGCTGGCGCTGCTGGCGGCCTTCGTGATCTGGATCGCGCGCCTGAACCAGGGTTCGCAGGACGAATACGACATCTTCTTCAAGCAGTCGGTCAGCGGCCTTGCTCGCGGATCGGAAGTCGCCTTTTCCGGCGTGCCGGTGGGGCAGGTGAAGAAGATCGAGCTGTGGCCCAAGGACCCGCAGTTCGTGCGCGTGCGCATCGCCATCGACGAAGAGGTGCCGGTCACGAAACTCACGCTGGCGAGCCTGCAGGGCAGCTTTACCGGCGTGTCGACGATCCAGCTGGAAGGGGCAAGCTCCGACGCACCGCCGCTGACCAAGATCGGCCCCGAAGGCGTGCCGGTGATCCCGACCAAGCGCAGCGGCCTTGGCGAATTGCTCGCCAACGCGCCCTTGCTGATGGAGCGGCTGGCGACGCTGACCGAGCGGCTGACGCTGATGCTGTCGGACAAGAACCAGAAGTCGATCGAAGGCATCCTCGCCAATACCGAGCGGATGAGCCGTGATTTGGCTGACGCGACTCCGCGCATCGATGCGACGATGGCCGAACTGCAGATCACCCTGCGGCAGGCGAGCGAGACGCTGGCCGAATTCCAGCGCGTGGCGGCGTCGACCGATCAGCTGATCAACGGCGAGGGCGCCTCGCTGGCCGACCAGATGCGCGACACGCTGGCCGCCGCCGAGCGCGCGGCCAACGAATTGCAGGCCGCGGCCGCCGACACGCGCCCGGCCGCGCGCCAGCTTTCGGAATCGACGCTGCCCGCTGCCGAGGCCGCGATCCGCGACTTGCGCGCGACGACCAAGGCGCTGCGCAACATCACCGAAAAGATCGACGACAACGGGGCTGGCGGCCTGATCGGCGGCGGCAAGCTGCCCGACTACAAGCCCTGAGGGAGATGAAGACCATGTTCGAACGCCCCCTCCGGCTGGGTGCCGCCATCATCGCGCCCGTGCTGCTCCTCGGCCTGTCGGGCTGCCTCAGCCTCGGCCCCAAGGTGCCGGACCAGCTGATCAACTTCACCCCGCGCGAAGTCGCCGCGCCCGGCACGTCGAGCAGCGGCGCGGTGACCGACGCGATCTTCGTGTTCGAGCCCGAGGTCGAGGACCGGCTGGACGTCAACCGGGTGCCGGTGCAGATCGATGCGACCAGTGTCGCCTATCTCGAGAATGCGACTTACGTCGACCGCCCGGCGCGCCTGTTCCAGCACCTCGTCGCCGAAACCCTGCGCGCCCGTCGCGGCGGGCTGGTGGTGGAGGGAGAGGATCCCGGCATCGCCGTGCGCACCCGCCTCTACGGCCGGCTGGTCGAGGCGGGCTATGCCGCGCAGACCTCGTCGGTGACGGTGACTTACGACGCCGTCGCCGTCGCGCCCGACGGCACGATGCGCCAGCGCCGCTTCGGCTCGACGATCCCCGGCGTGGCGGCCGATGCCGCGGCCGTCGCTCCGGCGATGAACGAGGCGGCGAACAACGTGGCGGGCGAAGTCAGCAGCTGGCTGATCGGGCGCTAAGGCCAGCAGGCGCGCGGTTTCGGCGGATCAGGCGGCGACGAGCCGGGCCAGTTCCGCTGCCAGCCTGAACCCGGCCAGCCGCCCGTCGCGGCGGGCCAGCGCTTCGCCGTCCCAGCCCCACTGCATCGCCTGCCAGTCCTCCTCCAGATTGGCGGCGGCGAACAGGGCGTCGAGATCGGCATCGTCTTCCAGCGCGGCGAGCGCGGTGGTCAGCGAGGCTGCGATCGCGGCCATGTTCTGCACCGCGACGAGGGTAAAGGCATCCATGCCCGCCAACCGGGCGCGCAGCCTGTCGCGCGTCCCCTCTGGATGGGCAACATGGAGCACCCCCGAAGTGCGGGCAAAGGTCACGCCCTCGCGCGACTCCACCGCCCAGAGGATCGGCTCCCACGCCTCGTCCTGTCGGGTCCGGAAGCTGTCGCCTTCGTCGGCACGGTAGCACAGCGTATCGGTGTCGCCGTAAGGGAGGATCGCATCGATGGCGATGGCGGGATCGCGCTCGACCATATCGACCGCGTAATCGCTCATGTCGCGCATCGGGAACGTGGCGGGGTCGATCTCCTCGCCCTGTGCCGCCCATTCGCCGGCCAGCCGCTCGGCCAAGGCGCGGGTCGGCACCACTTGCGGGCGCCCGCCCTGCGTCTTCAGCCCGCGTCCGTCGAGCTGTACCTGCCAGCCGCCGCCTGCCGGGGCGGCCTCGACCGTCTTGTAGAAACGCTTCACTTGTCCCTCGAACTCCACAGGCGGGCGAGCAGCACGGGCATGACCAGCGCATCCATCATGCCGATCACCGCGAGGATCCACGCGTATCCGCGCTCCAGCCCATCGGGCCAGGGGGCGCGGCCGCTGGCGGCAAGCATGCCGTAGACCGCCAGCACCACGCCGGTGAGGCGCATTATCTGGATCGTCGCCCACTTCGCCGCGGCCGGATCGCGCTCGCTCATCGTGATGTCTCCAGCATGGCCTGCAATTCGGCCATCGTCTCGGCCACGCCGTCCGCGCCGCAGGCCAGCAGTTCGTGGCTGCCATGATAGCCCCAGCCGACCCCCACGGCGCGCACGCCCGCATTCTCGGCCATGATCATGTCGAAGCTGGTGTCGCCGATCATGACCGTGTCGGCGGCGGTCGCGCCGGTCTCGAACAGCACTTGCTCGATCATCGCGGGGTCGGGCTTCGACGGGTGGCGGTCGGCGGTCTGCAGGCTGGAAAACAGATCGGTGATGCCGTGCTCGGCCAGGCAATGGGCAAGGCCCCGGTCCGACTTGCCGGTGGCGATGGCCAGCGTCCAGCCGGAGGCGTGGAGGTGGCGAAGCAGGTCCTCCATCCCTTCGAACAGCGGTTCGTAGACGAGGCCCGCATCGCGCTGCGCCCGGAACGCCATGCGATAGCGGTCGGCCAGCTCGTCCTGCTGGGCAGGGCCGCTTTCGGGCAGCAGCATCGCCATCGCCTGCGGCAGCGACAGCCCGACTGCGCGGCGGATCAGGTTGCGGGGCGGGGCGACCATGCCGGTCTGGGCAAAGGCCTCCTCCATCGCGAGGCAGACGTTGGCCTGCCCGTCGACGAGCGTGCCGTCGCAGTCGAAGATGGCGAGGCGGCTCACGCAGCGGTCCTCATGGCGCCAGCGTCCGCATCAGCGCGGCCATCCCCATCGCGCCGCGCTCCTCCAGCCCCGCGACGACGCGCGCGCGTTCCTCGGCGGACTTGTTCTGCGACAGCTTGAAGGTGGGCCGCCATGCCCCGACCGCCAGCTCGAAGCCGACGATCGCCTCGCGCATCTTGGCGAAACGGGCCGGTTCCATCCTGGCGCTGGTCCAGGGCTCGCCCTCGATCCGCGCCTCTTCGCGCGCGGAAAGCGCTTCGAGATGAGCGACGAGGCTATCGGCGTCGAGCGTGGTGACGCGCCCTTCCATCTCCAGCGAAACATAGTTCCACGTCGGCACCTGCTGCGGGTCGGCATACCAGCGCGGCGATACGTAGCCGTCCGGGCCGTTAACGACGGCCAGCACCTCGGCCCCGGCGATGTGGCGGGTGAGCGCATTGCCCCGCGACAGGTGGAACTGCAGCCGGTCCGCCCCGACGCGCAACAGCGGCACTTGGGCCACGCGCGGTCCGTCGGGCGTGGCGGCGAAGATCATGCCGAAGCCGACCTCATCGATCAGCGCGAGATGGAGGTCGCGGTCGTCATGACGAAAGGCGGCATTGGGGTGCATCAGGGATGCTTGCCCCTACCGCCAGCGGGCTTGCCGCCGGCGGGCTTGCCGCCACTTCCGGGCCTGCCGCCCGCGGGTTTGCCGCCAGTGGGCTTGCCGCTGGTCGGCCTGCCACTCGTGGGTCGGCCATTGGGCTTCCCGCCCCCGGGCCGACCTTCCGGCTTGCCACCGGTCCGGCCTGCCGGTGTGCCGCCCGCTTTCGGGCTCGGCTTCCCGGTCGGCTTGCCCGCAGGTTTGGGGGCGGCCTTCTTCGCGCCCGTCTTGCTGCCACCGGGCTTGCCGCTGCCCGCACGCGGCGCGCCCGCGGTGCGCGAGCGGCGTTCGCCCCGGCGTTCCTTGCGATAGGTCTTGGCGTGGCGCTTGGCGGCCTGTTTCTGGTCCTCGCGCGTCGGCGGCACGTAGCCTTCCTCGGGCGCGGCGTCGCTCATGCCCTCGTCGAAGCCGAGTTGCTCCATGCTCGCCGCGAAATGTTCGGGCAGCGATGCAGTCACGTCGAGCGGCGCACCGTCGGGGTGATCGATGATCAGGCGGCGCGCGTGCAGGTGCATCTTGCGACTGATCGAGCCGGTCAGGAAAGCGAGCTGCCCGCCGTATTTGCCGTCACCCACGATCGGGTGGCCGATGGCGGCGAGGTGCACGCGAAGCTGGTGCGTCCGGCCGGTCAGCGGTTCCAGCTCCACCCATGCGGCGCGGTTGCCGGCGCGGTCGACGACGCGGTAGCGGGTCTTGGCGGGCTGGCCTTCCTCATCCGGCATCATCTTTTCGCCGCCGGTCCCCGGCTGCTTGCCGATGGGCAGGTCGATCATGCCCTGCGCGATGTCGGGCACGCCGACGACCAGCGCCCAGTAGATCTTCTTCGCCGAACGGCCCGAGAACCGCTTGGAAAAGAACGCGGCGCTCCCCGGCGTCGCCGCCGTCAGCAGCACGCCGCTCGTATCCTTGTCGAGCCGGTGGACGAGCCGCGGGCGCGGACCGTCGGGCGCGTAGGCATCGAGCAGTCGGTCGACGTGCATCGTCGTGCCGGTGCCGCCCTGCGTGGCAAGGCCGGGCGGCTTGTTGATGACGATGGCGGCGCGGTCGCGGTGCAGTAGCATCGCGTCGGCCTGTTCCAGTTCCTCCTCGGTCAGCGGCACGCGAGCCCGCGGCGCGCGGTCCTGCGTCTCGCCGCCCGGCGGAACGCGCACGACTTGCCCTGCGGAAAGGCGATCCTCTGGCTTGGCACGTCTTCCGTCGACGCGGACCTGCCCGGTGCGGGCCCAGCGGCTGATCGTCGCGAAGCCGACTTGCGGCAGGTGCCGCTTGAACCAGCGGTCGAGCCTCGTCCCCTCGTCGTCGTAGCCGACGGTGAACTGGCGAACGCTGTCGGAACCCTTGCTCTCGCTCATGCCGCGGTCCTCATGACCATGAGGCCGATCAGGAGACCGGCCACGCCCGCCACGATGGACACCGCCGCGTAGATGGCGGCAAGCCCCGGGGCGCCGCGGTCCCACAGGTTCACCATTTCGAGGCTGAAGGAGGAGAAGGTGGTGAAGCCGCCCAGCAGCCCGACGCCGAGCAGCAGTTGCCATCCTTCCGCCCCGATCCCGCGATCCGCGCCGTGTCGCGCCAGCCAGCCGGCTAGCAGGCCCATGGCAAGGCTGCCCACTACGTTGCAGACGAGCGTCGCGTAAGGAAAGGCGAGCGCGGCGGCGGGAAAGGCCGCCCCGACGATGCGCCCCAGATGGTAGCGCAGCACGGCCCCGGTGCCGCCGCCAAGGGCGACGAAGAGCGAGGCGTTGAGAGTGGACGGCTGGATCATGCCCGCTCCCCTAGCGATACGCGGCCCTTTGCGAAAGACCGGCCGCGTTGCAAAAGCATGCCCCGATGTGGTATGTGGGCAACATCGCACGGACGGATGGCCGATTGGCGCGTTTGCGACAGGCCGATCGACCGCAGTGCTTGCTTTTCGCTGCGCCTGCTGGTAGCCGCCCCGCCGTTCTGGTCGATTCCATACAGGATTCGGCCCGTTTGCAATTTCACGACCGGTTGTGGCGACCGATATCCATGCCGCCGCCGTCGCCACGGAAACTGAGGTAGAAGCTTTTTATGCAGATCATCGTTCGCGATAACAACGTCGACCAGGCTCTCCGCGCTCTCAAGAAGAAGCTGCAGCGGGAAGGCGTCTATCGCGAAATGAAGCTGCGCCGCCACTTCGAGAAGCCGAGCGAGAAGCGCGCCCGTGAAAAGGCCGCCGCCGTTCGCCGCGCCCGCAAGCTGGAGCGCAAGCGGATGGAGCGCGACGGTTCGCGCTAAGACCCGCTGATCATAAGGACGGGTGTACGCAAAGCCACTTGCCGCGCCCGCCTGCATGAGCCAAAGGGGCGCCTGATACTGTCGGGCGCCCTTTTTGCTGCCCGCAATCCACTGCCGCCTGCCCGGTGCACTGTCCGGCGGGACAATCGAAGAGGACGATCATGACCGAAGTCACCCGCGTTCCCCTGCAGCCGATCGGCAAGGGCATTCTCGGCAAGCTTTGGCTGGGCGTCGTCGTCGCCGTGCTCTTCGCCGCCGGTGCCGCCTGGGCGACCAGCTACAAGGGCGTGTCGGTCGAGACCGTGACCGCGGGCGAGGGCAACAGCCCGGGCGAGAGCGACATCGTGCTCGTCAACTACGAAGGCCGCCTGACCGACGGCACCGTCTTCGATTCGGGTGAACGCGTGCCGTTTCCGGTCAACGGCGTCGTTCCCGGCTTCAGCCAGGCGCTGATGAAGATGCAGAAGGGCGGCCGCTACGAGGTCTTCATTCCAGCCGCGCTCGGCTACGGCGCGCAGGCGCAGGGCGCGATTCCCGCGAACAGCGACCTGCACTTCACCGTCGACCTGCTCGACTTCCGCAGCCAGGCCGAGATCGAGGCGATGCAGCGCCAGATGCAGCAGATGGGTATCGACCCGAGCCAGCTGCAGGGTGCGCCGCAGGGCGCTGTTCCGGGTCAGTAAGACCACTAACGCGCCGATCCCGGTTTTTTGAGGGAGAGCAGGCGCATTTCGTCCACTCTCCCGCTTGGCAAGGGCGCGCGGTAAAGCTAACCCGCGCGCCATGTCTGTCGATAAAGCCACGGTCGCCAAGATCGCTTCGCTCGCCCGCATCCGCGTCACCGACGCGGAGGTGGAGGCGATGGTCCCCGAACTGAACCAGATCCTCGACTGGGTGGAGCAGCTCGGCGAGGTCGACTGCACCGGCATCGAGCCGATGACCGCGGTCATCCCCAATACCCTGCGCCTGCGCGACGATGTCGTCGATGCCGACCCGCTGACCGGCGGCAACGTGCGCGACGAAGTGCTGGCCAACGCCCCCGCGCCCGAACACGGCTTCTTCGGCGTGCCCAAGGTGATCGAATAATGACCGAGCTTACCGACCTTACCGTCGCCGCGATCCGCAAGGGTGTCGCGGACGGCGACTTCTCCGCCGTCGAAGTGGCAGACGCGTTCAACGCCAATGTCGCCGCCGCCAGCGCGCTCAACGCCTTCATCGTCGCCACGCCCGACCACGCGGTGGAAGCGGCCAAGGCCGTCGATGCGAAGCGCGCCAG
>CAYRLC010000093.1:0-9712 GCA_964424995.1 uncultured Croceicoccus sp.
CGTCGAACGAAGGGCGCGGCTATGTGCTGCGCCGGATCATGCGCCGCGCGATGCGTCATGCGCACCTGCTGGGCGCGAGCCAGCCGCTCATGCATCGCCTCGTCCCCGCGCTGGTCACCGAAATGGGGCAGGCCTACCCCGAACTGTCGCGCGCCCAGCCGCTCATCACCGAAGTGCTGGAGCGTGAGGAAACGCGGTTCCGCCAGACGCTCGACAAGGGCCTGCGCCTGCTCGACGAAGCGACCGACGGCATGGAAAGCGGCGCCGAACTGCCCGGCGAAACCGCTTTCCGCCTCTACGATACATACGGTTTCCCTTACGATCTGACCGAGGACGCCCTGCGTTCGCGCGGGATCGGTGTGGACCGCGAAGGCTTCGACGCGGCGATGGCGCAGCAGAAGGCTGCCGCCCGCGCCGCATGGAAGGGCAGCGGCGACGCGGCTTCGGGCGAGATCTGGTTCGATATCGCCGAACGCGAAGGTGCGACCGAATTCACCGGCTACACCTCGACCGAAGGCGAAGGCCGGGTCGTGGCGCTGCTGGTCGACGGTGCGGAAGTCGAGACCGCGGCGGCGGGGCAGGACGTTACGGTTCTGACCAACCAGACCCCGTTCTACGGCGAAAGCGGCGGGCAGAGCGGCGATGCTGGCACAATCAAGGCGGGCGAACTGCTGATCAATGTGACCGATACGTCGAAGCCGCTGGGCCGCCTTCACGCCCATCACGGCAAGATCGAAAGCGGTGCGATCGCCGTGGGTGAAAGCGTGCACCTCATTGTCGATACCGCGCGTCGCGACGCCATCCGCGCCAACCACTCGGCGACGCACCTGCTTCACGCGGCGCTGCGCCACCGGCTTGGCGGTCATGTCACGCAGAAGGGGTCGCTGGTGGCGGCCGATCGCCTCCGCTTCGACTTTTCGCATCCCAAGGCGCTGACCGATGACGACATTCGCGCGATCGAGGCCGACGTGAATGCCCAGATCCGCGCGAACGAGGCGGTCTCGACCCGCCTGATGAGCCCGGAAGACGCGATCGAAGCCGGCGCGATGGCGCTGTTCGGCGAGAAGTACGGCGACGAGGTCCGCGTGCTGTCGATGGGCCGGGCGGATGCCAATTCCTATTCGGTGGAGCTGTGCGGCGGCACCCACGTCAATGCGCTGGGCGACATCGCGATCTTCCGCATCGTGTCCGAAAGCGCGGTGTCGTCAGGCGTGCGCCGGATCGAGGCCTTGACCGGCGAGGCGGCGCGCGACTGGCTGGTCGGGCGCGAGGATGCGCTGAAGGCGATTGCCGCCGCGATGAAGGCCGCACCGGACGAGGTGACGGAACGCGTCATCGCGCTGATCGACGAGCGCAAGCGGCTTGAGCGCGAACTGGCCGAGGCTCGTAAGGCGCTCGCGCTGGCGGGTGCGTCGGGCGGCAGCGCGGCTGCTCCGGCGGACGAGAGCGTTGGCGGTGTCGCTTTTGCCGGGCAGGTCCTGGACGGCATGGACCCGAAGGAACTGCGCGGGTTGCTGGACGAGGCCAAGAAGCGGCTCGGTTCGGGAATCGCGGCGATCGCGACCGTCAACGAAGGCCGCGCTGCCTTTGCCGTGGCGGTGACCGACGACCTGACCGATCGGTTCAGCGCGGTCGAGCTGGTGCGCAAGGGCGTCGAAGTGCTGGGCGGCAAGGGCGGCGGCGGCCGGGCCGACATGGCTCAGGGCGGCGGTCCGGACGGCGGCAAGGCGGCCGATGCCATCGCCGCCGTGCGCGAAATGCTGGCCGGAGAGGCTGTCGCAGGCTGACACTGCGGGCCGGGTTCGTGCCCGGCCTAGCTTCCGTCGGCGCCGGCTTTCTGAGGCGCGCGCTCGGCCAGACTGGTCTTCAGCTTGGGCTTCTGCTTCAATTCGCCTTCGCGCATGATCTGCTCGCGGAACTCGTCGCGTTTTTCATGGATCGAGGCGATGACCAGTCCCATCGGCACGCCGACATTGACCAGCGCCGATTCCGATAGCTGAAGCGAGCTTTCCAGCGTTTCGGGCACAGCCTCGGTCGCACCGGCGCGGTAGAGTTCTGCAGCGTGGCTCGAATCGCGGGCGCGGGCGATGATCGGTATGTCGGGGTAGCGCGCCCGCAACTTGCGCAGCACGCGCGCGGCGAGAACCGGCTCGTCCATCGTCAGGATGATCGCGCTCGCTCCACCAAGCTCGATCCGCTCCATCGCCGGGCCGCGGGCATCGGCGTAGAGCAGGGGGTGCTTCTTGCGGCGGGCGATATCGGCCAGTTCGGGATCGGAGTCGATCGCCAGGAACGGCCGGTCGTGCCGCATCATCATGTCTGCGACGAGTTGCCCGACGCGGCCATAGCCGAGAATGATCGCCCGCCCGTCGGCGGCGTCGCCGTCGTCGGCCGTATGGGCCGGCGCCACGTCGACCCGGCGACCGATGTTGCGCCCGATCAGCGCGAGGATCGGCGTGATGGTGAGGCCGATGGCAGTGACGATCTGCCAGAACTGCGCTGTCTGGGGCTGGATCAGCTGCGCGGTGGCCGCGGCGGACAGGACGATCAGCGTGGTTTCGGATGGGCTCGACATCATGATCCCGGTTTCCACCGCCGTGCTGCGCCGCGCGCCCATCATCCGCAGCAGCACGCCGGTCACCAGCGCCTTGACCGCCAGCACCCCGGTCACCGCCACCGCGATGGGCCAGGCGTTGGCGATGATCACCCCGATATCCACGCCCATGCCGACGGTGATGAGAAAGATGCCGAGCGCTAGTCCCTTGAACGGGGCGGTGATGCCTTCGACCTCTGTGTGATACTCGGTCTCCGCGATCAGCAGGCCCGCCAGCAGTGCGCCGACGATCGGCGAAAGGCCGACCGCCGCCGTCGCAAGGGCTGCGACGATGACCACGAGCAGGCTGGCGGCCAGAAACAGTTCGGGGCTCTTGGTACGCGCGGCCTGGCCGAACAGGCGCGGCAACAGGAGCCGGCCCGCGATCATCAGCACGATGACCGTCACCGCGCCCATCCAGATCGTGCGCCACAGCCCTTCCGAACCCTCTGCCGCTGCATAGGGCGCCATCGCGCCTAGCAAGAAGATGATCGGAACGATGGCGATATCCTCGAACAGCAGCATCGACAGAGCGGCCTTGCCGACCGGACTTTTCGTGCCCGAAATCGGCAGAACCAGCGCGGTTGACGATAGAGCCAGTGCAAGGCCGAGACCGAGGGCACCCGACCAGTACTGCCCCAGGGTCATCAGGGCGAAAGCGATGAGCGCGGCGCTGATCGTCAGCTCCATCGCGCCCAGCCCGAAGACCATGCGCCGCAACTGCCAGAGCCGATTGAACGAAAGCTCCAGCCCGATGGTGAACAGCAGCAGGATGATCCCGAATTCGGCAAACGGCCCCAGGCCCTCCGGATCGGTGATCGTGAAGTATTGCAGCCAGGGATAATCGAACACGAGACGGCCCAGCCCGAACGGGCCGACCAGCATGCCGACGAGGATGAAACCGATGATCGGGGTGATGCGAAACCGGGCGAAGACCGGGATCACGATCCCCGCCGCGCCCAGGATCACCAGCGCGTCGGACAGGACGGGTGAGAAATGCAGTTCGCTCGCCATTGGCAACAGGCCTAGGGGCGATTGCCGCCCTTGGCCAGAGCGGTGGCGGTGCTCTGGATATCCTTGCCGCGACACCGCCCACGAAAACGGCCGGCCGGGATCTCTCCCGACCGGCCGTTCGCGAAGTCATGCCCGTTCGGCGTCAGAGCAGGGCTTCGATCTCGTCCATCGTCTTGCTGAAGTTCGCCACGAAATCGCGGTAGACGTCGGGCTTGGTCATATCGAGCCCGGCCTTGTCCTTGAGAATGTCGATCGGATAGTCCGAGCCGCCCGCCTTCAGCACATCGAGCATCGCCTTCTGGCCCTTCTTGCCGCCCTTCGTGATCTGCTCGGCAAACCAGGTCCCGGCGGAAACCGAGGTGGCGTACTGGAAGACGTAGAAGCTGTCCGACCGGAAGAAGTGGCTGACAAACGACCATTCGTGGCGAACGTTGTCCGGGATGATCATCTTCGGGCCGTGATAGCGGCGCAGGATGTCGTAATAGATCTCGGCGAACTTCTCGCCCGACAGGCCTTCGCCTGCTTCGGCCAGTTCGTGGGCCTTCAGCTCGAATTCGGCGAACTGAGTCTGGCGGAAGAAGGTGCCACGCGCCGCTTCGAGCTGCGTGCCGAGATAGAAGAGCTTCTCCTGCTTCGTCTTGGCCCGTTTCTGCATGTACTGGCTGAGGAAGATCTCGTTCACGGTCGAGGCGATCTCGGCGATGAAGGTCGCGTAGTCGGACGTTTCGTAGGGGTTGTTGGCCTTTGAAAGAAGGGTGTGGATCGCGTGGCCCCACTCGTGCGCGTAAGTCGACATCGATTCGTAATCGTCGCCGAGATTCAGCAGCAGGTAGGGGTGCACGTCATAGGCACTGCCCTGCATGTAGGCGCCCGAATCCTTGCCCGGGCGGGGGAAGGGGTCCATCCACTTCTTCGTCGTCGCATCCGTCAGCAGGCCGATGTACTCGGGGCCGAAGGGCTTCAGCGCCTCGATCGTGGCGGCGCGCATCTGGGGCAGGGTGAACTTGCGGTCCAGCGTCACCAGCGGTGGGTAGATGTCGTAGTAGCCGATGTCGGGCAGGCCCATGATCCGGCGGCGCAGCTCGAAATAGCGGTGCAGCTCTGGCAGGCCCTTGTTCACCTCTTCCACCAGCGTGCGATAGACGCCTTCGGGCAGGTTCGGGCCGCTCAGCGCCCACGACAGGGTGTTGGGATAGTTGCGCGACTTGGCGAGAAAGACGTCGCCTTTCAGCTTCGACGCATAGGCCGCGCCGAGCGAATTGCTGAACGAGCCGTAGGCATCCCAGAATTTCTGGAAGATGAGCTTGCGATCCTCGCGGTTGGGTGCATCGCGGTTCAGCGAATAGCCCTGATCGTCGAGGCGGACTTCCTTGCCGGTCGAAAGCTTGACCGTCGGCCAGGGAATGTCCGACGCGGTCAGCTGTCCACGAACGTCACTGGGGCCGGACAGCGGCGCACCGGCGCTGGCGAGCAGCCCTTCGCCCTGCGTGTCGAGCGTATGCGGCGCGCTGCGCAGCGTATCCTCGATGCTGTAGGTGAAGCGGTCCTTCAGCACCTTGTTCTGGGCCAGGTAGCCGCGCACCTTCTCGGCGCCGAGGGCGAGGATCTCGGGCTTCGACCATGCGGTCGCCTCGCCGAAGGCGGTGTAGAGGTCGGCGGCCTGGCTGACCCGTTCCTGGTTCCTGGCCACGCGCACGTCGGCATCGGCGTTGAGGTGGGCGTAGATATAGACCCGGCCCACTTCCTTGTTCACGTCGGAGATATCGGCCATCGCCTTGGCCATCGCGTCCGCGCCATTGGCGTAAGTGCCCTTGTAGGCAAGCAGGCGCGGCAGGGCGGCCAGCTGGGCCTGGCGGGCGGCTTCCCACGCATCCCAGCTGGGATAGAGGTCCGACAGGTCCCACTCGCCCGCACCGGTATCGGCGCCGGTGGTAGCTTGTGCAAGCGCCGGGGCGGCACCGGCGAAGGGGAGAAGTGCACTCATCGCGAGAACGCTCCGACGGTTGGTTTCAAGCATGGATCAGTCCCAATTCCTGACCTTGCGCGCATGCGAAAGGCGATCACTGGTTGCTAACGTAACGATCGGCGATGACAAGGGCCTTAACCGCACGCCGGTCGGGCCGGGTATGTCGTTCGTCGATGCTCAATCGCTTTCGCCGGCCGTTCAGCCGCCGCCGAGCGTCCTGGTACCGAGCGGTTTTGTCGTCGTGTCCTCGGGCTTTACCGCCGGGACGGGAGGCTCCTTGCCGACCTGGTCGTCCCACTCGATCCGATAGAGATCGAAGCGCCGGTCGGCGAGATTGCGCACGGTCCCCTCGGCCCGGGCCCATGACAGGTCGGCGAGGTTCACGTCGCTGATGGTCAGCGTTTCGACGTTCTCGCTCGCTTCTGCCGCGATGCCGTCGCGCGCGAAGGGGAAGTCGCAGGGCGTCAGGATGCAGGACTGGGCATACTGGATGTCCATGTTGCCCACGTTCGGCAGGTTGCCGACATTGCCGCTCATCACCACGAAGCACTGGTTCTCGATCGCGCGGGCCTGCGCGCAGTAGCGGACGCGCATGTAGCCCTGCCGGCTATCGGTGCAGAACGGCACGAAGATGATCCGCGCCCCTTCGTCGACCAGCCGCCGGGCGAGTTCGGGAAATTCGCTGTCATAGCAGATCAGCACGCCGATCGGGCCGCAGTCGGTCTGGATCGCGTCGATCGAATCGCCGCCCTTGATGTTCCACCAGTAATCCTCGTTGGGGGTGGGATGGATTTTCTCCTGCTCGTGGATCGAACCGTCGCGCAGACAGACGTAGGCGACGTTGTGGATATCGCCGTCCTCCATCCGCGTCGGGTGCGAGCCGCCGATGATGTTGATGTTGTATTCCAGCGCCATCTTCGACAGCGCTTTCTTGATCTTCGGCGTATAGGCCGACAGCGCCTCGATCGCCTCCTGGCTACTCAGTTCCTGATCCGCGAAGGACAGGAGGGGGAGCGTAAACAACTCAGGAAAGAGGATGAAGTCCGCCTCGTAATCGGCTGCAACATCAACGAAATATTCGATGCCCTTCATGAATTCGTCGTAGTTCTTCACCGCGCGCGCCTGCAGCTGGCAGGTGGCGATGCGGACGCTTTCGACGTCGCGGGGCACCCGGTGCTTCTTCGGCTTGTCGTCATCGACATAAGGGTTGCGCCAGACGAGATGCGCGGCGAACGACTTCGATTTCTTGTCTTCGGGAAGATAGCCCTTCAGCACGCCGATCGGCTCGAACCCGTTGGCGAGCTGGAAACGCAGGACGGGGTCGTGGATCTTACCTTCGACCACCTTGTCGATGTAGTCCTGCGGCCCGTCCACCTTGCGCCAGTGCCGCGACAGGTTGGGCAGGCGGCCACCGAAGGCGATGCCGGTCAGCTCGAGCCGCTCGGCCAGTGCGCGGCGTTCCTCGTAGAGGCGGCGACCGATGCGGGTGCCGCGCACCTTGGGATCGACGCACATCTCGTAGCCGTAGAGCCAGTCGCCATTGGGCCTGTGCCGGCTGCCGAAGCCGTTACCGGTGATCTCGTCCCAGGTGTGCTGCTTGAGCGCCAACGAGGCGGGCACGCGCATGGATGCGCAATAGCCGACCAGCTTGCCGTCGAGCTTCGCGACGAAGCAGCCTTCGGGATAGTTGTTCATCTGGCCGCGGATCTCGCCGAACGTATAGGGCGGCAGATCGACGTAGACCCGCCGGATCAGGGCGGCGATGGCGGACACGTCACGGGGTGCGGCCTGTCGGACTTCGAGGCGGGCTTTGCTGCTTTGTTCGGTCATGCCCGGCACATCTAGTGACCCGACCGATGATGGGAAGGGGGCAGGCGGTCAGTTTGGGCAAAAGAAAGCCCTCCGCCCGCGAGCGGGGGAGGGCCGATCCTTTGCCGGAATAGCTCGCGCCGGGTTTAAGCCCAGGCGGACATTTCCTTGTCGAGGCCTTCGACGATGGCTTCGAAGAACTGCTCGGTGGTCATCCAGTCCTGCGACGGACCGATGAGCAGGGCGAGGTCCTTCGTCATCTTGCCGTCCTCGACCGCCTTGATGCAAACGCGCTCCAGCGTCTCGGCGAACTTCACCACATCGGGCGTCTCGTCGAACTTGCCGCGGTACATGAGCCCGCGGGTCCACGCGAAGATCGAGGCGATGGGGTTGGTCGAAGTCGACTTGCCCTGCTGGTGCTGGCGATAGTGACGAGTGACGGTGCCGTGCGCGGCTTCGGCTTCCACCGTCTTGCCGTCGGGCGCCATCAGGACCGAGGTCATCAGGCCGAGCGAACCGTAGCCCTGCGCCACGGTGTCCGACTGCACGTCGCCGTCGTAGTTCTTGCAGGCCCAGACGAACTTGCCCGACCACTTCAGCGCCGATGCGACCATGTCGTCGATCAGGCGGTGTTCGTAGTGGATACCGGCAGCCTTGAACTTCTCGGCGAAACCTTCGGTGTCGAACACTTCCTGGAACAGATCCTTGAAGCGGCCGTCGTAGGCCTTGAGGATCGTGTTCTTGGTCGACAGGTACACCGGCCAGCCCAGGTTGAGGCCATAGTTCAGGCTGGCGCGGGCGAAGTCACGGATCGAATCGTCCAGGTTGTACATCGCCATCGCGACGCCCGCGCTGGGGAACTTGAACACTTCGAGGTCGATCGATTCGCCATTGTCGCCATCGAACACCAGGCGCAGCGTGCCGGGGCCGGGGATCAGCGTGTCGGTCGCGCGGTACTGGTCGCCAAAGGCATGGCGGCCAACCACGATCGGGTCGGTCCAGCCGGGGATCAGGCGGGGGACGTTCTGGATCACGATGGGTTCGCGGAACACCACGCCGCCCAGGATGTTGCGGATCGTGCCGTTGGGCGACTTCCACATCTTCTTCAGGCTGAATTCCTCGACGCGGGCTTCGTCGGGGGTGATCGTGGCGCACTTCACGGCGACGCCATATTCCTTGGTGGCGTTGGCCGCATCGACAGTGATCTGGTCGTTCGTCTCGTCACGCTTTTCAACGGAGAGGTCGTAGTACTTCAGATCGATGTCGAGGTAGGGCAGGATCAACCGTTCACGGATCCACTGCCAGATGATGCGGGTCATTTCATCGCCGTCCATTTCGACGACGGGGTTCTTCACCTTGATCTTGGCCATCGCGTTTTCGTCTTTCGCCTGAGTTCCTGGGGGAGATTTCGCGATGTCCCCTTAGCAGAGGCGTTAAGTTGCGCAAGTTCGCGCTGGACACATATGCCGGTTGCGTCCTACCAGTTTAACCGACCGATTAAACCGTTCCCAGAGAGAGGACCCCACCCATGAGCGAAACCCCCGAAGTCCTGACCCAGGTCGAAGACGGCGTCCTGATTGTCACCATGAACCGCCCCGAAGCCAAGAACGCGATGAACAAGGCCCAGGCCGAAGGCATCAGCGCGGCGATGGACCGGCTGGAAGCCGACAACGATCTGCGCTGCGCGATCCTGACCGGCGCGGGCGGCACGTTCTGTTCGGGCATGGACCTCAAGGGCTTTCTGCGCGGCGAACGTCCCAGCATCGAAGGGCGCGGGTTTGGCGGGCTGACCGAATGGACCCCGTCGAAGCCGGTGATCGCCGCGATTGACGGCTATGCGCTGGCGGGCGGCATGGAACTGGCGCTGAGCTGCGACCTGATCGTGGCCAATGCGGGCGCGAAGTTCGGCATCCCCGAAGCGAAGCGTGGCCTTGCTGCCGCGGCTGGCGGCCTGATCAAGCTGCCCCGCCAGATCCCGCCGCGCATCGCGATGGAACTGGCGCTGACCGGCGACTTCATCGACGCGAATCGCGCCTATGAGCTGGGCTTCATCAACCGGATCGTCGAAGGCCCGGCGATCGAAGGCGCGAAGGAACTGGCCCGCGCGGTCGCGGCCAACGGCCCGCTGGCGCTGATCGCGTCGAAGGCGGTGATTCGCCAGTCGCACGAATGGACCGAGGCCGAGATGTGGACCAAGCAGGGCGCCATCGTCATGCCGGTGTTCGCCAGCGAAGACGCTCGCGAAGGCGCAGCGGCCTTTGCCGAAAAGCGCAAGCCGAACTGGCAGGGCAAGTAAGCCCGGCCACTACGGCGGAATTTGAGAAAGGCTC
>CAYRLC010000094.1:0-411 GCA_964424995.1 uncultured Croceicoccus sp.
CCGCGCCCAAAGCAAGCGCATGTAGTCGTAGATTTCGGTCACCGTCGCCACCGTCGAGCGCGGGTTGCGGCTGGTGGTCTTCTGCTCGATCGAGATGGCGGGCGAAAGACCGTCGATATGCTCGACATCGGGCTTCTGCATCATCTCGAGAAACTGGCGCGCATAGGCGCTCAGGCTCTCGACATAGCGGCGCTGCCCTTCCGCGTAGATCGTATCGAACGCGAGGCTCGACTTGCCCGAGCCGGACAGCCCGGTGATCACGATCAGCGCATCGCGCGGCAGATCGATGTCGATGCCCTTGAGGTTATGCTCGCGCGCGCCGCGCACCTCGATGAACTTCTGTTCCATGATCTGTCCCTGGCCGACCAAGCGCATCAGATAGTGGCATCGGGTCAAAAAGCAACCGCTGAA
>CAYRLC010000094.1:421-9505 GCA_964424995.1 uncultured Croceicoccus sp.
ACCCTTGAGGTTATGCTCGCGCGCGCCGCGCACGGAGATCGTGGTCAGTGCCATGATTCAGCGTGTTCCATTTTTGTTCTGTCGTGTAAAGAGGCCGCGCGCAGGCGTCCGCATCGGGCAATGTGGGGAGAGGCGGCCGCTTTCTCAACTGTGCGATTTCCGGCTCGCCCTGGTCATTCGCACGGATGCTCTCGACAATCGGACGGCAAACCCTATCTGGTTCGTGCAATTTGGGGGAAAATAGTTTTTGTGAACGAACTGCACGACTTCCTCTCCTTTCTTCACGGGGACCGGGCCGCGTCAACGCGTCCGTTGCAATTCGCCAGCGAAGCCAAGCAGGAATTTTATCGCTTTATCGAACGAAAAGGGGTCGAATACTGTAATTTCGGTACTTTTCAGGTCGATGATGGCGAATGTATTGCCGACCCGATTATCGGCACAAACACCGATCCCTGCTGGATGGATGAATACTACGGGGAGCGGCTCGACCAGCACGATTACGTGCTGAAACGCGCAAACGCGCTCGATCCCGCCCGCCCCTTCGACCGTTTCCTGCAAGACGGCATGCTGGCCGCCGCGCTGGCCGACGAGCATCCGGGAGCGGCGCACACCATTCGCCGCGCCGCCGACTTCGGGTTCGAGATCGCCCACGTCATCATCGGTCGAACCAGTGTCGCAGCAGCGCCGGGCAAGGAACGGTTCTATGGCTTCCTGTTCGGCGGCAAGGCCGACAGCAAAGCCCAGATCGCTGCCGAACTCGACAAGCTGGAAATCGCCGCCATGGCGCTGATCGACAAGTTGCAGCCCGAGCTTTACGTCATGGCCGATGGTGCGGACGTGGCGCTGACCGCGCGGGAACTCGATTGTCTCGGCTGCGCGTCCGAGGGGTTGCAGCGGGCCGAAATCGCGCATCGGCTGGGCATTTCCTTGCCGACCGTGGACCTGCACCTCGCCAACATGCGCAAGCGACTGAACGTGCGCACGATGGCGGAGGCTGTCGCCAAAGGCTATCGGTACGGCCTGATCTGAGGCCGGGAGCCCGACGTTTGTCGCACCGCCTGTTCGTTGCCATTCGCCCTGACGCGGCGGCCATCGATGCGATGCTCGACACGATGGACTTCGTGGACAATGCCCGGTGGCAGGACGAGACGCAGCTGCATCTGACCCTGTGCTATATCGGCGAGGTCGACACGCCGCTCGCCAACGACATCGCCGACGAACTGGGCCGGGTGTGCCGCCCGCCCTTCGAGCTTGCGCTGCGCGGTGTCGGCCATTTCGAGCACGGTCATCATCCTCGCGCGATCTGGGCCGGTATCGCGCCGCTGCCCGCGCTTGAGCATCTGCAGAAGAAGGTCGAACGGGCGGTGGTGCTCGCCGGGGTAACACCCGAAACAAGGCGCTTCACGCCGCACGTCACTCTGGCTCGGCTCAACCGCTCATCGGGCGAGATCGGGCCCTGGCTGGCGGCCCACGCAGGATTTGCGGCGGGGCCGGTGCCGGTCGACCGCTTCACGCTTTACGAGAGCACGCTGACCCGCAGCGGATCGCACTACGAGCCGGTCGTGAGCTACCCGCTCACGCCTTGAGGTCGACGTCGGCCACGACCTCGTCGCGCAGGCGGCAGGTATAGCGCAGGATCGTCATGGCACCGCGCATCGGGATCAGAACCGCCTGCACATACCGTTCGCAGGCGGCGCGGCAGGCCTCCGGCGTGCCGGCGCTGTCCTGCATCATCACCATGTCCTGCATCGTATCGCTGGTCAGCCGCAGCGTGCAGTCGATAGCCGCCACGGCCCGCACGCCGACCGGGTTCGGCGCGGGCTTCGCGTATGCGGGAGCGCAGGCAAGACCGGACGCGACCAGCGCGGAGATGACGAGACGGAGCATGCCGCGCAATCTGCCCGATCCTGTCCGCCCGTCAACCCGGCAACCGTTCAAGACATGGCGAGCGC
Organism: uncultured Croceicoccus sp.; assembly: GCA_964424995.1. Taxonomy (GTDB): domain Bacteria; phylum Pseudomonadota; class Alphaproteobacteria; order Sphingomonadales; family Sphingomonadaceae; genus Croceicoccus. Next base: position 2,374 of record CAYRLC010000094.1, read on the forward strand.
GCGGCTGCCGCGGTCGCCCAGCCAGCGCGCCCGGACCTGCCAGACCAGTTCGATCATCGTTTCGGTCAGCGCGCTTTCCGGCGGTCCGTCGGCGACCACCCTGCCCCGGTCCAGCACGAGCACCCGGTCGGCATGGTTCATCGCGGCGGCAAGGTCATGCATGACCACGACCACGCCACGCCCCTGCCGCGCCTGATCGGCAAGACAGGCGGCCAGGCGTTGCTGATGCGCGAGGTCGAGGCTGGCGAGAGGTTCGTCGGCGAGAATCCACTCAGGCTCGCCCGCCAGCACACGCGCCATGAAGGCCCGCGCCCGCTCTCCACCCGAAAGGTGCGAGACCGGGCGATCCGCCAGGTCCTCCAGCTCCATCGCGACCAAGGCCGCATCCACGGCGGCGGCATCGGCATCGCGACTGGCCCGCGCGGGGCGCCCGGGGATCGATCGCCACGGCAAACGGCCAAGGCCGACCAGCGTGCGCACCGAAATGTCCCACGCCGCTTCCGCCCGTTGCGGCAGGAAACCGATTGCCCGCGCCCGTTCGCGCGCCGGAATGTCGGAGAGCAGGCGATCGTGCAGCCGCACCTCGCCCTCGTGCGGCAGCAGCGCGGCGAGAGCGGCCATCAGGCTCGACTTGCCTGCGCCATTCGGGCCGCAGATCGCGGTCAGTTCGCCGGGTCGCAGCGCGAAGTTCGCCTCGCGCACCACGACCCTGTCGCCCCGCCGGATGGTGAGTTCGTGCGCCGACAGCATCAGGCCAGCTCCCGCCTCATGCGCAGCAGCAGCGCGAGGAAGAAGGGCGCACCCAGCAGCGACAGCGCGATGCCCAGCCGCAGCTCGCTGGCGAGCGGCAGGAGGCGGCAGACCGTATCGGCCAGCAGCACCAGCAAGGCCCCGGCCAGCGCGCTCGGCACCATCAGCGACGATGGGCGGCGGTCGGTGAAGGGTCGGACGAGATGCGGCACCATCAGCCCGACGAAACCGACGATCCCGGCGACAGCCACGCCCGCGCCGACGACGAGGCCGATGCCGACGACGATCTGCCAGACCAGCCGCCGCGCCTCCACCCCCAGCGACAGTGCCGCCTGCTCGCCCAGCGTCAGCGCATCGAGCATCGGGCCGATCCGCCACAGGACGAGCAGACCCGCCGCGGTCAGCGGACCGGCAACGGACACGTCGGCCCAGCTTCGGTCGGCCAGCGCGCCCATCAGCCAGGTCACGATCTCGCTGGTGGCAAAGGGGTTGGGCGACAGCGAGATGGCAAGGCTGGTGAGCGTGCCCGCAAGGCTGGCGATCATCAGCCCGGCCAGCGTGAAGAGCGCGATGCCACCGGTTCGTCCGGCAATCAGCGCCAGCAGCGCCATGGCTCCGCCCGCGCCGACCAGCGCCGCGAAGGGGAGGACATAGGGCACGGCGGCAATTCCGAGAAAGAGCGTGAGCACCGCGCCGAATGCAGCGGCAGGCGCGATGCCGAACAGCCCGGGATCGGCCAGCGGATTGCGCAGATAGCCCTGCATCGCCGCGCCGCCACCGCCCAGCCCCGCGCCGACGATCAGCGCCAGCAGCCCGCGCGGCAGCCGCAGTTCGGCGAGGATCGTGGCGGCATGCGGTACGGCGCCGCCCAGCGGATCGATCCACACCCGCCCGGCCAGCAACGAGAGCGGCAGAACGATCGCGATGGCGAGCAGTAGATAAAGGTTGAGCCGCATCAGCGCCTGACCTCGGCCTGGGCCTCTCTCAGGGCCTCGCGCCGGATCTGCGCCATTCGCGCCGCCGCACGCGCGATGGTCGGCCCGCCGCAGAAGGTCAGCGTCGGGTCGAAAGGCACGCGCACGGTATCGGGGGCGAGCGCGACCAGCGAGGGATGCTCCATCATCCGGCCATCGCCCGCCACCATCAGGACGCGCGGCGGATCGGCCAGCACATCCTCCAGCGGGACGACAGCGCCCTGCCCCAACCCGCGACCGGCGCTGAAATTGGCAAAGCCGGTGTGGGCCAGAAGGTCGGATACCAGCGTCTGCTCTCCGGGCACGATGCCGCCGCCCTGCCAGATCATCGCGGGAACCGGTGCGGACCCCGCCGGCGCGGCAGCCAGCGCCAGCGCACGGTCGATATCGTCAACCATCGCCTCGCCGCGCTCGGCATGGCCGGTCAGGGCGGCCAGTTCGCGCACCTGCGCGCGCGCGTCGTCGACCGAGGTGATCGAGCCGATCTTGACCACCCGGAAGCCCATGCGGATCAGCGCCTGCTCGGTCGCGGGCGGCAGGAAGGTTCCCGCCACGACCACGCCGGGAGCAAGCGCCGCCACTTCCTCTGCCGAACCCGAAGTCACGGCAAAGCGGCGGGCGAGCGAAAGGTCCATCGAGGTCGACGCCGGGTCACGGCTGTATTGGGACACCGCGACCAGCTGTTCCGGCGCGATCTCGGCCAGAATGGCGTCGGCGCAGGGGTTCAGCGAGACCACCCGGCGAGGCTCCGCGTCGCCGGCGATCCCGCTGCTGCCGCCACCGTCGTCCAGCGCGTCGGCGGGCGGATGGCCGGGCGCGCAGGCGGCGGCCAGTAGCATCGCTGCCATCCCCACCCCCTTCGCGCCCGTGCGCATCGTCACATCCCTTCCGTCACATCTTCACCCGCGCACCGACATAGGCGCTGCGCCCGCCGGTGTTGTAGCCCGCGGTGGTCTCGTACCCCGCATCGAACAGGTTTTCGACCCGCCCGTACAGCTCCACCGGGCCTAGCGGGACCGAAGCGCGCAGGTCGACCGTCTCGTACCCGTCCAGCCGCACGAATTCGCCGCGATCGTCGAAAGCGTCGCCGACCAGCCGCGCATCGGCACCCAGCGACAGGCCGAACGGCGTTGCCCAGTCAGCGCTGGCGGTCAGCGCGTGGCGCGGGCGGCGGTTGAGGTCGTTGCCTTCATAGATGCTGCCCGCGGTCCGATCCTTCGCCTCGATGTACGAATAGACGAGGCCGGTGCGCCAGCGGCTCGACGGACGGGCTGCCAGTTCCAGCTCCACGCCTTCTGCCCGCGCCTCGCCGACATTGTAGTAGACGTAATTGGTGAGGTCGAAGTCGATCAGGTTGCGGCTGTCGCGGCGGAAGACCGACACGGCGGCGAAGAAGGCATCGGCACGGCTGCCCTTTTCAAGGCCGAGGTCGTAGCCCTTGCTGGTTTCCGGCTTCAGGCCGAGATCGCCGTAGTAGAGGCTGTAGAGCTGGTAGAGCGACGGAGCCTTGAACCCCTCGCCATAGCTGGCGCGCAGGCGCAGGTCGCGGGCAAAGCGGACCGAGCCGTTGGCGCCGAAGGTCCATTCGCTGCCGAAGCGCGAGTGGTCGTCGTAGCGCACACCGCCGGCCAGCGTCGCGACGGGCGTATAATAGCCCAGCATCGCGTGGCCGCTGCCGGTGCTGGCCTTCTGCGAGGCACCTTCGTCCTCGAACCGGACCCATTCCTTGTCCGCGCCGAAATCGAGCCGCAGCGGACCGGCAAGTCGGTACTGGCCGAACAGTTCGGCGCGGTCGGTCCGCCCATCGGTGACGTAGACGCCATCGGTGTAAAAGACGTAGCTTTCGCCCGAATAGACGCGTTCGGTCCTGGACCGCGCCACGCCGCCGCGCAGGGTCAGCGCCTCGCCGTTGTACTCGAAACCGACGCGGCCCGACTTCTCCGTCGTATGCTGCACGTCGTCGGTGTCGTCGAAGCTGTAGAGCGGCGCGGGATAGCCGTCCTGGTCCAGCTTGCCATCGGCGTAGCGGCCGTTGGCGACAAGAGCGAAGGCATCGGTCAGCGCGTAGCGGGCGCGGCCGGTGACCTGCCACTGGCGGAAGCCGTCGTCCTCCGTCCCGACGCTGGCCGAGCTGTAGCCGTCGCTGTCCATGTAGCTGCCGGTGATCCCGGCTTCGAGCGCGCCGGTGTTCACCCCGCCGCCCAGCGTCGCGTAGACGGTGTCGTTGCTGCCGTATTCGCCGCTGGCGTAGATGCCGTTGGCGACACGGGTGGTGAGGTTCATCACCCCGCCCATCGCGTCCGAACCCCAGACGACCGAGTTGGGCCCGCGCAGCAGCTCGATACGCTCGATATTGCCCGAAAGCACGTTGCCGAAATCGAACCCGCCGCCGGGCGCGGCCACGTCGTTGACCTTGACCCCGTCGATCAGGACGAGAAGCTGTTCGGACTGCGCGCCGCGCACCCGGACGCCGGTGAAGCTGCCGACGCCGCCGTTGCGGCTGATCGTCGTGCCCGGCATGCGCTGCAGGACGCGAGTGAGGTCAGGACCCTGCACGCTCTCGATCTGGTCGAGCCCGATGACGGTGATCGGCTGGCCGGTTTCGGCGATATCGGTCGACAGGCCCGTCGCGACAACGACGATGGTATCGTCCGCCGCACTGGCCGGAGCGGGCTGGGCATAGGCGATCGACGGATCGTAATCCGCCTCCTGCGCCTGCGCGGTCAGCGGGGCGAGCGCGGCGCCGGATGCGAGAACGGTCGAAAGCAGGAAAGTGGTGGTACGCAACGTATGAGACTCCCGTCATGAACGATCACGTCGCTCACGGCGGGAGGAACGCCCCAATGCGCTCCGCTCGCTGCCACCGGTGCACCCCGCCCGACGACTGGAACGACCATCATGGGCAGGTCTCCTGGCTTCCGGATCGTCACGCGGCCTTGCCTTCCCGGATCAACGTCCAGTGGCATATCAAGACCGCACTACCCGGTTACAGTTGCGGGGGCAGCGCCGGAGTGGAACAGCATCCGCAAAGGACCGTTCGCACCGGACTTCCCTCTTAGCGCCAGCCGCTTGTGGCGACGGGCGAACCCATAACGTCGATGGGGCCATTAGTTGCATTGCAGCATCGAGGCAAGGGGCCTGACGATCGAGGCCGAAATCGCCGCAATTGATATTGCGAACTGATTGCAAAGATAGTTCCCATACCTGACCTTTTGACGGTTGCAATCAAATTCCTACGGGCCTAGGGCCATGCCCGAACCCGCCGTGGCGCACGAAAATTGCGGGCCGCCGCCGCGTGCTGACACTGGTTTTACGCGAACTCGCCCGCGACGCGACTTTGAATGCGACACGAAGGGAGGCCCAGTACTATGGCACGCAAGAAGATTGCCCTGATCGGTGCAGGCATGATCGGCGGTACGCTCGCCCATCTCGCCGCGAAGAAGGAAATGGGCGACATCGTCCTTTTCGACATCGCCGAAGGCATGCCGCAGGGCAAGGCGCTCGACCTTGCGCAGTGCGGCCCCATCGAAGGCTTCGACGCCAGCATCAAGGGCACCAACGACTACGCCGACATCGCCGGCGCCGACGTCATCATCGTGACCGCCGGCGTGCCGCGCAAGCCGGGCATGAGCCGCGACGATCTCTTGGGCATCAATCTCAAGGTCATGAAGTCGGTCGGCGAAGGCATCCGCGATCATGCCCCCGACGCCTTCGTCATCTGCATCACCAACCCGCTCGACGCGATGGTCTGGGCGCTGCGCGAATTCAGCGGCCTGCCGCACAACAAGGTCGTCGGCATGGCCGGCGTGCTCGACTCGGCCCGCTTCGCCACCTTCCTCGCATGGGAATTCGGCGTTTCGGTGAAGGACGTGAACGCCTTCGTGCTGGGCGGCCACGGCGACACCATGGTGCCGGTCACCAGCTACACCACGATCTCGGGCATCCCCGTCGACGACCTCGTCAAGATGGGCAAGTCGAGCAAGGAAGCCATCGATGCGATCGTTGCGCGCACCCGTGCGGGCGGCGGCGAGATCGTCGGCCTGCTCAAGACCGGTTCGGCCTACTACGCCCCCGCCACCTCGGCGATCGCGATGGCCGAAGCCTATCTGGGTGACCAGAAGCGCATCCTGCCCTGCGCCGTCTATGTCGACGGTCAGTACGGCCTCGACGGTCTCTACGTCGGCGTGCCGGTGGTGATCGGTGCTAACGGTGCCGAGGAAGTGATCGAGATCGCTCTCGACGACGAGGCCAAGGGCAACTTCCAGGTCTCGGTCGACGCGGTCAAGGAACTGCTGGTCGCCTGCAAGGGCATCGACCCCAGCCTCGGCTGACGCCACGCTCCGATGCGCGCCTTCTCCCTCTCCGCGCTGGCGATCATGATGGCCCTTCCTGCCCCGGCACAGGCGCAGGAAGCGGTCTATCCGGTCGCGCAGGTCTATGCCGCGTTTCGCGGGGCCTGCGGTGCGGTGCCCGACTGGTCGGGCACCGTCGACCACATTGCCAGGGGGGGCTGGAAGAAGACCGACGCTTCGGGCGTCCCGGCCCTCGCCGGCTTTCTGGACTTTGCCGAAAAGTCCGGACAGGCGGCGGTTGCCGAAGCGGGCGGATCGCTTTCGCCGGTGGCCGTGTTCACGAATACCGTCGCAGGTGAAACGCTCGCCATCGTCGTCACCGAGGTCACGATCCACGGCGGGCGCGTCACCGGGTGCCGGTTGTTCGATGCGGGCGAGACGCGCGACGCGGGCAAGGATGCCCTCGTCGCGCTGATCGGCAAGCAGCCGGACAGCGAACTGCTCCGCGAAGGCAACACGATCGTCAAGTTCGACGCCCCGGCAAAGGGTATCGACAGCTTCGACTACTACTTCATCCCGGCGGGCAGTCCGCTGGAGGAGATGGTCCATTTCAACGGCCTGGCCATGAAGATCGACACGATCGGATCGGCCGCGAATTCTTCACACGCTCACGACTGATCATAGAGGGGAAATACGATGTCCATCCTCGTCGACAAGAATACCAAGGTTATCACCCAGGGCATGACCGGCGCGACCGGCACGTTCCACACCCAGCAGGCGCTCGACTACGGCACCCAGATGGTCGGCGGCGTCACCCCCGGCAAGGGCGGCACCACGCACATCGGCCTGCCGATGTTCAACTCGGTCGCCGAAGCCAAGGACGCGACCGGCGCGACCGCATCGTGCATCTACGTACCGCCCAAATTCGCGGCGGATTCGATCATCGAGGCGATCGAGGCCGAGATGGAACTGATCGTCGCCATCACCGAAGGCATCCCGGTGCTCGACATGGTCAAGGTGAAGCGCAAGCTCGAAGGTTCGAAGTCGCGCCTGATCGGCCCGAACTGCCCCGGCGTGCTGACTCCCGGCGAATGCAAGATCGGCATCATGCCCGGC
>CAYRLC010000095.1:0-9427 GCA_964424995.1 uncultured Croceicoccus sp.
CGCTCGACAACTACGCATGGGACGAGGTGAAGCCGGGCACCGACCTGGTCACCATGCCAGATGGCAAGCAGATCATCGTGCTGGCCAAGGGTCGGCTCGTGAACCTGGGCTGCGCCACCGGCCACCCCAGCTTCGTCATGTCGTCCAGCTTCACTAACCAGGTGCTGGCGCAGATCGAGCTGTTCACCAAGGGCGGGCAGTACGACAACTCGGTCCACATCCTCCCCAAGCACCTGGACGAAAAGGTCGCCGCGCTGCACCTCGACAAGCTGGGCGTGAAGCTGACCAAGCTGTCGCAGCGCCAGGCCGACTACATCGGCGTGCCGGTCGAAGGGCCGTTTAAGCCTGAGCATTACCGCTACTGACAAATATGCAAACCCGCCGTGCCGACAGGTTTTTTTGGTCCTGTCGGCGCGGCGGGGTTGTCGCCGGGGCCACAACGGCGGCATAGCCTCGGCCCATGGGACAATGGTGGGGTGAAGAGTCGATAACGATCGGCGTGCCGGCACTGGTGCTGCTGGGCCTTATCCTCGCGTGCTGGACCGCGGCTGCGGCCTGGACGCTGTTCCTCGCCCGACGCCGCAATCTCACCTCGCGCAAGGATCGCCTGCGACTGCTGCGCATGCTGCGGATGATGGACGAGGCACCGGCCCTGCCGCTGCTGGTCCGTGCCGACGGGCGGATCGAGGCTTCGGACCGGTGCGCATCGTGGTTCGGCCTCGGCGCGCCGCCGCGCACCATCCACGAACTGGCCGGCACCGACGGACGCGGCGTTCCCGCTGCCGAGATCGAGGATCTGTGGCAGCATTGCCGCCGCACCCTGAGTTCCGCCGCGCCCTTCCGCCTGACGCTGCATCCGCACGGGGCGGGGCAGGCCCTGGCGATCACCGGGCATCTCGCCGATCCCCAGATCGCCCGCGGCGGCGCGGTGCTGGCCTGGGTGATCGACGCCAGCGACGCGGCCAGCGAGATTTCGCGCCTGACCGATGCCGCCGCCAAGGCGCATGCCGATTTCGCCGCGCTGGTGGGCCTGATCGAAGCGGCGCCCGTGCCGATGTGGTTCCGCGGGCCCGACGCCCGCCTGCGGCTGGTCAACAGCGCCTATGTCGCCGCCGTCGGCTACGAACATGCCGAGGACGTGGTGATCGGCAATGTCGAGCTGGTCGAGCCGGTCGAGGGCGTCACCCCGTCGGAAATCGCGCACCAGGCGCGCGACAGCGGCCATTCGATCGAACGCAACGTCATGGTCACCATCGACGGCGAGCGCCGCGCGTTTCGCGTCAGCGACCTGCCGGTGGGGAACGAGGGGGTGGCCGGTTATGCCATCGACGTCGAGAACCTCGAACAGCTGAACCGCGAATATCGCGCCTTCCGCGCTGCCCAGCGCGCCTTGCTGGATCAGCTCTCATCGGGCGTGGCGCAGTTCGACGACCAGCGGAACCTGATCTTCGTGAACCTGCCGATGCAGCGGCTGTTTCGGCTGCCTGCCAACATCGGGCAGGAGGCGATGCCGCTGACCGAACTGCTGACGGTGATGCGCGATGCCGGCCGCCTGCCCGAGGCGCGCGATTTCCCCGCATGGCGGCGCGAGAAGGAGGCGTGGTTCACCGCATCTGGCGCGACGAATGAGGAATGGGTGCTGCCCGACGGATCGCACCTTCGCATCGTCGCCCAGCCGATGCCCGACGGCGGCTTGATGATGATCGTCGAGGATCGCACCGAACAACTGCAACTGGCGAGCGCGCGCGACACCCTGCTGCGCGTTCGCACCGCGACACTCGATTCGCTGTTCGAAGGGCTCGTCGTGCTCGCCCCCGACGGGCGGCTCCAATTGTGGAACCGGCGCTTTGCCGCCGAATGGTCGCTGTCGGAAGAGTTCCTCGTCAGCCACCCGCACATCGAATCGCTGCTGGAAGCGGTTCGGCCGCAGCTTGCCAGCCCGGGCGACGCGCGCCGGATCGGCATGGTGATCGAGGCGGCGACCCTGCGCCGCGAACAGACCGGCGGGCGCGTGACGCTGGCGGATGGGCGCACGCTCGCCTTGATGGGCATGCCGCTGCCCGACGGCAATGGCATGCTCACCAGCCTCGACATCACCGACAGCCAGAAGGCGGAGGCCGCTCTGCTCGAAAGGAACCAGGCGCTGATCGAGGCGGACGCGGTCAAGACCCGCTTCCTCGCCAACATGAGCTACGAATTCCGCACGCCGCTGACCTCGATCACCGGCTTTGCCGAGATGCTGCGCGACGGCGTGGCGGGCGAGCTTTCGGAAACGGCCAGGGACTATATCGCCGCCATCCTCGATTCGACCGCGCGCCTGTCGGACCAGATCGAATCGGTGCTCGACCTGACGCAGAGCGAGGCCGGGCTGCTGCCGCTGGCGCAGGAGACGATCGAGGTGATGCCGCTGGTCACCCGGCTAGCGCACGACCGGTCGAAGGCGATCGAGGAGGGCGCGCTGACGCTGAACTTGCGCGGCGATCGCAGTTCGGGCGTGGTCACCGGCGATCCGCGCCGACTGGCCCGCGCCATCGGCAACGTGATCGACAACGCCATCGCCAGCAGCCCCGCGGGCGCGCGGATCAACGTCGACCTGCGTCGTCGCCGCGACGGGGTCTACATCCTCATCCACTATCAGCTGGGGGCAGAGGGAGCGGAGGCGGAACTGGCGCGGCAGAATGCCGGGCTGGGCCTGCCGCTGTCGCGCGAGTTGCTGGAAGCGCATGGCGGCAGCCTCGAATTCGTGACCCACGCGAACAGCGGGGTCAGCGCCACGATTCACCTGCCGTGATCCGCCGCCCGTGATCCATTGGCCGTGACCGAACACCGCACGATCGCGCTGCCCGACATGGCGGCAACCGAGGCGCTGGGGCAGCGCATCGCCGCACGGCTGCGGCCGGGCGACGTCGTCGCGCTGGCGGGCGGGCTGGGGGCGGGGAAGACCACGCTGGCGCGTGCCATCGTCGCCGCGCTGGGGCACGAAGGCGAGGTGCCGTCGCCGACGTTCGCGATCATCCAGACCTACGATCCGCCCGAGGTGCGCCTGCCGCTCGTCCATGCCGATTTCTACCGGCTGGAGCATCCGGACGAGGCGGTCGAGCTGGGCCTCGACGACTATCGCCACGGCGCGGCGCTGATTGCCGAGTGGCCCGAACACGCGGGCGGTTTCGCGCATGAGCCGGACTGCCTGTCGATCCGGCTGGAAAGCGCGCCCAATTCACCGGAAATCGGGCGACTGGCGATTGTCGAGCCGGGGGAAGGTTGGCTAGACCGCCTGCCATGATCACGACCGATACCGTCCCGCCGCATGCCCGCCCGTTTCTTGCCGCCGCCGGCTGGGGGGATGCGCGGATCGAGCCGCTGGCTGGCGACGCCTCGTTCCGGCGCTATTTCCGGGTGGTCGGCGAGGACGGGGTGAGCGCGATGCTGATGGACGCGCCGCCGCCGAACGAGGATCCGCAGCCGTTCCTCGACGCTGCGCACTACCTGCTCGACCACGGCTTCCGCGCGCCGAACGTGCTGGCCGAGGATGCCGCGAAGGGCCTCGTCCTGCTGGAGGATTTCGGCCACCGCCGGATGCGCGATCACCTCGATACCGCGCCCGATGACGAAGAGCCGGTCTATCGCGATGCGGTCTCCGTGCTGGCAAAGCTGCACCGGGCTCCGGCGGGGCCCTTCCGCGCCTACGACCTCAACGAATATTTGCGCGAGGCGAAGCTGTTTACCGAGTGGTTTTGCGTCGCCCACGGGCTGGCGGTGGACGACGACGGGTACGAGGCGGCCTGGCGCGAAGTGATGGAGCCGGTGCTGGCGGCGCAATCCGCGCTGGCGGGCGGCGGCGTTACCGTGCTGCGGGACTACCATGCAGAGAACATCATGCTGCTGTCGCCCGATGACGAGGGGTTCGAGGCGTTTGGGCAGGGCCTGCTCGATTTCCAGGACGCGCTGGTCGGGCATCCCGGTTACGATCTCGTCTCGCTGCTGCAGGACGCGCGCCGCGATGTCGATCCGGCGCTGGAGCAGGCGATGCTGCGCCATTACCTGCAGCATGTCGGTGACGCGGAGGCGTTCCTTGCCGACTATGCCCGGCTGGGGGCGCAGCGGAATGCCAAGATCGTCGGCATCTTCGTTCGCCTGTCGAAGCGTGACGGGAAGGACCGCTATCTCGACCTCATCCCCCGCGTGTGGGAGCTGATGGAGCGCGACCTTGCCCATCCCGCGCTGGCCCCGGTGGCCCGCTGGATGGATGCCAACATCCCCGGCGAACTGCGCGCCGCGCGCGGGGCGACCGCGGCATGAGCCGTCTGGGCGAGGAGGCGCTGGCCACCGACACGGCGATGGTGATGGCGGCGGGACTGGGCAAGCGGATGCGTCCGCTGACGGTCAGCCGCCCGAAGCCGATGGTCAAGGTCTGCGGCAAGCCGCTGCTCGACCACGCGCTCGACCGGCTCGCCGCGGCCGGGGTCGGCAAGGCTGTGGTCAACGTCCATTACCTCGCCGATGCGATCGAGGCGCATGTGAAGCCGCGCACCGCGCCGCTGGTCACGATTAGCGACGAGCGGGAGGAACTGCTGGAGACCGGCGGCGGTCTGGTCAAGGCACGCGACTTGCTGGGCGATACGTTCTTCTGCCTCAATTCCGATGCCATGTGGCTCGACGGGCCGAGCGACGTGTTCCGCCAGCTTTCCACCGCCTGGGATCCCGCGAAGATGGACGCGCTGCTGCTGCTGGTGCCGCACCAGCGCGCGCACAACTATCGCGGCAAGGGTGACTTTCATCTCGACCCGCTGGGCAAGGTCAGCCGGCGCCGGTCGGGCCGCATCGCGCCCTTCGTGTTCAGCGGCATCCAGCTCTGCTCTTCGCGACTGCTGCGCGATCCGCCGGCCGAGGCGAAGTTCAGCACCAACGTGTTCTGGAGCCGGGCGATAGAGGAAGGCCGCCTCTACGGCACGATCCACGCCGGCGAATGGATCGAGATCGGCCAGCCCGAACACATCGCGCCCGCGGAGGAGCTGTTCGCGCGTGTCTGACGGCACGCGGCTCTCCCTCTATTCCATCGCGGCGCACCGGGGCTTTGCCGATGCGCTCGTCGCGGGCCTGATCCCACGCTATCACGATGATCGCTTCGGGCTGGCCCGCCTGACCCTGCTGCTCCCCAGCCGCCGCGCCATCCGCACCGTGACAGAGGCGTTCGTGCGGCTATCCGGCCGGGAAGACGGGAGGAGCGGCCTGCTGCTGCCGCGCATGGCGGTGATCGGCGACATCGATCTCGACGAGACGCTCGGCCCGCTGCTCGACCCCATCGGCGAGGGGGCGGAGATCGCCCCCGCAGCAGACGCGACGCGGCGCTGGCTGACGCTGGCCGCGATGCTGGCCCGCGCGATGGAAGCGGAGGGCCTGCGCGTCCCCGGCACCGCCGCGCTGCTGCGTCAGGCGCGCGAACTGGCGCGGACGATGGACCGCCTGCTGGTCGAGGATATCGACCCCGACGACCTGATGCGCGAGCGGGTGATCGGCATCGTCGGCGACCTGTCGGCGCACTGGGAGAAGAACCTGCGCCTGTTCATGCTGGTGCAGCGGATGTGGCTGGCCGAACTGGCTTCGCGCGGAGAGGTCGATGCCCCGGCGCGGCGCAATGCGCTGTTCGATCATGCGGCGCGGCGCTGGCGCGAGACCCCGCCCGCACATCCCGTGGTGGCGGCGGGCGTGACGTCGGCCAGCCCTGCCATCGCGCGGCTGCTGCGGGTGATCGCGGGGCTGCCGAACGGGGCGGTCATCCTGCCCGATCTCGACCTCTCGCTCGACGAAGCGGTGTGGGACGCACTGGGCGACGCCGGGCACAGCGACGATCCCGACGCCCCGCCGCTCGGCCCCGGCGATGCGGTCACGCACCCGCAATATCACCTGAAGCTGCTGCTCAACCGCATGGGCGTGAACCGGGGCGAGGTGCGCCCCTGGCACCGCCGCGGCCTGGGCGCCGCGCCGCCCGAGCGCAGCAAGGCGATCTCCAACCTGTTCCTGCCGCCCGAACAGAGCGCGAGCTGGGTCGATCTTCCGCCCCAGCGCCGCAAGCTGGCGGGCGTGCGGATCATGGACACCGCGCACCCCGAGGAAGAGGCGCAGGCCATCGCCGTGCTGATCCGCGAGGCGCTGGAGGTCCCCGAGCGTCGCATCGCGCTGATCACGCCGGACCGGGGCCTGGCGGGCCGGGTCATCGCGCACCTGAAGGCGTGGGACGTGCAGGCCGACGATTCGGCGGGCACCCCGCTGCCGCAGACGGTGGCGGGGCGGATGTTCCTGCATCTGGCCGAAGTCATCGGCACCCGCGCCGCACCGATCCCGTTCCTGGCCGCCATCGCCCATCCGCTGGCGGGCGGCGGGGAGCGGCGGGTGAAATGGCTGGAACATGTCCGCAAGCTCGACCTTGCGCTGCGCGGGCCGCGGCTCGATGCCGGGCTGGGCCCGCTGGGCCGCGTCGCGATGGAGCGGGCGCGCAAGCGCGACGACCGCGCGATGGCGCAGTGGTGGCAGGAGGTCGAGGCTGCGCTCGCGCCCCTCGCCGCGCTGGGCGAAGCGGAGACGGTGGACCTTGCCGCGACGCTCGACGCGCTGGTCACGGCGGGAGAGTCGCTGTGCGGCACCGAGCTCTGGGCCGAGGCGGACGGGCGCATGCTGGCGAGCTTCGTCGAGGACTTGCGCGAAGCGGCGCAGGCCGAACCGACCGCGCTCGATCCCGCCGAAGTGCCCGCGATGCTGCGCGATGCGATGGACCAGCAATCGGTGCGTCCGCCGTGGGGCGGCCACCCGCGCATCGCCATCTACGGATTGATCGAGGCGCGGATGAGCCGGGCCGACCTTGTCATCTGTGGCGGATTGACCGAAGGCTCGTGGCCCGCGCCCTCGGCCACAGATCCTCTGGTCGCCCCCGCCGTGCTGCGCGCGCTGGGCGTTCCGGGCGGCGATTTCCGCATCGGCCTTGCCGCGCACGACCTTGCCGCCGCGCTGGGCGCGCCCGAAGTGGTGCTGAGCCATGCGCGCCGCGATGCATCGGGCCCGGTGATCGCCAGCCGCTTCCTGCTGCGCGTGCGCGCGATGCTGGGCGATCAGTTCGACAGCCACCGCGAGGTCGAGGCGCCCAAGCTCGCCGCCGCGATGAACGAAACCGATCCCGCGCCCCCTTACGCGCAGCCCAAGCCGATGCCGAGCGCGGAGCAGCGCATGGTCGACATCAGCGCCACCGCGCTCGACCGGCTGCGGTCGGACCCCTACCAGTTCTACGCCAGCCACATCCTGCGCCTGCGCGCGCTCGACGCCATCGACGAGGAGCCGACGCCCGCGTGGAAGGGCACGACTGTCCATGCGATCCTGCAGGAATGGAACGAGAAGCACCAGTGCGCGCCCGGCACCCTGCAAACGCTGGCGGCAGGGATGCTCTCCGACCTGTCGGGCCACCCCTTCATGCGCGGGCTTTGGCAGCCGCGCCTGATGGCGGCCCTGAACTGGGTGGAGGCGGAGCAGGCCGCGCTCGTGGCCGAGGGGCGGGAGGTCCTGCTGGTCGAGAAATCGGGTGCGATGACATTCGACGGGGTGAAGGTGACGGCCAAGGCCGACCGCATCGACCGGTTGCCCGACGGCACGCTCGCCATCGTCGATTACAAGACCGGCAGCCCACCCAGCGCACGGATGGTGGAAGAGGGGTTCACCCTGCAGCTCGGCACCACCGGGCTCATCGCCGATCACGGCGGGTTCGACGGAGTGGCGGGCACGCCGACGCGCTTCGAATACTGGTCTCTCGCCCGCAATCCGCGCGGGACCGAGGACTACCCCTTCGGCTATCGCAACGAACCGATCAAGGAAGGCCGCAAGACCAGTGGGCTGACGCGCGAGGATTTCCTGCCCGACACGGCTGTCTATCTGGCCGAGGCGATCGACAAGTGGATCACCGGCAGCGAGCCGTTCACCGCGCGGCTCAACCCCGATCTCGGCGGTTACAACGACTACGACCAACTCATGCGGCTCGACGAATGGCAGGGCCGTTCGGAAGGGGCGGATGCATGAGCGCGAAAGTCTATCCTCTTAAGGACCGCCAGGCCGACGCCGTCGATCCGCGCGATACCGTCTGGCTCTCCGCCAGCGCGGGCACCGGCAAGACGCAGGTGCTGTCGGCCCGCGTGCTGCGGCTCTTGCTGCGCGGCGATGTCGAGCCTTCGCAGATCCTGTGCCTCACCTTTACCAAGGCGGGCGCGGCGGAAATGGCCACCCGCGTCAACGACGTGCTGGCCGGCTGGGTGCGCGCCGACGATGTCTCTCTGGCAAAGGATCTGATGGCGATCGGCGCCGATCATGGGCCGGACAGCATCGCCCGCGCCCGCACGCGCTTTGCCGCCGTGCTCGACTGCCCCGGCGGGGGCCTTCGCATCGAGACGATCCACGCCTTCTCGCAATGGCTCCTTTCCGCCTTTCCGCTGGAGGCGGGGCTCGTGCCCGGCACGCGCCCGATGGAGGATCGCGACCGCGAGATCCTGCTGCGCGAGACGTTGTCGGCCATGCTGCTGGATGCCGAGGCGAGCGGCGACGCGACGCTGACCGATGCGCTGGCCATGCTGTCGCTGCGCACCGACCAGTCGGGGGTCGAACGCTTCCTGATGGCCTGCGCCGATGCGCGCGCGGCGTGGGAAGGGCCGGGGGCGTGGCAGCCGCCACTGTTGCCCCGCGTGCACCGCCTGCTCGGCCTTGCGCCCGATCACGGCGACGAACAGGTGCGCGCGCTATGCGAGGATGCGGCATTCGATGTCGAATCGCTGCGCCAGTGCATGGCCGCGCAGCAGGCGTGGGGCACGGCGACGGCGGGCAAGTTCGTCGAGATCGTCGGCGCGTGGCTCGCGGCCGATGCTGCGACCCGGCTCGCCATGCTCGACGAAGTGCGCGGCGCGGTGTTCACCCAGAAGGGCGAGGTGAAGTCGCTGAAAAGCGTCGAGAAGCTGCTGCCCGGCTATGCCGAATATGCCGCGCGGGTGGGCCGCTGCCTCGACGACATCGAAACCGCCCGCAACTTGGGCGAGCTGGCGAAGTGGCTGGCCCCGGCGCTGACGCTGGGCCGCGCCTTTGCGCTGCGCTGGGCAGAGGCGAAGATGCGCGAGGGGCTGGTCGATTTCGACGACCAGATCGAACAGGCCGCCCGCCTGCTCAAGCGGTCCGACATGGCGGACTGGATCCGCTACAAGCTGGACCGCCGGTTCGACCACATCCTGATCGACGAGGCGCAGGACACCAACGCCGCGCAGTGGGACGTGATCGACGCGCTGACCGAGGAATTTTTCGCGGGCGAAGGCGCGCGCGGCGACCGGCTGCGCACGTTGTTCGTGGTGGGCGACTACAAGCAGGCAATCTTCCGCTTTCAGGGCACCAGCCCGGAAAACTTCGAGGC
>CAYRLC010000096.1:0-9190 GCA_964424995.1 uncultured Croceicoccus sp.
CTTGCGGCCACCTTGCGGCGGGACGGAGGCGGTGGTGCCCTCGATCAGCTTGAGCAGGGCCTGCTGCACGCCCTCGCCCGAGACGTCGCGGGTGATCGAGGGGTTTTCGGCCTTGCGCGTGATCTTGTCGATCTCGTCGATGTAGACGATGCCGTGCTGCGCCTTCTCGACGTTGTAGTCGCTCGACTGCAGCAGCTTGAGGATGATGTTCTCGACATCCTCGCCCACGTAACCCGCTTCGGTCAGCGTGGTGGCGTCGGCCATCGTGAACGGCACGTCGAAAGTGCGCGCCAGCGTCTGGGCCAGCAGCGTCTTGCCCGAACCGGTCGGGCCGACGAGCAGGATGTTCGACTTCGCCAGTTCGACGTCGTTGCCCTTGCCGCTGTGCTTCAGCCGCTTGTAGTGATTGTGAACCGCGACGGAGAGCACGCGCTTGGCGCGGTCCTGCCCGATCACGTAGTCGTTCAGCGTCTGGAAGATCTCCGCCGGCGTGGGTACGCCGCCATCCTTCTTGCCAGCGATCCCGGCCTTCGTTTCCTCGCGGATGATGTCGTTGCACAGCTCGACGCATTCATCGCAGATGAAGACGGTCGGCCCCGCGATCAGCTTGCGCACCTCGTGCTGCGACTTCCCGCAGAAGCTGCAGTAGAGGGTGCTCTTGCTGTCGGATCCACTGACTTTGGTCATACACTGTCCTGAAGCGCCCGGAATCGGGCCGCCTTATTCGAATTTACGCAGCCCCGGCAGAGAATCAACCTCGTCGGGCACTGCAAGGGGGAGTCAGGTGCATAACTGCAACGCCCTGACCTTCACGTTAACTTTGTGCGGCAAACCGGTGCGGGGGCATGAAAAACCGCGCGGGGCACCGCTCTGCGACCAAGGGGCGGGCGTGATCAGCCCGCGCTCTCGGCGTCGGTGCGCGACACGAAGACCTGATCGACAAGGCCGAATTCCTTCGCCTCGTCCGCTTCGAGGAAGGTGTCCCGGTCCATCGCCTTCTCGATCGTGTCGAGATCCTTGCCGGTGTACTTGACGTAGAGATCGTTCATGCGGCGACGGATGCGCAGGATCTCGCGCGCCTGGATCTCGATGTCCGATGCCATGCCGCGCGCGCCGCCCGAAGGCTGGTGGATCATGATGCGCGCGTTGGGCAGCGCGATGCGCATACCCGGCTCGCCCGCCGCCAGCAGGAAGCTGCCCATCGAAGCGGCCTGGCCGATGCAGACGGTGGAAACACGGGGCTTGATGTACTGCATGGTGTCATGGATCGCCATGCCCGCCGTGACGACACCGCCCGGCGAGTTGATGTACATCGAGATGTCCTTGTTGCTGTCCTCGGATTCGAGGAACAGCAGCTGCGCGACGATGAGCGAGGCCATCGTATCCTCGACCTGGCCGGTCACGAAGACGATGCGTTCGCGCAGCAGGCGCGAGAAGATGTCGAAGCTGCGTTCGCCGCGGCTGGTCTGCTCGACAACCATCGGCACGAGCGCGCCGGTCACGGGGTCGGTGGTGAATTGGCCCTGAGTTCCAAAAGCAGTTGCGCCAGTGGCGCCAAACAGGTCGAGCATGGAAGTCCTCATCAGATTGCCCGCCCTATGTCGGCGCTGGTTTTGCCGACTTCAAGAGGTTTAACCCTTGCCGGGATAACTCGTGCCGGGGCAGAACAGGCGGCATGAACACCCCCGTCGTGCGTACCGCACTTCCGCTTCTGGCCCTTGTCGTCTCGCTGGCCGCTCCCGCCGTTCCCGATGCCCTCGCCCGCGACCTCGCCGTCCCGCAAGAGGTGGTCGCCGAGCAGGAACGCATCCGCCGGTACGAGGATGGGGCCGAGGGGATCAACGCGATCGTCGTCGCCGCGCCCGACGTGGCGGGACAGGCGGCGCGATCGGCGGCCTCGGGCTTGCCGCTGGCAGGGCGCACGGTGCTGGTGAAGGACAATATCGAGACCCGCGAATGGCCGACGACCGCGGGCAGCCTCGCCCTTGTCGCCAACGACACCAGGCGCGATGCCCCCCTGATCGCGCGGCTAAGGGCGGCAGGCGGCGTCGTCAGCGGCAAGACCAACTTGTCCGAATGGGCCAACATCCGCGGCGAACGCTCGTCTAGCGGGTGGAGCGCGGTGGGCGGCCTCACCCGCAATCCCCACGGCGCTGGCCGGAACGCCTGCGGCTCATCCTCGGGCAGCGGCGCGGCGGTGGCGGCGGGCTTCGCCTGGGCGGCGATCGGCACCGAGACCGACGGGTCGATCACCTGCCCCGCCAGCGTCAACGGCGTCGTCGGGCTGAAGCCCACGGTCGGCCTGGTCAGCCGCACGCACATCATCCCGATCAGCGTGTCGCAGGATACCGCCGGCCCGATGGCGCGCAGCGTGAAGGACGCCGCGCTGCTGCTTTCCGCCATCGCCGGCAGCGATCCGCTGGACCCCGCGACGAAGGAGGCCGACGCGCATCGCGGCGACTTCACCGCCGGTCTGGATACGGCATCGCTGAACGGCGTGCGCATCGGTGTGCTGCGTTCGGGGGTCGGCAACCGCGCCGACGTGTCGGCCCTGTTCGACACCGCGCTTGCCGATATGAAACGCGCCGGGGCCGAGCTGGTCGAGATCGAGTGGCAGCCGGATGGCCTGATGGGCGAGGCGGAGTTCACCGTCCTCCTCTACGAACTGCGCGAGGGGATGGACGCCTATCTCGCCGGTTCGCCCGCCACGATCCCGGTGCGATCGCTCGCCGATGTCATCGCCTTCAACAAGGCGCACGAGGGCGACGAACTGCTCTGGTTCGGGCAGGAGACTTTCGAGAAAGCGCTTACCTTCACCGACCGCGACGCCTACCTGAAGGCGCGCGCCGACAGCCTGCGCATCGCCCGGACGGAAGGGGTCGAGAAGCTGCTTGCCGACAACAAGGTGGCGGTGCTGGTGGCGCCCACGATGGGCCCAGCGTGGACCACCGATCTGGTCAACGGCGATCACTTCGCGGACAGCATCGGCATGGGATCGATCGCCGCGGTGGGCGGCACGCCGCACCTGTCGGTGCCGATGGGCGCGGTGCACGGCTTGCCGATCGGCCTGTCGTTCATCGGCCCGGCGTGGAGCGACCACCTGATGCTGCAACTCGGCGCGGCCTATGAACGGGTGCGCAGCGCGCAACTCCCGGTGCCGCCACCGATGCGGGAGCCGATATCGGGCGACCAGCCGCCTGCGAATAAGTGATGCGCCCGGCGGGATGGGACGAAAGCCCGCCGGGCGCCTGTGGCAATGTCGGTAACGCGCGGGACTTGACGCCCCCCATGGCGCAAATTTCCGCGAGTCAGGTCGCGATGCCGACCGTTGCCACAGCCCTGTAACCCGCCGATGGCGAACCGGCGGCGATGATCGTCATCGCCTCCTGCTGCGCGGCGGTGTTGTCTGCGAATACGTTGTCGCTGGCGATCGATTGCCCGGCATAGTTCCCGGGGCTCGGCGCATGATCGCTCGCCGCATAGACTGCCTCGTTCGCGTCGCTGGACATCGCGAAGTGGCTGGTCAGCACCGCGTAACGCCCCGACGTGGCGCGATCGAGCGAGGAATAGACCTCGAAATGGATGTGCGGATAGCGGCCGCGATAGCAGCCCGGCCAGATCGTGGTGAAGCGCACTTCGCCCGCCGCGTCGCTGACCTGCAGCCCGCGCAGATAGCTTTCGCCGGGCAGGTCGTAGAGCGAATATTCGCCCGCCGCATCGCAGTGCCACAGCGGAACGCCTGCCGCCACCGCTGTCGATCCGGCGAGGAAGCTGGAGCGAATGTCGCTGCGCTGAACGCCGCTTTCGAGCAGGACATTGGACGACGTGCCGCGCGACGATTTCGTGCCGTCGGCCGGGTACGGTCCGTTGGTTTCGGCGGCGAAACCGACGCAGCGTTCGCCGGCCGCGGACGTGGCGGTCGCGGTGCTGCCGCCGGAAACGCTGCCCGGGAAGGCGCCTTCGCCGGGCCCGCGACCGCAACCGGCGAGCAGCGCCGTGCCGCCTGCTGCCCCCAGCAACGACAGCATTCCGCGCCGACCCATTGCCAATCGTTCCATCGCCGCCCGTTCCATCGCCGCCCGTTCCATCGCTGCGATGTCGCGGTCGAGGGCCGTGGCGGCAATGTTGTCGGCCGGGCGGTGCATGGTGCGTTCGGTAGCCCTCGGAGATCGGCGTTGCAGGGCCATGCAAACCACGTCGTTCACTTGCGAGCAAGGGGCGCGAGACCGGTTGCGACAAGCAGCGACAAACCACGTCAGACGCGTTACGCGCCGCACTTCGCCGATACTCGCCGGCGACAATTATGCCGTGATTTCAGCCGCGCAAACGAAAGGGGCCGGAAGAGCGATGCTCTCCCGGCCCTGCAATGTTCGTGCCCGGGCGCGAGCGCCCGGTGCCGGATCGAATCAGGCTTCGGCCTTCTTCGCGGCCTTTTTGGCAGGCGCCTTCTTGGCCGGAGCCTTCTCGGCCCCTGCTTTCTCGGCTTCCACCTTCTCGGCTTCCGGTGCGGCGTCGTCGGCCTTGGCGGCCTTCTTCTTCGGCGCGGCCTTCTTGGCCGGCTTTTCCTCGGTCGCGGCATCGGCCGCGGGCTCTTCAGCCGCGTCGTCGGCCTTGGCGGCCTTCTTCTTGGCCGGAGCCTTCTTGGCCGGCTTCTCGGCGGCCGCCGGGGTCGCGCCATCTTCGGCCTCGATCGCGGCCTGCAGCTCTTCCTTGGTCACTTCGCGTTCGGTGACTTCGGCCTTGTCGAACAGGAAGTCGACGACCTTGTCCTCGTAGAGCGGGGCGCGCAGCTGGGCGGCGGCCATCGGCTCGTTGCGGACGTATTCGACGAAGCGCTGACGATCCTCGGGGCGATACTGCTGCGCAGCCTGCTGGACCAGCATCTGCATTTCCTGGTTGCTGACCTCGACGCCGTTGGCCTGGCCGATTTCCGACAGCAGCAGGCCCAGGCGCACGCGGCGCTCGGCGATGCGGCGGTAGTCGTCCTTCTCGGCCTCGATCTCCTTCATCGCGGCTTCGGGATCTTCCTCGCGCGCGGCTTCCTGGGTCAGCTGCGCCCAGATCTGGTTGAACTCGGCTTCCACCATGCTCGGCGGCACCGCGAAGTCATGGCCGGCGGCGAGCTGGTCGAGCAGCGCGCGCTTCATCTGGGTGCGGGTGAGGCCCGCGGTTTCCTGCTCCAGCTGGCCGCGGAGCAGTTCCTTCAGCTTGTCGAGGCTTTCGAGGCCGAGGTTCTTGGCGAACTCGTCATCGGCCTTGGTTTCCGAGGGGACCTTCACTTCCTTGACGGTGATGTCGAAGGTCGCTTCCTTGCCCTTCAGGTTCTCGGCCGGGTAATCGGCCGGGAACGTGACGGTGATGGTCTTTTCATCGCCGGTCTTGGCGCCGATCAGCTGTTCCTCGAAACCGGGGATGAACCGGCCCGAACCGATTTCCAGCGCCGCGTCCTCGGCCTTGCCGCCGTCGAACTCCACGCCGTCGAGCTTGCCGACGAAATCGATGATGAGCTGGTCGCCCTCGGCGGCCTTCTTCGTCTTGGCGGCCGCCTTGAACGACTTCTGCTGGCCGGCGATACGCTCGACCGCTTCCATCACTTCCTCGTCGGACACCGGAACGGTCAGCTTCTCGAGCTTGAGGCCTTCGATCGAGGGCGCCGCGATCTCGGGCAGCACTTCGAGCTCGACGGTGAGCGTGGCGTCCTTGCCCTGCTCGTAATCCTCGCCCAGCGCGACCGAGGGCTGCATCGCGGGACGCAGCTTATTCTCGGCCATCACCTTGTCGACCGATTCGCGGACGACCTGGTTCAGCATGTCGGCGTGGATCGCCTCACCATGCATCTTCTTGACAAGGTTCGCGGGAACCTTGCCCGGGCGGAAGCCCGCCATGCGGACCTGCGGGGCGATCCGCTTCACTTCGGCGCTGACGCGCGAATCGATATCGGCGGCGGGGATGGTGACGTTGTAGGCGCGAGCCAGCCCGTCGTTCTTCGTTTCGGAAATCTGCATGGGTATCCCTTCTAGGGGTATCTTTCTCGTCTGGCGTAAGTCTTTACGCCGCAAGGATCCGCTCCGGGTGCCGCCGTTTCGGCCTGGTGCGGGCGAAGGGACTCGAACCCCCACATCTTGCGATACCAGAACCTAAATCTGGCGCGTCTACCAGTTCCGCCACGCCCGCGGCACGCCTTTGCGCGCCCTGCGGCACGAAAATCGGCTCGCGGGCCTCTATCCAAGGAACACGAAAAGCGCAAGGGTTGCGGGATATACAGCCGTTGAGGAGCGTTATTCCGCCATGGCCACCCAACCAGATCCCAAGCCCGACACCATCCAGCCGGTCGCTCCGCCGGAGACACCGCCGGTCATCACGCCCGACGAACAGCCGCAGATCGACCCGAGTCCCGGCCCCGACATCACCGAGCCGGGACCCGACATAGTCGAACCCGACATCGGCCCGATGGAGACCCCGCCCCCGCTCGACTGAGGGGCAAGGAGGTCTTTCTAGCGCCTCGCCAGCGCCTCGAACGCGGCGAGCCAGCCGGGCACCTCTGCGTCGCTGCGCATCAGCCGCATCGGCGGCGGGCAGGCCATGCATCGCGCCTCGATCGACGGCGCGCCCATCATGCGGGTGAGATCGTCGAAGGTCGCGGCCAGCATCGCATTGCGGCGGGCCGCGGCGAACGCGGCAAGCGTCACCGGCACTCGAGCCTGTTCCTCGGGACTGGCCAGCGACTGGACGAATTCCTCGAACGCGGTCGGCTTGGCCTCGAGGTATTCGGCGTGCCATTCGCCGTCCTTCAGCTTCGCCGCCTGCGCGGCCAGCGCGATCGCGTCGTCAAGCCCGCCGAAACGGTCGACCAGCCCTGCCTGCCGTGCCGGGCCGCCGGCCCAGACGCGCCCTTCGGCCAGTTGCAGCATCTGCTGGCGGCTCTTCTTGCGCGCCGCGCCGGTGATCGCGAGGAACCGGTCGTAGACGTTGACCGTCTGCGCCTGCAGCACTTCCTCCATTTCCGGCGGGAAGCCGCCGAGGAGGTCGGGCTGACCCGCCAGCGGCGTGGTGCGCACGTCGTCGGTGGTGACGCCGACTTTGGCGAGCGCATCCTCGAACGTCGGAACCACCATGAACACGCCGATCGATCCGGTGACGGTCGAGGGATCGGCAAAGACGGTGGTGGCGGGCGTCACCACCCAGTAGCCGCCGCTGGCCGCGACATTGCCCATCGAGGCGATGATCGGGATGCCCTTCTCCTTGTGGCGCAGGATCGCCTGCCGGATGCGTTCCGCCCCGGTGACGGTGCCGCCGGGCGAATCGACACGGATGACCAGCGCGGCCAGGTCGTCGTCCAGCGCATCGTCGAGCAGGCGGGCGATCCGCTCGCCCCCTGCGGTGCCCGGCCCCGCCTCGCCATCGACGATGCTGCCCGCGATGGTGACGACGCCGATCGCCTTGCCCGGCTTTTCGGGGGCATTGGCCTTGTTCCACACGTCGTAGCCGGTGCTGGCGAAGGCGGCCGGATCGTCGGGCGCGTCGCTGTCCTCGCCCACGATCTCGCGGACGCGGGCGGCAAAGGCCTCGCGCGTGCCCAGCTTGTCGACCAACCCCAGCGTCAGCGCCGCCTTGGCCGGATCGCCGTTCGCTGCCTTGATCGTGGCGACCGGATCGTTGGCCATCTGCGCCACTCGCGCGCGCGGGCGCACCTTGGCGACATCGTCCTGCCACGCGGCCCACATCGCGTCGAACAGGCCGACGAGGTCCTGCCGCGCGGGGTCCGAGAACTCGGTCAGCGAATAGGGTTCGACCGCGCTCTTGTAGAGGCCCGCCTTGAAGACGTGCACCTTCACGCCCAGCCGGTCGGCCAGCCCGCCATAGAACGTCGCCTGCCCGCCCGGCCCGGCGATCATCGCGCCGCCCATCGGGTCCAGCCACACCTCGCTGCCGTGCGCGGCGAGCTGCAGCGAATCGGCGGTATAGGCGATGGCGTGGACCAGCACCGGCTTCTTCGCCGCGCGCACCCGGTCAAGCGCCTCGCCGATCTCGGTCACGGTGACCTGCCCGCCGCCGAGGAAGTAATCGAGGTCGAGGACGACCGCCTTGATCTTGTCATCCTTGGCAGCGCCGTCGATGGCGCGGATCACGTCGCGGGCGCGGTGTTCGCGGGTCGGCACCCCGCGCGAGGCGATGAGCGCCCAGGGATCGACCGCCTGCGGCTCCTCCACCACCACGCCGTCGAGCTGCACCAGCAGCGCGCCGTCGCGCACCTCGTGCGGGGCGGGCCGCATCGACAGCAGCGCATAGAGCCCGCCAAAGAACAGGAGCATGAACAGGAGGACCAGCCCGTCCTTCACGGCGACGAGCAGTTTCCAGACCTTGCGTGCGAACGACATCGTGACCCTTTTGCCAACCCCTGCAGCGCGGCGGAAATCCCGCACCGTCCGGCGCCTTGCTAGAGGGCGCGGGCGGGCGGGCATAGGGGAAATCGGCGAACGGTGCAGAGGCCCGAACCCTGCACAGGCACGCCGCGCGTCCCTACCAACCGCGATTCGCCTGGCCGCAATCACGTCTTGCCACTGCGCGCCGAGGTCACTAGGGCACCGGTCTCAGCATGACCGCGACGAACTCTCCTTCCTCCACCCGCTACCCCGCCGGTGGAGAGGCGTTTCCGCACAAGGACCTGACCGGCATATCGGAGCTGGCCCCGTGGCAGATCGTCTACCTGCTGGACGAGGCGGAGCAGTGGGTCGAGTTGAACCGTCAACGCACCAAGCATGTCGACGCGCTGGCCGGTCTCACCATCATCAACGCCTTCTTCGAGAACAGCACCCGCACGCTGCTGAGCTTCGAGATCGCGGGCAAGCGGTTGGGCGCCGACGTCGTCAACATGCATGCCGCGCAGTCGAGCGTGAAGAAGGGCGAGACCCTGATCGACACCGCCGCGACGCTGAACGCGATGCGGGTCGATGCCATCGTCATCCGCCATGCCAGTTCGGGCGCGGTGCGGCTGATCGCGGACAAAGTCGACTGCCCGGTGCTGAACGCGGGCGACGGGCGGCACGAGCACCCGACGCAGGCGCTGCTCGACGCGCTGACCATGCGGCACTGGCTGCGCTCGCGCGGGCTCGAGGAGTTCAACGGGCTGAAGGTCGCGATCTGCGGCGACATCCTGCACAGCCGGGTCGCGCGGTCGAACATCCTGCTG
>CAYRLC010000097.1:0-9085 GCA_964424995.1 uncultured Croceicoccus sp.
GTCCACGCCCTGCTCGGCCTGTTCGATCAGCGTATCGCGGAACACTTCCCAGGTCAGGTCCTCGGCCACGCCGCCGACCTTTTCCAGCGCCTGATAGATCGGCACCGTGCCGATCGGCACCGGCGAATTGCGCAGGATCCATTCGCGTGTGTCGTGGATGTTGCGGCCGGTCGACAGGTCCATCACCGTGTCCGCGCCCCAGCGGATCGACCAGACCATCTTGTCGACCTCGTTCGCGACGTCTGACGCCACCGCGCTGTTGCCGATGTTGGCGTTGATCTTGACGAGGAAGTTGCGACCGATGGCCATCGGTTCGCTTTCCGGGTGGTTGATGTTCGAGGGGATGATGGCGCGGCCGCGGGCGACTTCGCTGCGCACGAATTCGGGAGTGACGTAGTCGGGGATGGCGGCACCCCAGTCCTGCCCGTCGCGCACGAAGTCGCGGACCATCGCGCGGCCCAGGTTCTCACGCTCTGCCACGTATTCCATTTCGGGCGTGATGATGCCGCGGCGGGCGTAGTGCATCTGGCTGACGTTCATGCCCGCCTTGGCCCGCAGGGGCCGCTTCACCACGTTCGGGAAGGCCGGGACGCCGCCGCTGCGGTCGGGGCCGAGTTGGCCGTTATCTTCGGGGCGGACCATGCGGGCGTCGTATTCCTCGACATCGCCGCGGCCCATGATCCAGTCGCGGCGCACGGCGGGCAGGCCGGCGGCGATGTCGATCTGTGCGTCGGGATCGGTGTAGGGCCCGCTGGTGTCGTAGACCCGGACCGGCGGCTCGCCGCTCGACGGTTCGAGGCTGATCTCGCGCATGGCCACCCGGCGGTTCCCGACGTAGATCTTCTTCGATCCGCGGATCGGTCCGGTGGTGACACCGATCTCCAGCTTGGAATTGATGTCGGCCATGGCAGGTCTCTCTCGGTCTGCATCGGTGGCGGGATCGAGAGACTGCACGCGTGGATCGGCCAAGGCGCGCCTCCCTTCCCTCCGCCCGGATTAACGGGTTCAGGTTCGACGGGTCGACTGGCGCTACCCAGCCCTCTCAGCCTTGAAGCAGGCTCCCCGGGGTATGGCGGCAGGTGTAGTGGATGCACGCGCCCGCGTAAAGCGGCGCGCGCCGACTGATGCGTAAATTGCGGCTAGAACGCGTAGCCGAGCGCGACGAAGCCGCCGTACTGGTCGCGGTCGCCGCGCAGCGAGGTGATCGGGGTTTCCGCCGCACTGCCGCGCAGGCGTTCGTAAGTCACGGCCACGCCCATGCCGAAACCGCCGTTGCGGAAATCGCCGTCGAAGTCGAAGCCGTAGTAGACCTTGGCATTCGTATCCTTGCGCCCGCCCTGCGCGGTATAGGCGGGCAGAAGACCGCCGGTGGCGGCGCTGCCTTCGGGCGTGATGCCGTAATAGTACTGGGCATAGTCGTCATCGACCCAGCTCGTGCCGACCGACGCGCCCGCGCCCATGCCGGTGGACAGCGCGGTGAAGTAGGACAGCGACAGGGTCGTCTGCCGCCCCGCCCCGCTGCCCGACACGTCCCAGCGCATCCCGGTGTTGAGCGACAGCGAATCGGCAGGGGTCAGCAGTTTCTTCACCGAGACGCCCGCGCCGAACCCGGCCTCCAGCGTCTTGTCGAGGCGGGGGAGCAGGTTGACCACGTCGTCCTTCACCGAACCGCTGCGGGTCATGCGATAGCGCACGTCGGGGCCGAACGAGACTTCGACGTTGCCGGGAAGGTTGGGCACGAGATCGAGTTCGAGGCCGAGGCCGCGGGTGGCGAAACCGATGCCGCCCACCGAACCGCGCGCCACGCCGCCGAACTGGGTGGTATAGTCGTTCGATCCTTCGTAGTCGGGGATGTAGCCCGCGCCCGCCGCGACGATCACGTAGTCGCCGTCGAACACGCTGTCGATCTCGCCCGCGGGGATGTCGGGAAAGTCGGTCAGCCGCCCGTCAAGGGAGGCCGCGGCACTGGTCGCCAGCACCGCCGACCCGGCGCCGCGCCCTTCGAGCGCGAGGGGTTCGGCTTCGGCCATGGCGGGGGCGGCGGCAAGAAGACCCGTAGCCAGCGTTCCCGCCGCGAGCAGCGAACGCAGCGCGGGCGCAAGGCGCGAGGTATCGTGGCAGCAAGCTGCGGCAGCGGCGGGGTTTTTCAAAAGTGAATTCCTGAAATCCGTTTTGCCCTGAACGCCCCGGGCCGGTGCCTGTTCCACGGATGCCTTTCTCGCATCGGGCGACTTGCGCGTGGGGCCGGACCGTGCGAGCAGGCGGCGATGCAAGGCCGCTTCGACATCGCGATAGCAGGGGGAGGTCTTGCCGGATCGCTGATCGCCCTAACCCTGCGCGCCCGCCGCCCCGACCTCTCGGTCGCGCTGGCAGAGGCGGGTGAGAGCATCGGCGGCAACCACGTCTGGTCGTTCTTCGCCACCGACATCGCCCCTGCCGATCGCGCGCTGGTCGATCCGCTGTGCGAGGCGCGCTGGGACCACGGCTACGACGTGCGCTTCCCCGCCCTCGTCCGCACCCTGCCCACCCCCTATCGCAGCGTGACGAGCGAGAACCTCGACGCGGCGGTACGCGCCGCGCTGCCCGACGATGCGCTGATGACCGGCCAGGCGGTGACCGAGGTTGCGCCCGATGGCATGACGCTGGCGGGCGGGACGCGAATTGCCGCGAACGTGGTGATCGATGCGCGCGGGCTGGACCGGGCGCGGCTGGCGCACCTGTCGGGCGGGTGGCAGAAGTTCACCGGCATGATGCTCGAATGCGATGCACCGCACGGCCTTTCCCGCCCGGTGGTGATGGATGCGGGCGTGACGCAGATCGATGGCTATCGCTTCGTCTATTGCCTGCCGTTTTCGCCCACGCAGGTCTTCATCGAGGACACTTATTACAGCGACACGCCGCATCTCGACGTTGCCGCGCTGACCGGGCGGATCATGGACTATGCCGCCGCGCGCGGTTGGCAGGGGACGCCGGGCCGGATCGAGACCGGGGTGCTGCCGGTGGTGACGGGCGGCGACTTCGCAGGCTTCGCGGCGGAGGGCGACGACGTGCCGCAGGCGGGCGTGCGCGCCGGGCTGTTCCAGCCGCTGACCAGCTATTCGCTGCCCGATGCGGTGCGCTATGCCAGCGCGCTCGCCGCCCTGCCCCGGCTCGACCACCGCAGCGTGCTGGCCTGGTCGCGCGCCTACGCCCGGCGGCACTGGCGGCAGGGGCAGTTCTATCGCCTGCTCGCCCGGATGCTGTTCGGCGCGGCGGAACCGTCGGGCCGCTACCGGGTATTGCAAAGGTTCTACGGGCTTGACGAGGGCCTGATCGAACGGTTCTACGCAGGGCAGAGCACGATGGCAGACCGGCTGCGCGTGCTGGCCGGCAAGCCGCCCGTACCGATCGGCCGCGCCGCCATGGTGCTGGCCGGGATCGGCGCATCGGGCGCGCTCGCCCCATCTTCGCCGGAAGGCCCGACACCCCCGGAAGGCCCATCTTGACCGCAGGAAACCCCATGACCGACGCCCCGAATGCCCCCGCCACGGGGCCGCAGACCGCGCCTGAACCCACCGGCCGCACCGCCGCCGTCATCGGCGCGGGGTTCGGCGGGCTGGCGCTGGCCATCCGGCTGCAATCCGCGGGGATCCAGACCACGGTGGTGGAGGCGCGCGACAAGCCGGGCGGCCGTGCCTACGTCTGGCACAAGGACGGGTTCACCTTCGACGCCGGGCCAACGGTGGTGACCGATCCCGATTGCCTGTCCGAACTTTGGCAGCTGACCGGGCACGACATGGCGCGGGACATCGAGCTTCAGCCCGTGATGCCGTTCTACCGCCTGCAGTGGGACGACGGCACGACCTTCGACTATTCGAACGACATGGCGAAGCTGGCGGCGGAAATCCACAAGCTGAACCCCGAGGACGTGGCGGGTTACGAGGAGTTCTCGCGCTATTCCGAAGGGGTCTACGAGGAAGGCTACGTCAAGCTGGGCCATGTCCCGTTCCTCAACTTCTCGACCATGATCAAGGCCGCCCCCGCGCTCGCCAAGTACCAGGCGTGGCGCAGCGTGTTCTCGATGGTGTCGAAGTTCGTGAAGAACCCGAAACTGCGCGAGGCGCTGTCGTTCCACACCCTGCTCGTCGGCGGCAACCCGATGACCACCAGCGCGATCTACGCCCTCATCCACAAGCTGGAGAAGGACGGCGGCGTGTGGTGGGCGAAGGGCGGCACCAACCGGCTGATCGCCGCGATGGTCACCCATTTCGAGCGGCTGGGCGGCACCGTGCGGCTGGGCGACGGGGTGGAGCGGATCGAGACGGTCGGCAACCGCGCCACCGGCCTCACCACCAGGTCGGGCTGGTCGGGCAAGTTCGACGCGGTGGCGACCAACGCCGACCTCATGCATTCCTACCGTGACCTGCTGGCGGGCAACCGGCGCGGCCCGGCGGTGGCGAAGTCGCTGGCGAGGAAGCGTTGGAGCCCCAGCCTCTTCGTCGTGCATTTCGGGGTCGAGGGCGCGTGGCCCGGCATCCCGCACCACATGATCCTGTTCGGCCCGCGCTATAAAGGGCTGCTCGACGACATCTACAAGTCGGGCGTGCTGCCCAAGGATTTCTCGATATATCTCCATCACCCCACCGTCACCGATCCGTCGATGGCGCCGGAGGGGATGAGCACGTTCTATGCCCTCGTCCCCGTGGCCCACATGGGCAAGCTGGCGGTGGACTGGGCGCAAGTCGGCCCGATCCTCGAAAAGCGGGTGCTGGACGAAGTGGGCCGCCGCCTGATCCCCGACATCCACGACCGCATCGTCACCAAGTTCCACTACACCCCCGCCGATTTCGGCACCGACCTTGCCGCCCACATGGGCAGCGCCTTCAGCCTCGAACCGATCCTGACGCAAAGCGCGTGGTTCCGCGCGCACAACCGCGACGACGAGATCGGCAACCTCTATGTCGTCGGCGCGGGGACGCATCCGGGCGCGGGCATCCCCGGCGTGGTCGGTTCGGCCAAGGCGACCGCGCGGCTGATGGTGCAGGACCTGATGCGTGGCTGACACGGTCGCGGACCGGGATACTCTCGTCGCTCATGCCCGCGGCGTGATCGCGCGCGGATCGAAAAGCTTCGCCGCCGCCTCGCTGCTGTTCGACCGGGTGACGCGCGAGCGGGTCTGGCTGCTCTACGGCTGGTGCCGCGCGGCGGACGATCTGGCCGACGCGCAGGAGATGGGCGGAGCTTTGGGCGAACAGGGCGATGCGGCGGCGCGGCTGGCGGTGATCCGCGAACGCACCGCGTTGGCGCTGGCGGGTGAGCCGACCGGCGACCGCTCGTTCGACGGGCTCGGCGTGGTGGCGCGCGAATGTGGGCTGACCGCAGACATGTGCGACGACGTGGTGGCCGGTTTCGCGCTCGACGCCGACGACTGGCGACCGCGCACGGAAGCGGACATGCTGCAATACTGCTACCACGTGGCGGGCGCGGTCGGAGTGATGATGGCCAAGGTCATGGGCGTGCCCGACGAGGGTGCGGATCCGCTCGCCGGCGATACGCTCGACCGGGCATGCGATCTCGGCATCGCGTTCCAGCTCGCCAATATCGTGCGCGACGTGTGGGAGGACGATGCCGCCGGGCGGCTCTACCTGCCCGAGGAATGGCTGGTGGAAGCCGATATCCCGCCCGGCCAGCACATGAAGCCGGTCTACCGCGCCGAACTGGTCGCCATGGTTCACGACGCCTGCGTCCTTGCCCACGCCTACGAAAGCAGCGCGCGGATCGGCGCGGCGCGGCTGCCGCTGCGTTCGCGCTGGGCGATCCTCTCGGCGACCGGGATCTACGGCGCGATCGCGCGCAAGGTGGAGGATGCGGGCATCCACGGCTGGGACCACCGCGCCTTCACCACCCGGTTCGAGAAGCTGCGCCACGTCTTCGGCGCGGGCACCGCCTGCCTGCGCGCGGTTCCGGCAGACTGCGCGGCGCAAGCCGAAGCCCGCCCCCTCACCCGCCGCGATTTCGCGGTGCGGGCGGCGGCAAAGCGGGGCTAGGCGGCGCTTCGGCGACCGATTCCGACGATGACCGCGACCAGCGCGGCAAGGCCCGACGCGAACCAGGTCGCCGTGCTGCCCATCTGCATCTGCAGCCATGCGCCGATGACCCCGCCGCAGACCAGCCCCAGCCAGAGCACGAGATAGGGCAGCCACGCCGTCCGGTCTCCGCCCGCCAGCATGTCGGCAATTCGGAGCCCCAGCTTGACCAGCGTGCCGGTCATGTAGGTCAGCCCCACTCGCACGTCGCCGCCGACTTCGAAGGCGAGGTTCATCGCCCCCATCGCGGCGGCCAGCGGCAGCAGCGCTAGCCCGCCCGGCGCCAGCGGATCGATCAGCGCGGAGAGCGCGAGCAGCGCGGCGACGCAGCCCAGCACCGCGCTTTCCTTGGCCCGCTGCGCCACCGCGCGGCGCAGGAGCGAGGCGGTTACCGTACCCGCAACGAAAGCAACGATCAGCGCCAGCGCCAGCAGCGCGGCGGCACCGGACGATCCGGTCGCCAGCGCCTCTCCCACCCCGACGCCGAGGCGGGTGGAATTGCCGCTCATGAACGAGACGAAGTACCCGCCGCTGGCCAGGAAACCGACCGCATCGACGAAGCCCGCCAGTCCGGCAAGGACCACCGCCAGCACGCCGATATGGTGATCGCGAGGCCGCATGGCGAGGACCCTAGCCGATACGCTGGCCAGGGCCAGCCGCCCTCAGCCGATTTCCGCAACCAGTTGCAGCACCCGCTCGGCATGTTCCTTGCGGCAGATCAGGAGGTCGGGGAGCGAGACGTCCCTGTTGTTGTAGGTCATCGGCGAGCCGTCGATGCGGCTGGCATGGAGGCCATGCGCCAGTGCCACGGCGGCGGGGGCGCAGTTGTCCCATTCGTATTGCCCGCCGGAATGGAGGTAGATGTCCGCCTCGCCCCGGATGATGGCCATCGCCTTGGCCCCGGCGCTGCCCATCGGCACCAGTTCGGCGCCCAGTGCCTCGGCCACGGCCTGGCTGTCGGCGCCCGGGCGGGTGCGGCTGACCACCATGCGCAAGCGTTCGGGCACCGGCGGCAACGGCAGGGTGCGGTCGGTTCGCAGGACTTGCGGCACGCCGGGCAGAGCCACTGCGCCGATCACCGGCTTGCCGCCGATGGCAAGGCCGACGTGCACCGCCCAGTCGCAGCGGCGCTCGCCGTATTCGCGGGTGCCGTCGACCGGGTCGATGATCCACACCCGCTCCTTGCCCAGCCGCTCGGCGGTGTCGGCGCTTTCCTCGCTCAGCACGCCATCGTCGGGGCGCTGCTCGGCAATGGCGCGCATCAGGAAGGCGTTGGCGACCGCATCGCCCGTCTTGCCCAGCGCCTTGCCGTCGATCAGCCCGCTGTCGCGCACCGCGACCGCGATGCGGCCCGCCGCCTCGGCCAGCCGCGCCGCGAGTTCGGCATCGTCCGCCACGATGGTCTCGCTCATGCTCACCAGCCCAGCACGTATTCGACGATCTTGTCCGCCGCTGCTTCCGCGGTCATCTGCGTCGTGTCGATGCGGATCTCGGGATCGACAGGCGCTTCGTAGGGACTGTCGATGCCGGTGAAGTTCTTGAGGCTGCCCTCGCGCGCCTTCTTGTAGAGGCCCTTGACGTCGCGTTCCTCGGCCACGCTCAGCGGGGTATCGATGAACACCTCGACGAACTCGCCCTCGGCGCACATCGACCGCACCATCTCGCGCTCGGCCCGGAAGGGGCTGATGAAGGCGGTGACGACGATCAGGCCCGCATCGGTCATCAGGCGCGCGACTTCGCCGACGCGGCGAATGTTCTCGATCCGGTCGACATCGGTGAAGCCGAGATCCTTGTTGAGCCCGTGGCGCACGTTGTCGCCATCGAGCAGGAACGAGTGCCGGTTCATCCGGTGCAGCCGCTTCTCGACCAGGTTCGCGATGGTCGACTTGCCCGAACCCGACAGGCCGGTGAACCACAGCACCTTCGGCTTCTGGTTCTTGAGATCGGCCCGCGCCTCGCGCGTGATGTCGAGCGCCTGCCAGTGGACGTTCTGCGACCGGCGCAGCGCGAAGTGGAGCATGCCCGCCGCCACCGTCTGGTTGGTGATCTTGTCGATCAGGATGAAGCCGCCCAGCGTCTTGTTGAGGGTTCCGTCTTCCTCGCGATAGGGCAGGAAGACCAGCGGCTTGTCGGTCGCCAGTTCGGTCACGCCGATGGCGTTGAGATCCAGCGTCTTGGCCGCCAGATGCTCCATCGTGTTGACGTCGACGGCATACTTGGGCGGCTGCAGGCTGGCCGACACGGTCTGCGTCGCCAGCTTCAGCCAGTAGGACCGGCCCGGCAGCAGCGCCTCGTCCGCCATCCACACCACCGTCGCCTCGAACTGGTCGGCGACCTGCGGCGGACTGTCGGCGGCGGAAATGACGCTCCCGCGCGAACAGTCGACTTCGTCTTCCAGCGTGATGGTGACCGACTGGCCGGCCTGCGCCTGTTCCAGATCGCCGTCGAAGGTAACGATCGACTTGACCGTGCTGGTCTTGCCCGAAGGGACGATGCGCACCGGATCGCCCGGCTTCACCGTGCCGCCGCTGATCAGGCCCGAAAAGCCCCGGAAGTCGAGGTTGGGGCGGTTGACCCACTGCACCGGCATCCGGAACGACTTGGCAAGGTCGTCGTCCGAAGACACCTCGACCGCTTCCAGATGTTCCATCAACGTCGGGCCGTCGTACCACGGGGTGTGGGCCGAACGGTCGGTGACGTTGTCGCCCTTGAAGCCCGAGATCGGGATCGCGGTGAAATCGGTGATGCCGATCTGCGCGGCAAAGGCGCGATATTCGGCGACGATCGCGTCGTAAGCGGCCTGGTCGTAATCGACGAGATCCATCTTGTTCACCGCCAGCACGATGTTCTTGATGCCGACGAGATGCGCCAGATAGCTGTGCCGCCGGGTCTGGACCAGCACGCCCTTCCTCGCGTCGATCAGGATCACGGCAAGGTCGGCGGTGGATGCGCCGGTCACCATGTTGCGGGTGTACTGTTCGTGGCCGGGCGTGTCGGCGACGATGAACTTGCGCTTGTCG
>CAYRLC010000098.1:0-8966 GCA_964424995.1 uncultured Croceicoccus sp.
GGGGTCGTTCACGTCGGGCGACAGCGACAGCGTCTTGTTGGTCGGCCCGATGGCACCGGCTACGAAGCGGGGCCTGCCGTCCTTCGCTGTGAACTCGTCAGCCACCCGGCGGGCGAGCTTCGCGCTTTCCACGTTGATCGCCTCGACCAGGTGTTCCGCGCCGTAGTCGGCCTGGCTGATCCGGTTGGCGCTGAACGTGTTGGTCTCGGCGATGTCGGCCCCCGCCTCGAAATAGGCGCGGTGGATGCCTTCGGGCACATCGGGCCGCGTCAGCGCGAGGATGTCGTTGTTGCCCTTCTGGTCGTGCGACAGGCCAAGGTCGCCCGCATAGTCCGCCTCGACCAGCCCCTTGGTCTGGATCTGCGTGCCGAAAGCGCCGTCGGTGATCAGGATGCGCTCTCTGGCGGCGGCTTCGAAGGCGGCGCGGGCCGCGCTGGGGATGAGGGTCATGCATTCTCTCCCACGGGACGCAGCCCGAGCAGGTGGCAGATCGCGTAGGACAGGTCTGCGCGGTTCAATGTGTAGAAATGGAAGTCGCGCACCCCGCCCGCGTAAAGCGCGCGGCAGAATTCGGCGGCGATCGTCGCGGCGACCAGCTTCCTCGCGCCGGGCCGCTCGTCCAGCCCTTCGAACAGGCGGTCCATCCAGTCGGGTATCTGCGCGCCGCACAGCGCGGCCATCTTGCGCGTTTGCGCGACGTTGGAGACGGGCAGGATGCCGGGCAGGATCGGCGCGTCGATGCCCGCGGCCGCCACCTTGTCGCGAAACTCCAGGAAGCATTCCGGGCTGAAGAAGAACTGGGTGATCGCCCGGTCCGCGCCCGCGTCGATCTTGCGCTTCAGGTTGTCGATGTCGCTCTGCGCGCTCAAGGCTTCGGGGTGGGTTTCGGGATAGGCGGCGACGCTGATCTCGAACGGCGCGATGGCCTTCAGCCCGGCGACCAGATCGGCGGCGCTGGCATAGCCATCGGGATGGGGCTGGAACCGGCCGCCCTCGGTCGTCGGATCGCCGCGCAGCGCGACGATGTGGCGCACGCCCGCTTCCCAGTACTGTTCGGCGACGGCGCGGATCTCGTCCTTGCTCGCCTCTACGCAAGTCAGGTGCGCGGCGGCGGGCAGTTTCGCCTCGCGGATGATGCGTTCGACGGTCGCGTGGGTGCGCTCGCGCGTCGATCCGCCCGCGCCATAGGTCACCGACACGAACGACGGGTTCAGCGGCGCCAGCTTCTCGATCGCCTCCCACAGCTGCGCTTCCATCTTCTCGCTCTTGGGCGGGAAGAATTCGAAGCTCACGTTCACGTCGCCGGGAAGATCGGCGAACAGCGGCACGCCCGCGGGTGCGGTGGCCTGGTGCAG
Organism: uncultured Croceicoccus sp.; assembly: GCA_964424995.1. Lineage (GTDB taxonomy): Bacteria > Pseudomonadota > Alphaproteobacteria > Sphingomonadales > Sphingomonadaceae > Croceicoccus. The sequence goes on from CAYRLC010000098.1 coordinate 1,356, forward strand.
GTTGGTGGTCATCGGCTGGCTTTTCTCTGGCGATCTTTGTCGAGATGGACGGGCGCACGGTCCGCCATGTGGTGGAGCGACGCGGCGCGGCGGCCGGTCCAGATACGGACGGTCAGCTCCGACCCGGCGAGCGCGCTGTCGGCCATCGGCGCGAAACCCGCACCTGTCAAAAGCGCGTGCATTTGCGCGTCGGTAAAGCCCAGTCGCGCGTGCGCCTGTTCGTCGCGCAAGTCCTCGCGCCCGTGGGCGGCGAAATCGACGATGGCGATGCGGCCTCCCTGCCTCGTCACTCGCGCCGCTTCGGCCAGCGCGCGTTCGGGAGCCTGCGCGTAATGCAGCACCTGGTGGAATAGCACGGTGTCGAACGACTCGTCCTCGAACGGCAGGTCGAGGAAATCGCCCTGCAGCAGCGACAGGCGCGCGGGCGGCAGGTGTTGCAACCGGGCGCGGGCGATACGCAGCATCTCCGGGCTCTTGTCGATGGCGGCGACGTGATCGGCGCTGGGGGCATAGAGTTCGGCCATGCGGCCGGTGCCGGTGCCGATGTCGAGCAAACGGCCCAACGGCGCGGGATCGTCGTGCGCGCCGCTTACGCCCAGCAGCCGGGTCAGCTCCGCCTCCACTGCGCCGTCGGGGCTGTGCAGGCTGCGCAGGCGGTCCCATTCGTCGGCATGGCGGGCAAAGTACTTGCCGGCGATCTCCTCACGCGCGGCGCGGATCGCGGCAAGGCGCTTGCGGTCGCCCTCGCAGGTCGCGGCGAAATCGCTGTCCTCGTCCTCGGCGGTGGCGAGCAGGTTTTCCGCCGCCGCGGCCATGCCCGCAGCCGCCTGCCCCTCTCCGGCCTGCCCGGCGGCGCGCAGGAAGACCCAGCTGCCTTCCTTGCGCTTCTCGACCAATCCCGCCTCGGTCAGAATGCGAACATGGCGCGAAATGCGCGGCTGGCTCTGGTCCAGCACTTCGGCCAGCTCGCCCACGGCCAGTTCCATGCGCGCCAGAAGCCGCAGCAGCCTGAGCCGCGTCGGGTCGTCGAGCGCCGAAATGAGGTCGTGAACGGTCATCGTGGGGCAGCATATAAAGAAACCTTTATATGTTTGCAACGCTGCCGCGGCGATTGCCGTGCCCTCGCCCTTCGACTAGGCATGGCCGCCAGATATGCACCACTCAAGAAGGCTCGCTCCATGAAGAAGATTGCACTTGTCGCCGCGCCGCTGGTCCTCTCGCTCGCGATTGCCGCCTGCGGGTCGACCGACGATCCGGACTCCCCGGCAGAGGCCGACACGGTCGAGATGCCCGCCGATGAAGTGATGACCCAGCCCGGCATGGACGGCGATCCGGCCATCGACGAAAGCGTGACCGACGATGCCACCGCCAGCGACGTGGCGACCGAGGCGCCCGCCGATCAGGCCGCCGATGCCGCCGCCGACGCCGCCGCCGATCTCGAAGCGGCGATGAGCACCGACGCGGCCAGCGAATGATCCCCGTGCGCCCCGCCATCGCCGCTGCCGCCGCCCTGGCGGTGCTGTCCGGCTGCGGCGGGGCGCCGGACCAGCCCGCCGCCCCTGCCGCAGACGAGGCGCAGGTGCTGTCGGACGCGGCGGAGATGCTGCCGCCGGAAGCCAGCGAGACACCCACCGGCACGGCCAGCGCCGCCGCCGAATAGGCCCGCGCTCGTCAGTCCCAGCCGGTCACGCGGCCGCGCCCGGCCTTGACCTCGCCGCGCGATTTCTTGACCTTCAGCCGCTCGGCCTTGCCGACGCGGTTGACCCGGGTTTTCGCGCGCTTCTTCGGCTCGATTTGCGCCTCGATGAGCAACGCCGCGAGCCTTGCGCGCGCGTCCGCGCGGTTCTGTTCCTGCGTGCGGAAGCGGCGCGCATCGATGATGAGGTCCCCGCTCGCCGAAACGCGGCTACCGCCGAGCGCCTTCAGCCGGTGAAACACCGGCGGCGTCATGCCCAGCCGGTAGATGTTGACCCGCAGCTGCACCGCGGTCGCAACCTTGTTGACGTTCTGCCCGCCCGGGCCGGAGGCAGTGACGAACCGCTCTTCGGCCAGCGCGTGGGCGCGGGCGATCAGCGGATCGGTTTCGTCAGCCACCCGATGCCTCAGCCATGGGGATCGTCGAAGAACGGATCGGGTTCGGGTTCTGCGTCGGGCACGGTCGCGATCGGCTCGAGTGTCGACGCGAAGGCCGGGTCCGGTTCGGGCGCGGCGAAGCCCAGCCGCGCAAAATCGGCGGGAAACGGCGCATGGGCGGCGATCGGCGACTTGCCCTCGCGCTGCACGATCAAGCCGCTCGCATGGAGCATCGTGCGCGGTGCCCCTTTCCCGGTGCCATAGACCGGATCGCCCAGCAGCGACGCGCCCAGCCCGGCGAGAGCATGGATGCGGATCTGGTGGGTGCGGCCGGTCTCGGGCCGGAACTCGATCAGGGTCTGCCCGTCCTTCTCGGCCAGCTTGCGCCAGCGGGTGATCGAAGGCTTGCCCTTCTTCGCCGCGATCATCCGCCAGCCGCCTTCCTTGCTGCTGATCTTGGCCAGCGACAGCGCGATCTCGCCCTCGTCCTCGGCGACCGTTCCGGCCAGAATGCCGAGATAGACCTTTTCGACCTGCCGATCCTCGAACGCCTTGTTGAAGCGTTTCAGCGCCTTGGGATTGCGCGCCAGCAGCAGACAGCCCGAGGTATCGGTGTCGAGCCGGTGCACGGGCGCCGGTTCGCGCTGGAAGCCGAGGCGAAGCTCGCCCAGGTGATCCTCCAGGCTGCGTCCGCCCGCGCGCGGCCGATCGATGGGCAGGCCCGCGGGCTTGTCGATGACCAGCGCCTCGCCGTCTTCGTAGAGAACCGTGATGCTCATAGTGCCGTTACCGCCCTTTCGATCCGGTCTATCGCCTCGGTCAGGGTCGTCTCGCTCGCCGCGAAGCTGATGCGAAAACCGGCAAGGACGCAATGGTCGCCGCCGAAGGCCGATGCCGCGACGACCGCGACCCCGTGTTCGAGGAGGTGCAGCGCCAGCGCACCATCGTCAGCGAGCGTCCCGCCGATCAGCGGCGCGGCATCGACGAAGCAGTAGAACGCGCCCTGCGGCACCGGGGTAGACAGGCCGGGAATGGCGTTGACCCGCGCCACCACCAGGTCGCGGCGGCGGCGGAACGTCTCGCGCCAGTCAGCCAGGAAATCCTGCGGCCCCTCGAAGGCGGCGACCGCGCCGGCCTGGCTGATCGAGGCGGGATTGCCGCTCGAATGGGATTGCAGCTTTTCCATCGCGCGGATCAGCCAAGCGGGGCCGGTGGCGACGCCGATGCGAAGCCCGGTCATTGCATGGCTCTTCGACACGCCCGACACGGTCAGCACCCTGTCCGCCAGATCGGGGCGCAGCGCGGCCAGCGTGGCGTGCGGCGCGCCGGTGTAGATCAGCGGCGCGTAGATGTCGTCGCTCATCACCATGACCTGGGGGTGGCGGTCGAGCACCTCGCCGATGGCGCGCAGGTCGTCTGCCGGGAACACCGCACCGGTCGGATTGCCGGGGCTGTTCAGCAGCAGCCAGCGGGTATGGGGCGTGATGACCGCTTCCAGCTCGGCGGCGGTAAAGCGGAAATCGCGTTCGGGCCGGGTGGGGAGCGGCACGGGCGTGCCGCCCGCGAACCGCACGATCTCCGGGTAGGAGACCCACCACGGCGCGGGGATCACTACTTCGTCGCCCGGGTCCAGCGTGGCGAGCAGGGCGTGGAAGATCGCCTGCTTGCCCCCGGCGCTGATCGTCACTTGCGAAGGCTCTACCGCAAGCCCCAGATCGCGCCGGAAATGGAGCGCGGCCGCGCGCTTCATCGCGGCAGTGCCGCCGACGGGGGTGTAGCGGGTCTGTCCTTCGTCCAGCGCCGCCTTCATCGCGGCGACGACATGCGCGGGCGTGTCGAAATCGGGTTCGCCGACCGACAGCGAGATGATGTCGCGCCCTTCGGCCCGAAGCTCGGTAGCCCGGTCGGTCATCGCCGTTGTCTGCGACGGCGCGATCCGCCCAAGGGCGGCGGAAAGGTGCGGGGCGGTCATGGGAATGCTCAGTCCTGATCGATCAGCCGGGCCGGCATCAGCCCCCGCAGCGCATTGCCGATCAGAAAGCCGGGCGCAAGGTCCGCCGCGGTCAGGTCCGCCTCCACCGCACGGCCCTGCTCGATCAGCGAGGCGCGCAGCACACCGGGCAGCAGCCCGCGCTCGACCGGCGGGGTCAGCAGGGTGCCGTCCCGCTCGACGAAGACGTTGGTGAAGCTGCCCTCGGTCACGAAGCCGTCGTCGCGGACCAGCACCGCCTCGCGCGCGCCGTGCCCTTCGGCCTCGATCCGCGCATCCTCGTAGAACGTGCGGTCGGTGGTCTTGTAGCGCAGCCGCCAGTCCCCGGGCGCGACCGGCAGCGGGCACAGCGCGACCGGGACCGGCCCGTCGATCGGCGCGGGCGGGTCGCTGCCCTCGATCTCCCAGTTGCCGTCGAAGTCGACCAGAACGCGCAGCCTCTTCGGCTCCCGGTTCATGAAGCAGAACGCCTGGATCTGGTTGCGCAGGGCATGGCGATCGATCGCGAAGCCCAGCGCCGCCGCGCTGTCCTTCAACCGCTGCAGGTGCAGTTCGATCAGCGGCACGCCGACCATCGGGTCGAAGGCCATCGTCTCGATCAATCGTACGTCCGGCCTTGCCGCCGCCACGAAACTTCCTTTCACCAGGCATTCGGCCCATTCGTCGTCGACCCGGGAATCGAAGACGAGGCCGCTACCTACCCCCATCGTCGCCGCGCCCGACTTGTCGAGCGTCAGCGTCCTGATCGCGACATTGAACGCAGCATCGCCGCCCGGGTCAACCCGCCCGATCGCCCCGCAGTAGAGATTGCGCGGGTTATCCTCGATCGCGTCGATCAGCTCCATCGCACGAATCTTCGGCGCGCCGGTGATCGAACCGCAGGGAAAGATCGCCCGGACAAGGTCGATGGCCCCTGCCCCGTCCGCCATCTTCGCGCGGACGGTGGAGGTCATCTGGTGCACGGTGGGATAAGTTTCGACCCGGAAGGCATCGCGCACGGTGACGCTGCCCGGCACGGCCAGGCGCGATACGTCGTTGCGCATCAGGTCGGTGATCATCAGGTTCTCGGCCCGGTCCTTCTCGCTGGCGGCCAGTTCGCGGGCCAGCGCTTCGTCGGCTTCGGGATCGGAGCCGCGCGGGCGGGTGCCCTTCATCGGCTTCAGCGTCACGTCGCCGCCCTTCAGCGCGAAGAACAGCTCGGGCGAGAGCGAGAGGTGGTGCCGGTCGCCATCGAAGACCAGTGCCCCGTATCCGGCGGCGGCGCGGGCGCGGAGGCGGGCGTAGATCGCCAGCGGATCGCCGGCCCAGCGGCCCTTCAGCGGAAAGGTGAAGTTCGCCTGATAGATGTCGCCCGCCGCGATCGCCTCGCGGACGCGGATGAAGGCGGCGTCGTAGTCCTCGCGCTCGATCGCGGGGCGCAGGGGAGAGAGCAGCGGCGGGCCGCCCGCGACGTGCGCCCGCCCGGCCAGCCAGCCGGGCACCGCTTCGGGTGCAAGCGTCTCGTGACCCTCGAACGCGGCGAGCCAGACCAGCGGCCGCCCGTTGCCACCGGCGCGTGGCAGGATGGCCAGCCGCGGCTCCAGCGCCAGCCCGGCCTCGTAGCCGAGGTAGCCCGCGACATGCAGCCCCTTGGCCGCCGCCTCCTGCGCGGCGGTCAGCGCCGCCGCCACTTCAGCGCCGGTCATCGCGCAAAACTCGGCCACCGGATCGCGGTAGAGGCGCGCCGCCGCAGGTTCGGCGTGGGCCGGATCGCGCGCATCGTCGAGAAGGATGAAAGGTTCGGGGGCAGAGGGCGCGCGCATGGCCGCGCCTAGATGGCGACATGGCGCGGTGGCCGCAAGCCGAACTTGACCCGGACGCATCCGGCGGGCCACATCCGTGGTCCTTGCACATCCTCGGGGGATCATCGGCGTGAGTGACGGCAGCAACGAAACGGCCATCTATCTCGGCCTTGCCGACAACGGCGAACGGCAATGGCTCACCCTGTCGCGGGCCAATCGCCACGGGCTGATCGCGGGGGCCACAGGCACGGGCAAGACGGTGACGCTGCAGGGCATCGCCGAAAGCTTTTCCGCCGATGGCGTGCCGGTCTTCGTCGCCGACGTGAAAGGCGACCTGTCGGGCATCGCCATGGCCGGATCGCCCACCTTCAAGCACGCCGCCTCGCTGGAGTCGCGGGCGAAGGAACTGGGCATCGACGACTATGCCTATTCCGACAATCCGGCGATCTTCTGGGATCTTTACGGCGAACAGGGCCATCCGATCCGCACCACGGTATCGGAAATGGGCCCGCTGCTGCTGTCGCGCCTGCTCGACCTCAACGAGACGCAGGAGGGCGTGCTCAACATCGCGTTCCACTGGGCGGACGAACAGGGGCTGCTGCTGCTCAATCTCGACGACCTGCAGGCGATGCTGGCGCATACGGCGGAGAACGCGGGCGAACTGTCGACCCGCTACGGCAACGTCACCAAGGCCAGCGTCGGCACGATCCAGCGCGCGCTGCTGACCCTGCGCGCGCAGGGCGGGGACCGCTTCTTCGGCGAACCCGCGCTGGAGATCGACGACTTTCTGACCGTGGACGACCAGGGTCGCGGCTACGTCAACATTCTCGCCGCCGACAAGCTGATGCGCAGCCCCAAGCTCTACGCGACATTCCTGCTCTGGCTGTTCGAGACGCTGCCCGAAGTGGGCGATCCGGTGAAACCGAAGCTCGTGTTCTTCTTCGACGAGGCGCACCTGCTGTTCGACGATGCCCCGCGCGCGCTGCAGGACAAGATCGAGCAGGTGGTCCGCCTCATCCGGTCGAAGGGCGTGGGCGTCTATTTCGTGACGCAGAACCCGATCGACATTCCCGAGGAGGTGGCGGGCCAGCTTGGCAACCGCATCCAGCATGCCCTGCGCGCCTTCACCCCCCGCGACCAGCGGGCGATCAAGGCGGCGGCGGAAACATTCCGGATCAATCCGGATCTGGACGTCGCGACCGCGATCACCGAACTCAAGGTCGGCGAGGCGCTGGTCTCGCTGCTACAGGAGGATGGCTCGCCCGGCATCGTGCAACGGACGCTGATCGCCCCGCCACGATCGCGCCTGGGGCCGGTGGACGCCAAGGAACGGGCCATCATCCAGTCCATCTCTCCCTGCGCGGACAAATATGACGCGGCGGTCGATCGCGAATCGGCCGAGGAGATATTGGCGGCACGGGGCGAGGCGGCCGCCGCAGCGGCGCAGGCCGCCAAGGCGCAGGCGGAGAGCGAAAAGGCCGCCGCCGCGCAAGCCAGGGTCGAGGCGAAGCAGCGCGCCGCCGAACTCAAGGAGCAGGCGCGCCGCGACGCCGCCGCCGCGCGGGAAGCCGCCAAGCCGTCGGCATTCGACAAGGCGGTCCAGTCCGCCACCCGCTCCGCCGCATCGTCGGTCGGACGGCAGGTCGCGAACGAGATCGGCCGCGCCGTATTCGGCGGATCGTCGCGGCGCTCGTCATCATCGGGCGGTCTGGCCGGACGGCTGGTTCGCGGCATATTGGGCGGGCTGTTCCGCTAAGGCATGTCTAA
>CAYRLC010000099.1:0-5854 GCA_964424995.1 uncultured Croceicoccus sp.
ACGGGTCGTCATTCCACGACCCTGAAGTTTTGGGAGTTATCGGGATGAAGAAGTCGTATCTGGCCATCATGGCCATCGTCAGCACTGCCACCCTGGGCGCTTGCGCCACGCTGGAGGAAGAGGCGATCGACGCCACTTCGGATACCTACAATGCCAACCTGACCGGCGCGGCCGAAGTCGGCGGCGGCGATCCGGACGGTTCGGGTATGGCGGAAATCTCGATCTCCGATGCCTTCGGCCAGGTTTGCTACGAGATCAAGGACGTGCGGAACATCGGCGAAGTGACCGCCGCGCACATCCATTACGGCCGGGCCGGCACCAATGGCCCGCCGGTGCTGACCCTGACGAAGTCGAACGAAGGCACGTGGCAGGGTTGCAAGGACGGCAAGGAATGGACCGAGAACCGTCTGCAGGGCAATCCGCAGGACTTCTACGTCAACCTTCACACCGCCGCCTATCCCAACGGCGCGATCCGCGGTCAGCTCTACGACTGAGCCGCCGCACCATCTGAGAGATTGAAAGGGGTCGTCGCCATCGTGCGGCGGCCCCTTTTCCTTTGGGCCGGCCAAAGATTTAACATCTTGCCAGTTGGGGCCGGGTGACCGATCACACGCCATTCGTTTCTGAGGAAACCAAGATGAACCGTTTCGCCGCCCTTGCCCTGATCAGCTCGCTCGCCTTTGCTACCGCCTCCTGCAACCAGGGATCGGAGGCGCCTGTCGCCAGCGCGGCGAGCGAGATCGCGTGGCGGCAGGGCGATGTCGAGGATGCGCTGGCCGAAGCCAAGGAGACCGGCAAGCCGGTGCTGCTCTACTGGGGCGCGGTGTGGTGCCCGCCTTGTGCGCAGATGAAGGTAACGCTGTTCAAGGACCCGGCCTTCATCGCCAGGACCGAGCAGTTCATCCCCGTCTACCTCGACGGCGATACCGAGGGCGCGCAGAAGTGGGGCGAGCATTTCGGCACGAGCGGATACCCTACGGTCATCGTCCTGAGCCCCGACGGGAAGGAGATCACCCGGCTGTCGAGCGCGACGATGGCCTCCGAACTGCCCGCGCTGCTGACCTTGGCAGCAGGGCGCACGCGCACCATCGACGCGGTGCTGGCCGATGCGAAGAAGGACCCCATCACGCTTTCGGCGGAGGATTGGAAGATCCTGTCGGGTTTCGACTGGGGCAACGATCCCAAGCGGTTCGAGGATGGCGGGGTCGGCGAACTGCTGACCAAGCTGGCCGCCGCCGCGCCCGATCCGGCGTTGCAGCGCCGCTTCACGCTCGACGGCATCCTGTTCGCCGCGGAGACCGACAAGGACGACAACCTCGTCCTGAACCCGGCGCAGGCCAAGCAGGTGGCGACGATCCTGCCGGTCGTGCTGGCCAGCCCGGCCGAGGTCGAGGCGGGGCAGTCGATGCTGATCTACAGCGCCGCAGATCTGGTCTCGGCCCTGCCCGCCGGGGCCGAGCGCGATGCTCTGTTAGCGAAGGTCGATGCCGCGCTTGCCAGGATCCACGGCGATACCGGCAACAGCCTGCTCGACCGCACATTTGCGCTGCGCAGCCGGGTCAAGCTGGCCGAGCGTGGCGGCGGGATCGGTGATCCGCTGAAGCGGGAAGTCCACGCCTGGGTGGCAAAGGTGGACAAGGAAGCGAAGGACGAATTCGCGCGCAAGGCGGTGATCTCCTACGCGGCGGGCGCGCTCGACATGATCGGCGACCGGGCGGGAGCGAAGGCGATGATTGCGAAGGAGGCGGCGAACTCGCGCTCGGGCTACTACTACATGTCGATCCTCTCCGACATGGCGGCAGAGGACAAGGACGCGAAGGGCGCGGTCGAATGGGCGCGCAAGGCCTACGATGCGTCGCAGGGTCCGGCGACGCGGGTGCAGTGGGCCGCGAACTATGCGCTGACCGTGATGGACCAGACGCCGCAGGACAAGGCGGCGGTGCAGGCAAGCGCCGATGCCGTGCTGGCCGAGCTGGGCAAGAGCGACAACAGCTACTTCATGCGCACCCGTACCTCGATCGAGCGATGGGGCAAGGCGCTGGCGGAATGGAGCGCGAAGAACGGCGGCGCGGACGTGCTGAAGGCGGCGCAGGCCAGGCTGGCGACGGTCTGCGCCCGGCAGGGCGGCGATGCGGCGGCGTGCGGGTCGGCCATCAAGCGCGGCTGACGGGCTGGCCGCGAACCAGGGTGCCGGGCGGGACCATCCGCACAAACGGCCCCACCCGGCCGGAAACACACACTGCACGTTCCGAAGGGGCAGGGGCCCCTCGTGCCGGAACGGGTGTGCGCTCCGTTCTCGCGACCGTTCCACGCGGGACCGGCCAGCAGGCTTCGCGCCCGGCTGGTGGAAACCCGCCGCGCGCGCACAATCGGCTCTGGCGCGCCCAAGCGCTGCGCTGCGGGCTTCCGACTGCCGAGGATACGGGCGTAATGGCTGCAGGGAGCTTTGCGAGAACGGTTCAGGAGACCTTTACGGGCATGGTAAACCGCCCGGCCACGCATCGGGCGGCGCCCGGCGCACGGGTGGCGCGTCCTGCCTAGCGGCCGATGGACCTTGGCCGGGCAAAGCGGTATGATGAACCCTGAAAGCAGTGGAGAGCGACCGATGACCGACCAGACCACGCCCACCCCCTTCACCGATGCGGGCCTGCCGCTGCTGGCTGGCTGGATCGAGTTCTGGATGATGCCGGTGACTTTCACCGCGCGCATGATGGGAATGGCCAATCCCGTCGCGCAGGACGAGCCGGAGATCGACCGCAAGTGCGACCACAACCAGCTTCCGGTGCCCAATGCGCACCAGAAGGACATGGATCACGATCTCTTCGCCTGATCGGCAGCTATCGCTTGGTGCCAGCCACTCCGCTGGCCCACAACGAAAAAGGGCGGCCCGCGAAGGCCGCCCTTTTCATGTCGGCTATGCGCCGGTCGATCAGGAAACGTTTTCCCAGATCGTGGCGATGCCCTGTCCGCCGCCGATGCACATCGTGGCAAGGCCGTACTTGCCGCCGGTGCGCTGCAGTTCGTAGACCAGCTTGGTGACGAGGATCGCGCCGGTGCCGCCGATCGGGTGGCCGAGCGAGATGCCCGAGCCGTTCGGGTTCACCTTCGCCGGATCGAGGCCAAGCTGCTTCGAAACGGCGCAGGCCTGCGCGGCGAAGGCTTCGTTCGATTCGATCACGTCCAGCACGTCCTTCGACAGGCCCGACTTCTGGATGGCGATCTCGCTGGCCGGAACCGGACCGATGCCCATGTAGGCCGGATCGACACCCGCGTGACCATAGGAAACGAGGCGGGCCATCGGGGTCCAGCCGTTCTTCTTGACCGCATCCTCGGTGGCGAGGACGACCGCGCCCGCGCCGTCGTTGATGCCCGAGGCATTGCCCGCGGTGACCGTGCCGCCTTCCTTCTTGAAGACCGGGCGCAGGCCCGCGAGCTTCTCGGCAGTGGTGCCGGCCTTGACGTGTTCGTCGGTGACGAACTGGACGGTGTCCTTCTTCACCTTGATGTCGACGGGCTCGATCTGGCTGGTGAAGTAGCCCGCTTCGATCGCGGCAGCGGCACGGCGCTGCGATTCGGCGGCGAACTCGTCCTGCTGCTCACGGGTGATCTCGTACTTCTCGGCCACGTTCTCGGCCGTGATGCCCATGTGATAGCGGTGGAAGGGATCGTGCAGCGCGCCCAGCATGCCGTCCATCAGCGGGCTGTCGCCCATCTTCAGGCCCCAGCGAACGCCCATCGCGAAATAGGGCGCGCGGCTCATCACTTCGGCACCGCCGCCGACGGCGACCTGGTGATCGCCGAGCATCAGGTGCTGCGCGGCCGAAACGATCGCCTGCATGCCCGAACCGCACAGGCGGTTGACGTTGAGTGCGGGGGCGGCGTGCGGGATGCCGGCCTCTACCGCCGCGATGCGCGCGGTGTAGGCATCGCGCGGTTCGCAGGGAACGACGTTGCCCAGCACGGTGTGCTCGACCAGTTCGGGATCGACCCCGCCGCGGGCCAGCGCGCCGCGGATGGCCACCGCGCCGAGCGAGCCGGGCGTGTAATCCTTGAGCGCACCGCCGAAGGTGCCGATCGCGGTACGCGCCGCAGAGACGAGATAGACTGCACTCATGTCCTGTCCTTTCGATCCTCAGATTTGTGGCCGTCGTGCCCCACTTGGCCACGCCAGATCCCGGTATTGCGCTTGCGAAATAGGCACGAACGGGCGACTCGTCCAGCCCCGCCAAAGTCGTATGCATTGCCGCCTCTGCCAGAGTGTCGGCCCGACGTTACGGCAAGGCCGGACGCTGGTCGGTCGATTTTTTCGACGGCCCGCATGACGGGAACGCGGCGCTTGTGGGAATTGCCCAGCGATGGCAAGGGCATGACCGAGCCGCCCGGGCTGTCATCCGGGCGACACATGGATGCGCGGGGGAAGTCGCCAGCTCATGACGCAAGGGTTTGATGTCGTCATCATCGGTTCGGGTGCCGCGGGGCTGACCGCCGCACTGGTGCTGGCCGAACGCGCGAAAGTGCTCGTAACCTCGAAGGGCCCGCTCGATGCCGGGTCCACCGCCTGGGCGCAGGGCGGCATCGCGGCGGTGCTGGATTCGGGCGACACGTTCGAGGATCACATCCGCGACACGATGGTCGCCGGCGCGGGGCTCAATCGGATCGAAACGGTCGAATACGTCATCGAACATGCGCCGCAGGCGATCCAGCGGCTGATCGACCTCGGCGTGCCGTTCAATACCGAACAGGGTTCGCTTCACCTGACGCGGGAGGGCGGGCATTCGCACCGCCGCATCGTCCACGTCGACGACGCCACCGGCTGGGCGGTGCAGACCGCGCTGCTGAAGGCGGCGAGTGCGCACCCCAACATCACGCTGCGCGAGAACATGGTTGCCATCGACCTCATCCGCGATCGCAACACCGTCACGCCCGAAGGAGGGCAGTCGATCTGGGGCGTCTATGCGCTGGATACCGGGACCGGGCATGTCGAGGCGCTGACCGCCAGGGCGACGATCCTGGCCACCGGCGGCGCCGGGCGCACCTACCTGTTCAGCACCGCGCCCAGCGGCGCGACCGGCGACGGCATTGCCATGGCCTGGCGCGCGGGGTGCCGGGTGTCGAACATGGAATTCATGCAGTTCCACCCGACTTGCCTCTACAACCTCGACGTCAAGAACTTCCTCATTACCGAGGCGGTGCGAGGCGAGGGCGGCATCCTGAAGCTGCCGCCCGAGGCGGGGCCGGAGGCCGGCAAGCGCTTCATGCCCGAATTCGACGAGCGGATGGAGCTGGCCCCGCGCGACATCGTCGCCCGCGCCATCGACCACGAGATCAAGCGCCTCGGCCTCGATTACGTGCATCTCGACATCAGCCACAAGCCGCCCGAATTCGTGCGTGAGCATTTCCCGACGATCTACGAACGGCTGCTCGGCCTCGGCATCGACATGACGAAGGAGCCGATTCCGGTCGTCCCGGCGCAGCACTATACCTGCGGCGGCGTGCGCGTGGACCTGAAGGGGCAGACCGATCTGCCCGGCCTCTACGCCATCGGCGAATGCAGCGAGAGCGGGCTGCACGGCGCCAACCGGCTGGCGTCGAACTCTCTGCTCGAATGCTTCGTGTTCGGCGACAGCGCGGCGCGCGACATCCTGGCCCGCTTCGAAGCCTTGCGCGATCCGCCCCCGATCCGCCCGTGGGACGAAAGCCGCGTGACGACGCCGGACGAGGAAGTCGTCATCAAGCAGAACTGGACCGAAATCCGCCGCTTCATGTGGAACTACGTCGGCATCGTGCGCACCGACAAGCGGATGGAGCGCGCCGCCAACCGCATCCGCCTTCTGCTGGAAGAGGTCGACGAGTA
>CAYRLC010000099.1:5954-8767 GCA_964424995.1 uncultured Croceicoccus sp.
GGATGGAGCGCGCCGCCAACCGCATCCGCCTTCTGCTGGAAGAGGTCGACGAGTACTACGGTAACTTCCATGTTACGAAAGACCTGATCGAATTGCGCAATCTGCTGAAGACCGCCGACCTCATCGTGCGATCGGCCAGAAGGCGCAAGGAAAGCAGGGGCTTGCACTACAACGCGGATTATCCGGAGACCGATCCGGTGGCGCGGGACACCATTCTGGTCCCCTGATTTGCCGAAGAACGATTGCGTATTTCGTTGCGAGATTACGCAATAGTTCTGCATCTTCACGAACACTTTACCGTGTTCGGGCGCAAACCATTCAGGACTTGCCACCTAGCGTCGGGCGAGAGCTCTACGCGAGGTTATCCATGCGCTTTTACCAGGCCACCCGGTTCATCTTCCCGCGCAGTTACGAAATGCGGATCTTCACCGTGTGCTTCGCCTCGGTCCACGTTCCGCTCATCTGTTTCGGCATCATCGAGGCGGCGCTGGGCGAGTGGCAGTGGTCGATCTTCCTGCCGCTGCTGGTGGCGACGGTGCTCGGCACCGGGGTCGGCGTGGCGGGCCTGTGGGGCCTGATGGCGCCGCTGCGCGTGGCGACGCGTGATCTCAAGCGATTGGAGGAAGGGCGGCTGGTCGAGAACGTGCCCACGGGCGGTCCGGACATGGCGGGGCAGCTCCTCCATGCGGTGTCCCGCGCCGCGCGCGAGACCCTCGCGCGGATGGACGAACTGCGGAGCGAGGCCGGCACCGACATGCTGACCGGCCTGCTCAACCGCCGTGGCTTCGAGGAAACCGTCGCGGCGGTCCTGCGTGCAGGTGGCGGCGGCACGCTGGCGATCCTCGACGGCGACCGGTTCAAGCAGGTCAACGACGAACTCGGCCATGCCGAGGGCGACCGCGTGCTGTGCGGGCTCGCCCAGCGGATGGTCGGCAACATGCGCGCTGGCGATGTCGCGGGCCGCTGGGGCGGGGACGAGTTCGTGATGTTCTTCCCCGGCCTTGGCGAAACCGCCGCCGACGAGATCGTGCGCCGCATCCATGCCGCGGTGATCGAGGCACCCGACGCATTGGTCGGCGGGGCTCCCGCGACATTCTCATGGGGCGTGGCATCGATGGAGCGTCGCTGCGGCGATACGCTCCAAAGCGCGATGAAGCTGGCGGACGCGCGGCTTTACGAGCGCAAGACCGCCCTGCGCGCGGCCTGAGGCATCAGGTCAGGAGCAACTGGCCGACGAGGATCAGCGCCATCGCGCCCAGCACCGAGGCGAGGCAGCCGGGCCGGTGAAAATCCTTGCGCCCGCGGCTGGTGACCAGCCCCGCGAAGAGCGAACCGCCGACGCCCAGTGCGATGGTTGCCAAGAGGCCGAGATCGACGGCGCCGGGATAGAAGAATCGGGCGAGGATGCCGACGACAAGACCCGATACGATGGCGCCGAGGATGTTGAGCATGGCCGCTCCTTTTTTGATTCCCGTGAAACTGGTGTCGCATCACAATAGCAGCGGGATTCGCGCAGGCCAGAGGGGGAAATCCCGCATTTCCGGGCTTTTACCGCGGCGGGCCGCTTCCCATATGGAAAGCGGCGGGTGAGATCACCCACGCGCAGCGAACTGTTGAAAAGTTTTTTTAGGCGGCCTCGCCCTCTTGCGCGGCCCGCGGGCCCAGCTTGCTCCATGCGTCGCAAAAATCTGAGCAACGGATTTCCCACAAGGGGTGGAAAACTTAGGCGCGTGAGATACCACAGATAGTGTTATATTCCGAGTTGATCGCAAGATCTGGTGCTTATCTTCTCGGAGCTTTCATGAAGCAGTTTTTGAAACGTGTGATCCCTGTCGAGGTTGCTGGCTTCCGCGACCAACTTCGCCTCGTTCTTGACCATGAAACTGGTGAGGTGCGTTGGCAGTGGTTTTCCGTCCCTCGAATCAGCCTTATTCCGTGTCAACAGACTTGATTATGTCGACCTGAGCAGAGCGATTTGACATCTATCTCTGATCGCATCAGGGTCACCACCTATCGACGCGCATGAGTAATGCACCGCAAGATGTTGTGTGTCGAAGTACCATCGCAGAGCGCAAAGACGAGCTTGACCAGAGGCTTAATTGCCTTTGGATGGGGTGTTCGTGTTTTTTCTGTCGGATCGAAGGGGGCGATTATGGACCTGAGAAGCGGAGAGGATGATCGCGTGACTCCAGCAGGCTCTGCTGAGTATGATATGTTTCCCGATGGTGCTGACCATCGATCGTCAGAAGTGAAGGAAGATGTGTCCGCTATTAGTGTGTCGGAGAGCGCCGTGACCGACGCGCCCGTGGCCGACGCTGTCGCCGCGGCGATGGGGAATGCCGTTGCCCAGGGCATCAAGGCCGCCGCCGCGCCCAAGCTGTCGTCGAAGGACGTGCAGGCGCGCCGCTTCACCATCGTCACCGACGCCAGCCGCGATGCCAAGCTGACCGATTTCGGCAAGGACACGCTGGAAGACCGCTATCTCCTGCCGGGCGAAAGCTATCAGGATCTCTTCGCCCGCGTGGCCGACGCCTATGCCGACGATCAGGACCATGCGCAGCGGCTCTACGACTACATCTCGAAGCTGTGGTTCATGCCGGCAACGCCGGTGCTGTCGAACGGCGGCACCGGGCGCGGCCTGCCGATCTCGTGCTATCTCAATTCGGTCGAGGACAGCCTGGAAGGCATCGTCGGCACTTGGAACGAGAACGTCTGGCTCGCCAGCCGCGGCGGCGGCATCGGCACTTATTGGGGCCAGGTGCGCGGCATCGGCGAGCCGGTCGGCCTCAACGGCAAGACCAGCGGCATCATCC
>CAYRLC010000100.1:0-8698 GCA_964424995.1 uncultured Croceicoccus sp.
GTCGGCCCCAAGCCCCACCGCCATCTGCGCCGCGTTCCAGCCGACGACGCCGCCGCCGATCACCGTCACCTTGCCCGGCATCACGCCCGGCACCCCGCCCAGCAACACGCCGCGCCCGCCATGCGCCTTTTCGAGCGCGGTGGCCCCGGCCTGAATGCTCATCCGGCCCGCCACCTGGCTCATCGGTTTCAGCAGCGGCAGGGTATTTCCGGGGCCGGTCACCGTTTCATAGGCGATGGCGGTGGCGCCCGATTTCACGAGGTCGGCGGTCTGTTCCGGATCGGGCGCGAGGTGGAGGTAGGTATAGAGCACCTGCCCCTCGCGCAGCTTGGCGCGTTCGGCCGCCTGCGGCTCCTTCACCTTCACCACCATCTCGCATTCGGCGAAGATCGGGTCCGGCCCGTCGACGATGGTCGCGCCGGCGGTGCGGTAGTCCGCGTCGGTCGCCCCGATGCCGAGGCCCGCGCCGGTCTCCACCCACACCTTGTGCCCGTGAACGACAAGCTCGTGCACGCTCTCCGGCGTCAGGCCGACGCGGTATTCGTGGTTCTTGATTTCCTTGGGGCAACCGATTCGCATGGGGTGTGTCCTGGCAGGTCCTGTCCGGCGGCAAAGGTTACAACTGCAACCTTCTCGGGGCAACCGCCCCGTTCATCCGGACTAACGCGCCAGAACCATGCGAGGGTCCCGAATCAGGTCCTCTCGCGCCCCAGAGGATAACAGCCGAGCAGGCGCAGGTTCTTGGAATAGAAGCCCAGCTCTTCCAGCGCGAGGTCGACCGGGGCATCGCCGGGCTTGCCGACGATGTCGCAATAGAAGCGCGTCGCGGCGAAGCTCGCCCCGTCCTGGTAGCTTTCCAGCTTGGTCATGTTGACGCCGTTGGTCGCAAAGCCGCCCAGCGCCTTGTAGAGCGCGGCGGGGATGTTGCGCACCTCGAAGACGAAAGTGGTCATCGCCGGGCCCTGGATCTCCGCCGGATCTCGCGGCGCACGGGCGAGGACGACGAAGCGGGTCATGTTGTCGTGCTCGTCCTCGATCCCCTCGGCTATCACGTCGAGGCCGTAGAGTTCGGCGGCGAGCTTGGGCGCAATGGCGGCGAGCGAGGGGTCGCGGTCTTCCGCCACCTTGGCCGCGGCGCCTGCCGTATCGGCATATTCCATCGGCACGATGCCGCGCCCGCGCAGATAGCCCCGGCACTGGCCCAGCGCCTGCACATGGCTGACCGCCGCCGCGAAGGGGCCGGGCCCGGTCGCCATCAGCGTGTGGCTGATCGCCATGAAATGCTCGTCGATGATCGACAGTCCCGATTCGGGCAGCAGGAAATGGATATCGGCGACGCGCCCGTTGGCGCTGTTCTCGATGGGGATGATCGCGCGGTCGGCCCGGCCGCTCTGCACCGCGTCGATCGCGTCGGCGAAGGAATAGCACGGCATCGGCAGGCAGTCCGGATCGTGGCGCAGCGCCGCGATGTGCGAATTGGCCCCCGGTGCGCCCTGGAATGAGACCGCCCGCGCGGGATCGGCGGCGGCGGCGCGAAGCATCTCTTCGACAAGGGCGAGGGCGGGCGCGGGATAGCTGTGCATGGGGCAAGCGCGTTACGCGCGGGCGCTGCCCCTGCCAAGTCCGAACCGCCCTGCCCCTGACCGCGCTTGCCTTGACCGCCCGGGCCGTGACCGCGCTTACTTTGACCACCCCGCCCCGGCAAACGCCCCCCGGAACGACACCGGCCGGGGATGGTGCCAGGGTCCAGCTTGCCGCAGTGCGCCATTTCGCGGTGAATGGCCCTTGCGCCGCGACGCTTGCGACACTAGAGCGGCGCGCGAACCCTCGACCGGGGGTGTGACAGGGACACGTGACGGGTTTTGCAACGATGAGCGACAAGTTCAACACCATCGCCGGCTGGGCTCTATTCGGCGGCATCGTGGCCATCGGCCTTTCGAGCGTCAGCAGCCGCGTGTTCATGGCCGACAAGCACCATGAGGTCGAGAAGGAAGGCTACGCCATCGTCGCGGCCGAGGAAGAGGGCGGCGGCGCTTCGGGCCCCTCGCTCAACACCCTGCTTGCCAGCGCCGATGTGGCTGCAGGCGAAAAGGTCTTCGCCAAGTGCACCGCCTGCCACACCGTCGCGCAGGGTGGGCCGAACGGCATCGGCCCCAACCTCTGGGGCGTCATGGGCCAGCCGATCGGCAAGCACGTAGCCGGCTTTGCCTATTCGTCCGCGCTGTCGGGCCACGGCGGCAACTGGGACTTCGCCAACATGGATGCCTGGCTTTCCAGCCCGAAGGCGTTCGCCGCCGGCACCAAGATGAGCTTCGCCGGCCTGTCGAAGCCGGAAGATCGCGCCAACCTGATCGCCTATCTCAACGCGCAGGGTTCCAACCTGCCGCTGCCCGCCGCCGACGCGGCCCCGGCGGCCGAGGGTGAGGCCGCACCGGGCGTCGACACCGCCGAGGCTCCGTCGGAAGAAGCCGCGCCCGAGGGTGCGGACGCCGCCGACGCCGAAGTCACCACTCCGGTGGCCGGCCAGAACGCGGCGACCGGCAACCGCTGATCTCAGCAACCGAATACCAGAAAGGCCCGCCGGAGCAGCGCTTCGGCGGGCCTTTTCGTATCGGCATCGAATGCAGGTCAGTGAACGGGCGGATCGTGGGCCGGAACGCGGCCCACCGGGGCTACCGGTTCGCCCGGCGTGCGTGGCGGCAGGGCGTTTTCGGGGACATCCTCGATCATCATGTCGGGCGTCGGAACGTCCTCCAGATTGCGGACCACGACGCGCACCTCCCCGCCCGAAAGGTGCAGCTCGTTGAAGCTGGGCGGGGTGGAGCGCAGCCGCTGCGACAGGGTGCCCGCGCCGATCATCCGCACCGGTCCGTTCGGCGTTTCGTGCCTGAGATCGAAGGCGTCATGCACATGGCCCGACAGCACCGCCACCACGTTGCGCTTCGCCAGTTCGGCCAGCGCATTGTTGCCGCCCCGCGTCAGCGCCGTGCCGCGCGTGCCGACCTCCACCAGCGGATGGTGGCAAGTCACCAGCGCCCGGGTGCCAGCGGGCAGCGCGTCGATGGCGTCGAGGCATTTCTTCAGCGCGCTGCCGGTGATCCAGCCCTTCGACCAGTTCATCCGCCACTGCGCCCGCGCCGCCGTCTTGAGCGGCACGATGGCGACGCCCGGCAGGTCGATCTCGCGCTCGACCAGCGATTCGATCGCGCGGAAACGCCGATAGGGATCGAGGAACCGTTCGAGCGGGTTGAAATAGGGCATGTCATGGTTGCCCACTTCCACCGTGACGGGCACGTCCAGCGCGCTGATCCAGCGGCATGCCTCGGCGAATTCGCGGCGGCGGGCGCGCATGGTGAGGTCGCCGGTGATGGCCACCGCATCGGGGCGGCGCTCGGCGATCTCGTTCGCGACCCAGCCGATAGCCCTCTCGTCGACGAGGCCGAAATGGATGTCCGACAGGTGAAAGACGAGGCGGTCCTGCCCGGCTCCGCTCACGCCGGGCCCTCGGTCACGATCAGGTCGACTTCGCAAGGCACCACCGTGAAGGTCGCGCGCGAAGGCAGTTCGGCGGATTCGCCATCGACCAGGGTGGGCAGCGGTTCTGCCCCCGTGCTGGCGAGTGTCATGCTATTGAATGTCCCCAGGTCATCGTGCGGCCCCTTGCGGAAGTCGCGCTGCAGCAGCGCGACACCCTGCTGCGCATAGTCCCCGACGGTCTCGGAATGATAGGCCGCGATCGACATCGTCCCCCGTTCGGGCGTCATCACCACCAGCGGGTAGCCGTCCGGCTTGCCGCTGGCAGGGTCGACCAGCTTGACGGTCGTTCCTACTGTCGAGGCGCCGATCGCCTCCACCGCGTTGGTGGCGAAACCGACGATGTCCATCTCGCGCATCGCCTCGCGCACGTCGCCCCACGCGGTACCGGGGCCGACCATCATGCCGGCGAGCGCGTCGCCAGCGCTGCACCTGACGACGCAGGGCCGCTCGGTGCGAAACTCGCCGCGCGCCACTTTCGCAACGATCGTCTCGCTGTCCGCCTCGCCGTGCAGGCGGATCGAAAGCAGGTTCATGGTGCCGCCAGGCAGGATCAGCACCGCGCCCGACCAGCCGTAGAGGCCCGTGACCAGCGCATTGATCGTGCCGTCGCCGGTGTAGATCGCGACGAGATCCACCCCCGCCGCATCGAGCTGCGCGGCGGTCGGCAGATCGTCGTCGGGAAACCGGATCACCCGGCCGACCTCAACCGCGTTCTGCGCACAGCAGGTGCACAGGGCATCGAAGGCCTTGTCGTCGTAACTGCCGCTCGCCGGGTTGACCACGAGCCATATCTTGCGCGGGTTCGTCATGCTGTTCGGAAATCGCGACGGGCCGCGCGGTTCCCGGCAAAAAAGTTTGCGTAAGGGGCCGAAGGCCCGTGATTGTCTAGTGACAGAAGTGTCAAGTAAGCAATTTGCATAAAATTGGTAATTTGCCAATTGGTATCAGCCGATTGCAGTATGCAACTGGCAGCGATGTCAATACAATCATCAAATCTGTTATAGTCTATGTTAATTCCATGTGGTTTCGATTGTTACTGCTATTAATAGTTTCGTAACTTTACTGTGGACTTAACAAATAACGACGCCTAGACGCCGCTCGTCGATCAACGAATGTCGTTCGTCGACGCAGTATGCTGCCGGTCGGGTCGTTACGCCCTTTCGAAGAGTCCGAGGGGACGGGACCGGCGCCTTGAGCCACAACAGGCTTACTGAACAGCAACCGACCCGAACTCTGGGGGATACCATGATCAAGACCGTTCTCATCCCGGCCCTCGCCGGGCTAACCGTCCTCTCCGCACCCTCGGCCGCGCTGGCCGGGACCGCGCAGGGCCAGACCAACACCGTGGTCGTTTCGACCCACGGCCTCGACCTCACCACCGATGCCGGCGCCGCCGAACTGCAGAAGCGCATCCGCTCCGCCACGTTCCGCGCCTGCATGTACGGCGAAAAGGGCCAGCTGATCGGCGCGCAGGAACAGTTCGCCTGCGCCCGCAACACGCAGAACGAGGCCCGTCCGCAGGTGGCGCAGAAGATCGCCAGCGCACGATTTGGCGGCTGATCCCAGTCGTCCAATACCTGGGCCCCGTCCGGATCAGTCCCCCGGTCGGGGCCCATTTTCCCGAGAAAAGGCGGCACCCGGCATGGGTTGCCGCCTTTTTTTGCGCCCGCTGCCGAAATGCCGGTGCTATCGCCCGATCGCCAGGCAGCTCAGCAGCCCACCCAGATCAGCAAATCGGCCCGATCAGCGACCGGCCATGCCCTTCACCGCCTTCAGGTGCGTGCGACCGATCCGCACCGGCTCGCCGCGTTCGATCTCCGCCGACCAGACGCCCAGGCCCTCGTGCCGCAGGCCGGTAATGAAATCGCGGCGCAGGATGGTAGAGCGGTGGACGCGGATGAAGTTTGCAGGGTCCAGCCGTTCCTCCAGCGAGCCGATGGTTTCCAGCAGCAGGTGGCTGGTATCGCCGACGTGAAGCCGAACGTAGTCGCGTTCGGCATCGATGCGGTGCACGTCGCCGGCCGCGATGCGCAGCAGTTCGGAGCGGTGCGGCACCCAGAATTCCTCGATCCACTCGGTCGCGCGCGGAGCGGGCTGGCCGCTGGACCGGCGCGCGAAGGCACGGTCGATCGCCCGTTCCAGCCGATCGGGCGCGACCGGCTTTAGCACGTAATCGACCGCATCGAGATCGAACGCCTCCACCGCGAAGCTGTCGTGCGCGGTGACGAAGACGACCGCCGGACGGTCCGCCGGGTTCGGCAGGGTCTCGGCAATGCGGCGGGCGACCGACAGGCCGTCGACTTGCGGCATCGTCATGTCGAGCAGGACGAGATCGGGAGTCAGCGCCTCGATCATGCGCAGCGCCGCCGCGCCGTCTGCGGCGCTGCCGACGATGCGCAGCTGCGGCATCTTCGCGCAGATCACCTGCATGCGCTCGACCGCCAGCGGCTCGTCATCGACGATCAGCGTCGCCAGCGCCTGCGCCGTCATTTCCCCCGGATTCCGTTCCATCCCCGCGTCCCCAATCTTCGCTATTCGCCGCTGCCGCCGGAGTACGACAGGGGCATGCGGATCACCGTGCGCCAGCCGCTTTCGCCGTCGGCCCCGCTGCGCGGTCCGCTCGCCACGCTCGCCTCGTCGCCGAAGCGGGCCTTCAGCCGGTTGCGCACATTGTCGAGCCCGATGCCGAAGCCGTGCTCGCCGCCATCGGCCAGCGTACCACCGGGACCGTCATCCTCCACCCGGATCACCAGCCGGCCATATTCCTCCAGCGCGGTGAGCGTGATGGTGACAGGCCGGCTGACTGCGGCGACGGCATAGCGCACCGAATTCTCGACCAGCGGCTGCAGCAGCATCCCCGGCACGCGCGCATGGGCGAGATGTTCGGGCACGTCGACCTCCACCCGCAGGCGATCGGGAAAACGCACCGCCTCGATCTGCAGGTAAAGCCGCTGCAGCTCGATCTCTTCCGACAACGGCACGTCGTGCGTCGGGTCGCCCGACAGCGACCGGCGATAGAAGGTGCTGATGGTCTGGATCATCGTTTCGGCCTGTTCCTTGCGGTCGACCATCACCAGCGCCGACAGCGAGTTGAGCGTGTTGAACAGGAAATGCGGATTGACCTGGTAGCGCAGCGACTTCAGCTCCGCCGCCTTGGCCGCGCGGCGATATTCGCCCTCGCGCCGCTCGGCCACGCGGGCCTGCACCGCCTGACCCATCGCGATATAAAGCGCACACCATGACAGAAGCAGGAAGTAGCGGCCGAGCGCGATGTCGGTCAGCTGCTGCCACATGATCTTGCGGCGCAGCGGTTCGTCGACCCTGACGAGATCCCGCTCGTTCATGCCCTCGGTTTCGGCGGCGGTATCGAGATTGGCCGTCTCATCGATGGTGCGCACGGACCGCACGCCCTCGGGGCCGCGGATTTCCTCGGTCACAATGGTCGGCGGGGGCGCGGGCACGGCGGGCGGGGCGACTTGCGCAGTCGCGCCCGCCGATGTCTCGGGCGGGACCGGCAGGGCGGGCGGCGCGGGCACGGCGGGCGGCTCGGCATCGTCGCCGGGCACGCCCGGCACGTCGACCAGCAGGTTGCCCGCCTCGTCGCGGCGGATGCGCACCCCCTGGTCCTCGCCGACGCTCTTGACGATCCTCGCCTCGACATCGGCAAAGGCCTGCTGGTTGATGAAGGCAAGGAGGAACGAGGCCGGCGCCGCCGCCACTGTGGCGATCAGGATGCGCAGGCCCATGCGGCGATGGTCGAACCCTCGCAGCAGCAGCCAGAGCAGGACCGTCACGCCGATCCCCGCCAGCATCACGATGAAGCGGCGCGCCAGCAGCGCGGTCTGGAAATCGAATTCGAGTACCAGCCCGCGCGCGGTGGCCAACACGAAGTAGGCCGTCCACAGGATGGTCATCGAAACCAGCACGGTCACGAGGCCGACGCCCCGTTCTTCGGCGGGATCGGCAATGTTGTCGGTTTTCGTCACGCCCCGGTGATAGGCCGCCTTGCGCGGCTTCGCCAGTAGGGCAGCCCCCGCGCGGCCCGCCCCCGGTCGAGGCGAATCCGCGCTTGGTCGATCAGCGTCCCAGCGCGGGCCGATCAGGTCCCGGGCAGCAGGTGCTCGCGCGCGATCTTTTCCTTCCAGACCAGCGGGGCGAGCTGGTGGACGTTGTTGCCCTCTGAATCGACCGCGACGGTCACCGGCATGTCCTCGACCTTGAATTCGTAGATCGCTTCCATGCCCAGATCCTCGAACCCGACGACCTTGGCTTCCTTGATCGCGCGGGCGACGAGATAGGCCGCACCGCCCACCGCCATCAGGTAGGCGACCTTGTGCTTGGCGATCACCTCGGTCGCGCCCTGCCCGCGTTCGGCCTTGCCGATCATGGCGAGGAGGCCGAGGTCGAGCATGGTATCGGTGAACTTGTCCATGCGGGTCGCGGTGGTCGGGCCAGCCGGGCCGACGACTTCGCCGACGATCGGATCGACCGGGCCGACGTAATAGATTGCACGGCCCCGGAAATCGACGGGCAGTTCCTCGCCCTTCGCCAGCATGTCGGCGATGCGCTTGTGCGCCGCGTCGCGGCCGGTCAGCATATGGCCCGACAGCAGTAGCCGGTCGCCGTGCTTCCAGCCCTGCACTTCTTCGGGCGTCAGCGTGTCGAGGTTGACCTTCTTCGCCGCCGCGTCCGGCTTCCAGCCGACGTTGGGCCATTCGTCGAGGTTGGGCACGGGAATGAAGCTGGGGCCCGAACCGTCGAGCGAGAAGTGCGCGTGGCGGGTCGCGGCGCAGTTCGGGATCATCGCCACCGGCTTGCCCGCGGCGTGGCACGGCCAGTCCATGATCTTGACGTCGAGCACGGTCGACAGCCCGCCCAGTCCCTGCGCGCCGATACCCAGCGCGTTTACCTTGTCGTAGATCTCGATGCGCATCCGCTCGATATCGTTCTGGGGCCCGCGCGCCTTCAGCTGGCCCATGTCGATCGGGTCCATCAGGCTCATCTTGGCGAGCTTCATGCAATGTTCGGCGGTGCCGCCGATGCCGATGCCCAGCATGCCCGGCGGGCACCAGCCCGCGCCCATCTGGGGCAGCATCTCGATCACCCAGTCGACGATGTTGTCGCTGGGGTTCATCATCTTGAACTTCGACTTGTTCTCGCT
>CAYRLC010000101.1:0-8698 GCA_964424995.1 uncultured Croceicoccus sp.
TCCAGTCGAATTCGCCGACCACGCGCCACACCTCCTTGCCATCGGCATCGTACATCACCGTCGTCGGCAGCACGCCGGTGTTGTAGTGGAAGGTGAGATCGTTCTTCGGATCGAGCCAAGGCTGGAGATGGGCGAATTTCCTTTCGGCGAACCACGGCTCGACCTTGGCCGCGCCCTCCATGTCCTGCGAGACGGTGAGCACCTCGATGCCGGGGTTTTCGCCCGCCAGCGTATCGAGCATCGGCATTTCCAGCACGCAGGGGCCGCACCACGTCGCCCACAGGTTCACCAGCACCGGCTTGCCTTTGAACGCGGCCAGCGTCTTTGTCGTGCCATCAGGCAGGGCAATGGCAATGTCCGGCGCGGCCTCGCCGTTGTGGGCGGTGTCGATCTTGCCGACTTTTTGCGCGCCCGCGGTCTCGGTCGCGGCGGCTGATGCTTCCGGTTGCCCCGCGCCGCCGCTTTGCCTATCGCACGCGGCGAGAGCGGGGATGGCGCAGACGAGTGCGATTCCGGCCAGAAACGGCAAGGACGGACGGTTTTCGATGACGGGCAAGAGCGGCTCCGGCGCTGGTGACGGCGGCCAGCAGGCCAACCAGATGTGGGGCGGACGTTTCGCCCAGGGGCCGTCCGCGATCATGCGCGAGATAAACGCCTCGATCCCGTTCGACAAGGCGATGTGGCGACAGGACATCGCGGCCAGCAAGGCGCACGTCGCGATGCTGGGCGCGCAAGGCATCGTTTCGGCAGAGGATGCGGCGACGATTGCAGCCGGGCTGGATCAGGTCGCCGCCGAATATGCCGAGAACGGCGTTCCCGAGAACTGGGACCTCGAAGACATCCACATGGTCACCGAAGACCGGCTGACCCAGATCGTTGGCCCGGTTGCCGGGCGGCTGCACACCGCGCGCAGCCGCAACGACCAGGTGGCGACCGACTTCCGCCTCTGGGTGCGCGACGCGATGGACCAGGCCGAGGCGGGCCTGCTCGCCCTGCAACGCGCGCTGGTGACGCGGGCGGGCGAGCATGTCGACAGCATCATGCCCGGCTTCACCCACCTGCAGACCGCTCAGCCGGTGACGCTCGGCCATCACCTGATGGCCTATTACGAGATGTTCCGCCGCGACCGTTCGCGTTTTGCCGATGCGCGGGCGCGGATGAACGAGAGTCCGCTGGGCAGCGCGGCGCTGGCCGGCACGGGCTTCCCGCTCGACCGGGCCAGCACTGCCAGCGCGCTCGGTTTCGACAAGCCGACCGACAACAGCCTCGACGCGGTGTCGGACCGGGACTTCGCGCTCGATTACCTGCAGGCGGCGGCGCAATGCTCGCTGCACCTGTCGCGGCTGGCGGAGGAAATGATCATCTGGGCCAGCCAGCCCTTCGGCTTCATCCGCATGCCCGACGCGCTGTCGACCGGCAGCTCGATCATGCCGCAGAAGAAGAACCCCGATGCCGCCGAACTGGTGCGCGGGCACAGCGGGCGCATTGTCGGCTGCCTGACCAGCCTGATGGTGACGATGAAGGGCCTGCCGCTCGCCTATTCGAAGGACATGCAGGACGACAAGCCGCCGGTGTTCGAGGCCGCCTCGCTCCTTGCGCTGTCGATCGCGGCGCTGACCGGCATGGTGGCCGAGGCGACTTTCCGAACCGACCGGATGCGCCAGGCTGCCGAACTGGGCTATGCCACAGCGACCGACCTCGCCGACTGGCTGGTGCGGCAGGCGGACATCCCGTTCCGCGAGGCGCACCACATCACCGGCGCGGCGGTCAAGCTTGCCGAAAGCAAGGGCGTGGCACTCGACCGGTTGTCGCTGGACGAACTGCAGGCCATCGATGCGCGGATCGACGAGCGGGTCTTTGCTGCGCTATCGGTGGAGGCATCGGTCGCCGCGCGGTGCAGCCATGGCGGCACCGCCCCGTCCGAAGTGGCGAAGCGCGTGGCCGACGCACGGCTCGTGTTGGAAATGGAGCAAGGCGCATGAACAGAGCATCGTTGGCCGCCGCCGCAATGGCGCTGATGCTGGGCGCCTGTGCGCAGCAGACAGACCTCGAGCCGAAGCCCGGTGCCGCCCTGCCGCCCACGCCTTATGGTGAGGCGGAGCAGCCCGATGCCGACAAGTTGCTCGAGCGCTCGGCCCAGGCCGCGCCCGAACGCAACGTGGAACTGCGCACCCGTTCGGAAGAGCGGGAAGCCGATCCCTTCGACCTGCCCCCGGAAGGCTGAAACTTGGACCATTTCCAGTATCGCGACGGCACTCTTTTTGCCGAAGACGTGCCGCTGCCCGCCATCGCGGCAGCCGTCGGCACGCCCGTCTACGTCTATTCCGAGGCGACGCTGCGCCGCCACGCCCGCGTGTTTCGCGAGGCGTTGGCCCCGGTGGCCAGCACGCATTTCGCCTTCGCCGTGAAATCGAACCCCAACCTCGCGGTCCTTCGCGTGCTGCGCGACGAGGGGTTCGGTGCCGATGTCGTTTCGATCGGCGAGGCGCGCCGGGCGCTGGCCGCAGGCATGCCTGCTGCGGACATCGTCTTTTCGGGCGTCGGCAAGACCGACGACGAACTGGCCGAGGCGCTGGATGCGGGCATCGGGCAATTCAACCTGGAGAGCGAGGAAGAGGGCGTCGAACTGGCCCGGATCGCGCATTGGAAAGGTATCGTCGCCACTGCCGCGCTACGGGTAAACCCCGATGTCGATGCCGGAACGCACGACAAGATCAGCACCGGCAAGGCCGACAACAAGTTCGGCGTTCCCTTTCACGATGCACAGGCGATCTTCGCGCGACTGGCGGCACTGCCGGGCATGAACCTGCGCGGCCTGGCCGTCCATATCGGCAGCCAGATCAGCGACCTTGCGCCCAGCCGCGCCGCCTTTGCCAAGATGGGCGGTCTCATGCGCGCCCTGCGCGAGGCGGGGCACACGATCAGCCACATGGACTTGGGCGGCGGTCTGGGCGTGCCCTATCGCGTGGGAGAGGAATTGCCGACCCCGGCCGATTACGGCGCGATGGTCGCAGAAGTCACCGCCGACTGGGGCGTGACCGTGATGTTCGAGCCGGGCCGTGTCATCACCGGCAATTCGGGCGTACTGGTCAGCCGCGTGGTTCGCGTGAAGCGCGGCGCGAACAATCCCTTCGTCGTCGTCGATGCGGCGATGAACGATCTGGCCCGCCCGGCGATGTACGATGCCTGGCACGATGTCGTCGCGGTGAAACCGGGCGGCGAGCGGACCATCGCCAACGTGGTCGGCCCCATCTGCGAATCGTCCGATACTTTCGCCAGGAATCGCGAGATGGACGAGGTGGCGACCGGCGATCTCGTGGCGTTCCGCACCGCGGGGGCCTATGGCGCGACGATGGCGAACACCTACAACTCGCGGCCGCTGGTGCCCGAAGTGCTGGTCTGCGGCGATCGTTATGCCGTGGTCGCCCATCGCATCGATCCGGCGACAATTCTGGCCGCCGAACAGGTTCCCGACTGGCTCTGACGATGCAGTCGCTGCCGCTCTTCTTCCGGATCGCGGGCCGCAAGGTCGTGGTGCTGGGCGAGGGTGATGCGGCGGAGGCGAAGCGGCGGCTGGTCGAACGGGCGGGCGGCATCTGCGTGGCCGAGCCGGAAGCGCATCATGCCATGCTCGGTTTCGTGGCGATGGACGATGCCCGCGATGCGGAGGCGGCGGCGATCCGGCTGCGCTGCAAGGGGTTGCTGGTCAATGTCACCGACCGTCCGGCGCTCTGCGATTTCACCGTGCCGTCGATCGTCGATCGCGATCCGGTGCTGGTCGCGGTGGGTACGGGCGGTGCCTCGGCGGGGCTGGCGAAAATCCTGCGCCTGCGTATCGAGCGCCTTTTGCCGCAGGGGCTGGGATCGCTGGCGACCGCGCTCGCCGCCGCGCGCGATGCCATGAAGGCGCGCTGGCCCCTTGCTGCCGAGCGTCGCCGCGCGCTGGACACCGCGCTGGACGAGGGCGGTGCGCTGGACCTGATGGCCGCGAGGGATGACACGGCGGTCGAGGACTGGCTGGCGAGCGCGATCGATAGCGCGCCGACCGGCGTGCACGAGATCGTGCTGCGGTCCGCCGATCCCGACGACCTGACGCTGCGAGAGGCGCGGCTGCTGGGCAGCGCCGATGTCATCTCGCACGACTCGGCGGTGCCCGAATCGATCCTCGTCCGGGCGAGGGCCGATGCGGTGCGGTGCCCGACCGGCCAGATCGTTGGCGACGGGTTGGTCGTCGTTCTGAAGATGCCTTGCAAAAGAGACGCTTGCGCCTGTGCTTAACCAAGAAAAGGTTTTGTTAAGACCCCTGACATACCCTGTCATCAAGTCGTTGATCAAAGGAGACGTGACATGGTGGTAGCAGTTGCAGCAGTCGGCGTTGTGGTTTCGTTCGGTGCTTCGGTCTGGGCGACCAAGATGATCGCCAAGCAGGACGCGGCGAAGGCCTGATCTTCGCCCTCAAGCGAAACAGAAGCCCCTCGTTTCTGGCGGAACGGGGGGCTTTTCGTATCTGCGGTTCCAGCAGGGAGGCTTAGTCCAGCCCGTCCTGCGCCAGCGCGTCGATCGCGCATTGCAGGATGACTGCGGCTGCGTGGCTGTCGATGCGTTCGGCGCGGCGGGCGCGGCTCATGTCCTGATCGATCATCGCCCGTTCCGCGCCGACTGTCGACAGGCGTTCGTCCCACAACAGGATCGGCAGGCCGAACGCCTGCTCAAGATTGCGGGCCAGCGCCCGGGTCGCCTGCGCGCGGGAGCCTTCGCTGCCGTCCATGTTGCGCGGCAGTCCGAGCACGAAGCCCTTTACCGCGCGATCCGCGACCAGCGTTTCCAGCGCAGCCTTGAGCGGCCCGAACTTGCCGCGCGGCAGCGTCTTGCCCGCGGTCGCGAATCGCCAGCCCGCATCGCAGGTCGCGATGCCGACGGTTTTCGTCCCCGGGTCCAGCCCGAGCAGGACACCGCCATCGGCGACGGCCGCGCCGAAGTCGCGGGCGTTTTCGCTGATCACGTCCTCGCCGGTTGAAGCGTAGGCGAAGCCGTGGGTGTTGCGGTCGGCACATGAGCCGCAGGCGCCGTCGTGGCGGGCAGCGGGCCCTTCCCGCGCATCGCCAGCCAGGCCGCTTCGCGCCGGGCGAAATCCTGCCGCAGGTTCATCCAGAACAGCGGAATGTCGTAGACGTGGTAATTGTTGCCCGGCAGCACCGCGTTGCCCATCGCGGGGGGATCGCCGATCAGCAGCAAGTGGTCGGGCGAACAGCGTGCGGGAACTGCGCCGACAACGAGACGACCGCTGGTCATGTCGCTGTCGGGCACCAGCGTCCCGGTGTTGGCGCTGGCCGGAGCCTCGCCGCCGATGGTGCCGGTGATCGGATTGGTGCACAGCACGTCCGTCTTGGCGATCGGCTTGCCGTCGAGCGTCACGCCCTGGCCATAAGCGTCGAACAGCGCGGAAGCATCGGCGGGTTCGGCATAGCTCTGCCAGCTCAGGACACAGCCCGGCTGGTTGGCGGTGGCACAGGCGGGCAGGCCCATCATCGTCAGTTCCCGCTCCATCGAAACGGGCCAGCCCGCGATGTAGGCGGCGACCACGCGGTCGGCCATCGGCGTGCCCCTGACCTTTTCGGCCAGCAAGCGCTTGAGCATGAGCGCGCCCTGGCTGTGGCCGACCAGCACGACCGGCTGGTCCTTGCCGATGCTGGCGGCGAAGAAGTCGAAGGCCTGCGCGACATCGCGATAGGCGAGGCCGACCGCACGGTCGAGGTTGGGGCCGGGCGCGAAGAAGGCACCGACCGCGGCCTGGCGATAGCGCGGGGCCCAGATATCGACCGACCGGTTGAAGGGGCTGGCGAGCCCCCGCACGAACGTCTCCGCGCCCGAGCGCGCGTCCGCATCGTCCAGCGGCGCGTTCCAGTTGCTGCGCGAGATGTAGCTGGTGGGATGGACGAAGAACACCGCCGCGCGCGAAGGGACCGCATCGGCGGGGAGCGAGGCCGGGCGCCACTGCGACGGATCGGAATTGCCCATGCCGGGGCGCGCGATCCACATCGCGGGGTCTTCGTAGGCATTGCCCGCCAGCGGATCCTGCTCGACGAAGTCGCCCTGCGGAGTCAGCGCCAGTTCGGTCAGCTCACGCGACCAGTACGTCAGCACGATCCCGCCCGCGATGACGAGGACGATGCAGAACGCGACGAGGTAGAGAAACTTGCGAACCATCAGCTATGCTGCTCCCGCAGGTCCGGTTCAGGTTGGGCGTCGTCGGAACCGCGACCGGGCTCTTCCTCACGGGCCGCCATCTTGCTGCGATGTTCGAGCATGACCTTGATCATTGCCACCAGCGGATCGGCGAGAGCCAGCCCGATGATGCCGAACAGGATGCCGAAGATCAGCTGCATGCCCAGCACCAGCGCGGGGGCGAGATCGACCGTCTTCTTCGCGATCATCGGCACCACGACATAGCCGTCGAAGGTCTGGACCACGAGATAGACGCCCACGCAGTAAAGGGCCATGTCGGTGCCGCCGGACAGGCCGACCAGGACCATCAGCAGGCCGGACACGACCGCGCCGACATTGGGGATGAAGGCGAGCAGGCCGGTCAGCAGACCCAGCAGCGCCGCCATCGGCACGCCGTAGAGCGCCAGCGCACCCCAGGTGATGATCCCCTCGAACACCATGCCGACCAGCCGGCCGAACATCAGTCGGCGCAGGGCAAAGGCCATGCTGGCGGCCATCTCGAGGAAGCTCTCGCGCTCCTGATCGGGCAGCATCCAGGCGACGCCGCGTTCATAGAGCCGCGGTTCGAGCGCGATGTAGATGCCGATGATGGCGATGAGGAACGCGGTGGTGAACCCGCCAATGATGCCGCCGACCGCGCGGGTCAGTTGTCCGACGCCCCCGGCGGTCTTCTGAAAGATGTCGGCGATCCGGTCGCCGCCCAGCGAAAAGCCGTGCGAATTGAGCCAGGCGATCGCCTTGGCCGCCTGTGCCTGGATCAGGGCAGGGAATTCGGCCGCCTGTGTGGCGATCTGCGACCCGGCGAAATAGAACACCCAGCCGACGAAGGCGAAGCCCAGTAGCAGCACGATGCCGATGCGGATGCCGCGCCCGACCGGCATGACCCGGCCGAGCAGGCGAGCGCCGCCGTCGATGATCGCGGCAAAGACCATGCCGCCGAAAATGACCAGCAGCGCCTGTGCCATGTAGATCGCGGTGCCGACCAGCACGACGACACCGGTCCAGACCAGCGCGCGGCGCGCTTCGAAGCGGAGCTTGGGATCGGCGATCGTTGTCGGGCTATGCGAATGCGGATGCGGATCGTCGATGTCCATTCAGCTCTGCTCCCCTGTATCGGTATCCGCATGCACGGCCACGGTGGACGGACGTTCGCGGATCTCGGGCCGCAGACTGCGCCACGCGCGCCCGCTGCGCAAGGCACCCCACCACGTCAACGGGTTCCAGCTTTCCGACCCGTCGAGCGAGAAGGTGATGAATTCGGCCCGCCCGCCGATGGAGGAGAGCGGCACCGGGCCGTTCAGCCCCTTGCCAGGCGTCATCTCGCGGCTGTCGGCGCTGTGGTCGCGGTTGTCGCCCATCAGGAAGACGTGGCCTTCGGGCACGACGATCTCGGCCATGTCGTCGAGCGGCTGGTTTTCCAGATGATCGATCACGAGGTAGCTCGCCCCGTTGGGCAGCGTTTCCCGGCGCAGCGGCAGTTCGCAGACCGATCCGCCCGAGGGCAGCCGCTGACGCAAGTAGGGGAAGGTGAAATCGTCGCAAGGCGCATTGGTATCCACCGGCAGGTCGAGTGGCGGCTCCACCTCCTGCGGCACCGGCGCCCCGTTCAGCACGATGTGCCCGCGTTCGACCGCGATGCGATCGCCGGGGAGGGCGACCACGCGCTTGATCCAGTCCTCGTTCGCGTAAGGGGGTACGACGATGACGATGTCGCCGTATTCCGGCACGCTGCCCAGCAGGCGCGTGTCGCTGCGCGGCAGGATGTGGAAGCTCGCCGAAACCCACGACCAGCCGTATGGATACTTGCTGACGATCAGCCTGTCGCCGACCAGCAGGTTCGGCATCATCGAGATCGAGGGAATGTAGAAGGGCTTCGCGACGAAGCTGTGGAACCCGATCACCGCCGCCAGCATCAGGACGAGGCCGACCAGCTCGCTCAGCCACGAATGGCCGGCGCTGTCGTCGGTGATCGACCTGGGGGCGGGAGGAACGGTTTCCCGCTTGCGGAACAGGGGCATCAGGAAAGGGACTCGATGGCAAGGGGACGTGCTTCGATCACCACGAAGGCCTGGGCCCAGGGGTGATCGTCGGTCAGGGTCAGGTGGATGTGGGCCTCGTGCCCCACGGGGACAAGTTCGGCAAGCCGGATTGCCGCGCCGCCCGCCAGCGCCAGCGTCGGCGCGCCCGAGGGGGCGTTGATCACGCCGATGTCCTTCATGAACACCCCGCGCCGGAAACCCGTGCCGACCGCCTTCGAGAAAGCCTCCTTGGCGGCGAAGCGCTTGGCGAAGGTGCCCGCGCGAGTGAAGGGGCGACGCTCGGCCTTGGCGCGCTCGATGTCGGTGAAGACGCGATTGACGAACCGCTCACCGAACCGGTCGAGCGAGTTCTGGATCCGCTCGATGTTGCAGAGATCGGAGCCCATGCCGATGATCATATTTGCCGGCCCCTCAAGCGCCGTGCGCGGGCCATC
>CAYRLC010000102.1:0-8639 GCA_964424995.1 uncultured Croceicoccus sp.
CGAGGATTCGAACCTCGATTGACGGAGTCAGAGTCCGTAGTCTTACCTTTAGACGACGGGGCAATGCCGCCGCGAACACGCGGCTGCGGGGGGTGCCTCTATGCGTCAAAACGGGTTTGGTCAAGCACTGTCGGGCCGCATTCGGGCGGTCCGGTTGCCACAACGCCGCCGGGTCGTTAGCATGCCATCCAGGTTCGCCGCGGACGACGCAACATTGCCCGCGGTTCACAGACGTTTTTGAAAGTTACAGCATGGCGGATCTCGACCCGCCGGCATCGCAAGTCGACGATCGGCAAGGCCCCGCAGCGGCCTCCGGTCAGAGGGCGGACAGGGCCGAAGTCCCGTCCGCAAAGGGCGCGCCGGATCGTAAGGCGAATGCGGACGAAGGTGGCGGCGACCCGATCGGCGCGCTGGGCCGAAGCTCCGCGCCAGCGGCGAACGGCCACGGCGCACCGCGTCAGGCCTATGCCGCGATCGACCTGGGCACCAACAACTGCCGGCTGCTTATTGCCCGCCCGTCGGGTGAGCATTTCGTCGTCATCGACGCCTTCAGCCGGGTCGTCCGCCTGGGCGAGGGGCTGGCACAGACCGGGCGGCTGTCCGATGCGGCGATGGATCGTGCGCTGGGGGCGCTGCGCGTCTGCGCCGACAAGCTGCGTCGCCGAAACGTCCACCTCGCCCGGTCCGTCGCGACCGAGGCGTGCCGCCGTGCCAGCAACGGCGAGGCCTTCATCGAACGCGTGCGGCAGGAAACCGGCATCGTCCTCGACGTCATCAGCGCGCAGGAAGAGGCCCGCCTCGCCGTCTTGGGCTGCCATGTCCTGCTCGAGCAGGGCGAGGGGCCGGCGATGATCTTCGACATCGGCGGCGGATCGACCGAACTGGTGCTGATCGAGACGGGGGAGGCGGTGCCGCGCATCCTCGACTGGCAGTCGGTGCCATGGGGCGTCGTCTCGCTGACCGAAAGCTATCCCGCCACGCCGGAGGAGACCGACACCGACCGGCTCCACCGCTATCGCCGGATGCGGGGCGCGGTCTCGGGTGCCTTCCGCGACTTTTCCGCGCGCCTCGAACCCTTTCGCGCCGCCCCGATGCCGATCAGTCCGCGGCTGCTCGGGACCAGCGGCACTGTCACCACGCTCGCCAGCCTGCACCTCGGCTTGCCGCAATACGACCGGCGCGCGGTCGACGGGTTGATCGTGGAGGCAGGAGCGATGCGCGATATCGCCAAGCAGCTGTCGACCCTCTCGCCCGCCGAGCGCCAGGAACTTCCCTGCATCGGCCGCGACCGGGCCGAACTGGTGGTCGCAGGTTGCGCTATCCTTGAAACGATCCTCGATCTATGGCCGGCGGCGCGGCTGGGCGTGGCGGATCGCGGCATCCGCGAAGGCATTCTGCGCAGCCTGATGGCGGGCGCGCGGCTCAGCGAACAGAACCGGGCGCTGGCCCGCCGTATCAAGGCACTCTGAGATGGATTTCGCGACATGAGCCGTTCGGGCGAGGACCGCCAGCGGTTGAAGAGCAACAAGAAGCGGACCGCGTCGTCGGCCCGCTGGCTCGCGCGCCAGCTCAATGACCCCTATGTGGTCAAGGCCAAGGCCGACGGCTATCGCAGCCGCGCCGCCTACAAGCTCGCGGAACTGGACGACAAGTTCGCGCTGCTGAAGGGCAAGCAAGCGGTCGTCGACCTCGGCATCGCGCCCGGAGGGTGGAGCCAGGTGGTTGCCGAACGGCGGGCGCAGGCGAAGATCGTCGGCATCGATCTTCTCGACGTCGATCCGCTGCCCGGCGTGACGATCTTCAAGATGGACTTCATGGACGATGCCGCCCCCGATGCGCTGATGGAGGCGCTGGGTCAGGCGCCCGATCTCGTCCTGTCCGACATGGCGGCCAATACGGTGGGCCACAAGCAGACCGACCACTTGCGCACGATGGGGCTGGTGGAAACCGCCGTCGATTTTGCGATTCAGACGCTGGCACCCGGCGGCGATTTCGTGGCCAAGGTCTTTGCCGGGGGCACCGATACCGTGCTGCTCAACCTGCTCAAACAGAACTTCCGCGCCGTGAAGCACGCCAAGCCGCCCGCCAGCCGCAAGGACAGTTCGGAATGGTACGTCATCGCGCAGGGTTTCAAGGGGCGCGAATAGGCTCCGCCCCGCCTTCGCCGGCCCCACCTTCGTCAGCCGCGTCTTCCTTGCCCAGGACCCGGTCGAGCGTGACCCCCGCGGTAAAGCCGTGGACGAGCGTCGACAGCAGGATGGTGAAGACGACCGTCGCCCACAGTGTCCCTTCATTGACCAGCTCGATCTGCCCGCCCGCGTAGGCGAGGTAGTAGATCGACCCCAGCCCGCGCACGCCGAAGAAGGCGATCACGCCCCGCTGCCGCCAGCCGAGATCGGTCCCGATCAGCGCGACGAGGCCCGACAGAGGGCGGATCAGGAAGACGAGCGCGACGCCGATCAGCGCGTGCGGCCAGTCGAAATAGGGCACCAGCGCCGGGATCGCGCCGCCCAGCATGACCAGCAGGATCGCGGTAACGGCATGCTCGAGCGCCTCGGAAAAGCCGTGCAGCCGGCCATGGTACTCGTGATCCGATTCGATGCGCCGCAAGGTCGCGCCCATGACGAATGCGGCGATGAAGCCGTAGCCTTCGATCAGCTCGGTAAGGCCGTAGGTGAGCAGAACGCCCGCCAGCGCGATGACGCCTGTGCCCCCTTCCGCCAGCGGATTGCCGCGCGGAAAGACGAACAGCAGCTTGCCAAGGACCCACCCGGCGGCCAGGCCGCAGAGGAGGCCGACCACGATCTTGTAGACGAGGTAGAGCCCGATCCATTCCCCGATCCACCCGCCGATGCCGCCCGATGCGGCCATGAAGATCGCGAGGTAGACGAAGGGAAAGGCCAGCCCGTCGTTGAGCCCCGCTTCCGTTGTCAATGCGAAGCGGACCGGGTGTTCCCCGCCTTCGAGCGGGGCGCCGACCTGGACGTCGCCGGCCAGCACCGGATCGGTCGGAGCAAGGACCGCGGCCAGCAGCACCGCGCCCGCCACCGTCATCCCGGCCAGCGTTCCGGCAAAGGTGACGAACACGATGCAGAGCGGCATGGCGACGAGCAGCAGCCGGATCGTCGGTGTCCATAGCCGCATGCCCAGGATCCGATCGATGCGGATGCCGGTGCCGAAGAGCGCGATGATGACCGCGAATTCGGAAGCCAGTTCCCAGACCGCGGGCCGATCCACCGGATCGAGTGCCTGCGGCATCCCGGGCATCAGGCCGAAGACGGCGAGCCCGCCCAGCATCAACAGGCCCGAAGCCGAAGGCTCCCGCTTGGCAAGGAATTGCGGCAACCAGTAGGCCGCGACGATGACCAGTCCGCAGCCGACCAGAAGGATGTGATAGCCCGCAAGGCCGAAGAAGGCGTCGTCCATGCGTTCACAACGCGCCGGGCGAAGGGTGGCTCCCGGCGCGGGCGGTTGCGGTCAGCCCCCTTCGATCAGCGCATCGACGACGACATAGGTCTCGGGCCCGAAGGTGATGGTCACGCGGTCGCCGTCCCGCTTCGTCTTGAAATCCCAACCGGCCGAACTGTCCGACTGCGCGCTGTCCGCGCCGGTGGGGGTGGTGCCGGTGAAGAACAGCGCGCGCTTGCGGCCATCGGGCCTGGTCACTTCGACCAGCGCATTGCCCTGCTCACCCCAGTTGCGCTTGATCCCTGCGGGGCAGCTTCCGGTGGGTGCCGTGCCGTCGAAGCCGCAGGGCAGTTCGGTCGTCGCGTTGTAGTCGGTGCCGGCGACGAGAGCATCCCCGCTGCCGGCTGCCATGCCGGCATTGGCATCGCCCATCGGCATCGAGACCAGCGTCACGCCATCGACCGTGCCGACGATCTTGCCGCCCAGTGCCTCGGCCTGCGCCGCGGTGGGGCAGCCGACCAGGATGGCGCTGTCGTCGAGGTAGTTCGCGGTCGCCGGGCCTTCGCCCAATCGGCTGCAGGCATCGCCCGCCTTGGGATAGCCGTCGCCGAAGGCCGCGACGCTGGCCGGGAAGGTGAAGCCGTCAGCCTCCCCCGCCGCCATCGTATCGGTCGCGGCAGGTGCCGCCGGTTCCTCGGCGCTGCCGCATGCCGACAGCACGAGAGCCGCAACGCCGGCCAGCCATGCGCCGCGCATCAGCGGCACCCCGGGTTCGTTTCGATATCGCGGATATCCTCGATATGCCCGTCGACGATGATGACCTGCAGACGCTGCTTCGATGCAGCGCGCCACTGGATCGAATAGCGGGCAGTGCCCGATACGAAGTTGTCGACCTGCACGAAGCCGCGGCGAGTCAATTCGTCCATCGCGCCCGCCGCGCGGGCACCCTGCAGATCTGCGAAGGCAGCGGCCGGGGCATAGCCGCCGCGGCGCATGTGATGGTTGAGATTGGCTTCCCGTTCGTCCACGCCCGCAGTGTACCCGCTCGAGTAGGCGTCGGACTTGTCGTAGTTGTGGTAGGACGCGTTGTGCAGGCCGTCGGTATAGCCGCGCTCGTACTGGCTTTCCGCCGCCTGATCGCTCAGCTGGTTGCCGTCGTCATGGTGACTGGATTTGTGGCTCAGCAGCGCACCCAGGATCGCCGCGCCCGCCACGACGCCGACCGCTGCCGCCGCATTGCCGCTGCCCTTGTCGGTATGGCCGCAATCCTGCGCCGGCGCATCGACGATCGATTTCACTCTGCCGCGGTGCGCCTCTACCGTGACGCAAGTGCGATCGGCGGACTTCCACCAGTTGCTGTAAGTATAGCCCATCGAGTTCGAAGTGCCGTCGATGTACTTGAAGCCTCGCGAGGCGAGTGCACTTTCGGCGCCACCGGCTTCGAGGCCGTTGAGCGTGGTGAGCTGCTGGGCCTTTTCGCCATGGGCAGCGGTGCCGGAAAGAAGCGATAGGCTGGCCGCGATGGCCATCGGACGTCCCCCCCGTCGTTTGGATGCGGAGAGGGGACCATCAGACGATTGCCAAGTAAAGGCACCTAACCCGGTCGGCCCGACCCGCTCGGATGCAAAGAGGTGCAACGGCCGACGAAAAAGGGCGGCCCCGCAGGACCGCCCTTTCGTGTTCCGGGTGAACGGAAGACGCCGTTGCCGGTCGTGTTCCGATCAGCGCTTGCTGAACTGGAACGAACGACGGGCCTTGGCGCGGCCGTACTTCTTGCGCTCGACCACGCGGCTGTCGCGGGTGAGGAAGCCGGCGGCCTTGACCGTGCCGCGAAGGGCCGGTTCGAACTTCGACAGGGCCTGGGCGATGCCGTGCTTGACGGCCCCTGCCTGACCCGAAAGCCCGCCGCCCTTGACGGTGGCGACGACGTCGTACTGGCCCTGGCGATCGGTGATGGCGAAAGGCTGGTCGATAACGAGACGCAGCGTCGGACGTGCGAAGTAGACTTCCTGGTCGCGGCCGTTGACAGTGACCTTGCCCGAACCGGGCTTGATCCACACGCGGGCGACGGCGTCCTTGCGGCGGCCGGTCGCATAGGCGCGGCCCTGCTTGTCCAGCTGCTGCTCGCGCAGCGGCATGGTCGGAGCCTTCACCTCGTTGCTGGCGATGTCGGTGCCTTCGGTGAGGTTGGCGAGATCGGCGAGGGTGCCGGTTTCAGCAGTGTTCGTTTCGTCGGCCATCATGCACCAACCTTGTTCTTGCGATTGCGGGCAGCAACGTCGAGCACTTCGGGCTTCTGGCCGTCATGCGGGTGCTCGGTGCCGGCGTAGAGGTGCAGCGCCTTCATCTGCTGGCGACCCAGCGGGCCGCGCGGAACCATGCGCTCGACCGCCTTTTCAAGCACGCGCTCGGGGAAACGACCGCCGAGCACCTTGGCCGGGCTGGTTTCCTTGATGCCGCCGGCATAACCGGTGTGCTTGTAGTAGCGCTTGTCCTGCAGCTTGTTGCCGGTGAACTTCACCTTGTCGGCGTTGATGACGACGACGTGGTCGCCGCAATCGACGTGCGGGGTGAAGCTCGGCTTGTGCTTGCCGCGCAGGTGGTTGGCGATGATCACCGCCAGGCGACCCACGACGAGGCCGTCGGCATCGATCAGGTGCCACTTCTTTTCGACCTCGGCCGGCTTGATCGACCGGGTCTGGGTGCTGAGCGCCTTCATGGCCATCAGTTCCTTACGTTAGATGCGAGAATCGCCCCGGAAGCCCCGAGGCGAAGTGGCGCGCTTTTGTCCGCAAGGCCTGCGCAAGTCAAGCAATACCGGGCGTTTCCGGCGCGGTAAAATAATACCGTGTTTGGCGGACCGTCAGATCGCGTGCGGTCCCGTCGGCCCCATCCCTTCCAGCCAGCCGAGCGTGCCGCGCCCCGCCGCGTCGCAGACCCAGCCGGTGATCGCGGGCGTATCGTAAGGGTGCAACGCCTCCAGCCG
This sequence comes from uncultured Croceicoccus sp., assembly GCA_964424995.1. Lineage (GTDB taxonomy): Bacteria > Pseudomonadota > Alphaproteobacteria > Sphingomonadales > Sphingomonadaceae > Croceicoccus. The sequence continues at coordinate 6,395 of CAYRLC010000102.1, forward strand.
CTCGACCGCGCGGGGCAGCAGGTCGGCCCGGGTCTTGAACAGTGCCGCGACTTCCGTGCCTGCGCCCCGCTCCCCGTTCCAGACGTAGCGCGACTGCACCGGCATCGTGTTGCAGCAGGCGACCAGGCCTTCGTCCAGCAGCATGTCGGCCACGGCGGCGGCGCTCGCCTCGTCCGCGAAGGTGGTCCAGATCAGCGCCGGGCCGCTCATGTCAGCGCATCACGCTGCCGGGCATCCGATCCCGATAGCCGAGCGTATGCGCGCCCCAGACCGTAGAGACCAGCACGAGCGCGCCGACGACCTGATGCGCCACCGCGACCCAGAGCGCCATCTGCGTCCAGATCGTACCGATGCCGAGCAGGATCTGCGTGCCGAAGGCGATGTGGATCGCGACCGAGACGATCCGGTCCTTCGCCCGCAACCGCCGCGCCATGACGACCAGCGCCGCCACCGCGACCCATGCCCACCAGCGATGGATGAAATGGACGAGGAACGGATCTGCCGTAAAGGCGTGGAGCGGCCCCTGCGACCAGTCGATCCCGTCGGGGAAGAGCGCGCCCTGCATCAGCGGCCACGACTGGAACCAGCCTCCGCCCGCGACATATCCCGCGTTGAGACCCGCCATCCACGCGCCATAAAGCAGTTGCACCGCGACGATCGCCAGCACGCCCACGGTGAACCGCCTCAACCCCGCCGTCGGCTGGCCGATCGCGCGATTGCGCAGGTCGAGCGCGGTCCAGACCAGCCCGCCCAGCGTCAGCAGCGCGGTCATCAGGTGGATCGACAGCCAGTAGTGCGACACGTCGGTCCGCATCGCCGGCATCGCATCGGGCCCCGTGCCCGACCGCACCATCAGCCAGCCGAACACGCCCTGCAGCCCGCCGAGCGCCAGCAGCGCCAGCAGCCGCGGCTTGTACCCCGCCGGGATCGCCCGACGCACCCAGAACCACGCGAGCGGCAGCGCGAAGGCCAGCCCGATCAGCCGTCCCAGCAGGCGATGGAACCATTCCCAGAAATAGATGAACTTGTAGTCGGCCAGCGTCATCCCGGCCGGGCCGTTCACCTCGATATATTCGGGGATCTGCTTGTAGGCGTCGAACTCGGCCTGCCACTGCGCGTCGCTTATCGGGGGAAGCGCGCCGGTGACCGGCTTCCATTCGGTGATCGACAGACCCGATTCGGTAAGGCGGGTAATGCCACCCACGCCGATCATCAGGATGACCATCGCCGCGACGAGCAAAAGCCAGCGGGAAAGAGCGATGGGCCGTTCCGCACCGTGGCGCGCGGCGCCGTGCGAGAGGATCGTTGCCGTAGTCATGACAGCCCTCGCCTCTGCTGCCGTTCGTCGCAAAGCGCAAGGGGAGTCGCAACCTTGCCCTTGCCAGATGATATAATGTTACATATCTGCACCTGCATGGAGCGCCCTTCCGCCATGACTCGTCTCAAGCTGGACCGGCTGGGCATTGCCCTGTCGGGGCTCTGCGCGGTGCACTGTGTCGGATCGATCCTGCTGGTCGGCCTGCTCGGGCTGGGCGGCGAATGGCTGCTGTCGCCCGCGATCCACGAGGTCGGGCTGGCGCTGGCCATCCTGATCGGCGCGCTGACCATCGGCGCGGGGGTCCTGCGCCACGGGCGGCTGGGGCCGCTGGTGCTGGGCGGCTTCGGGCTGATCCTGATGGCGCTGGCGCTTTACGGACCGCACGGGGCGAGCGAGGCCATTCTCACCACCGCCGGCGTGGTCTGCGTCGCGGCGGCGCATCTGCTGAACCTGCGGTTTCACGCGTTCTAGCACCTGTCACAGGCCGGACGGTCCGAACGCGGCCTTGAACCGGGGCGCGAAGCGGCTATGTCCGCCCGCATGGCTGAACAGATCTCCCTTACCGTCAACGGCGAAACCCGCCGCGCGCCCGCCGGCAGCAGCATTGCCGACCTTGCGCGCCTGCTCGAACTCGATCCGGCCAAGGTCGCGGTGGAACGCAATGGCGACATCGTCCCCCGCTCGACGCTGGAGACGGTGGGGCTGGGCGACGGCGACGTGCTGGAGATCGTGCATTTCGTGGGAGGTGGCGACGTGAACGCGGCGCAGGACGATACCTGGACCGTCGCGGGCCGGACCTTCCGCTCGCGGCTGATCGTCGGCACCGGCAAGTACAAGGACTTCGCCCAGAACGCCGCCGCGGTAGAGGCGAGCGGCGCGGAAATCGTCACTGTCGCCGTGCGCCGGGTCAACATCTCCGATCCCAAG
>CAYRLC010000103.1:0-8595 GCA_964424995.1 uncultured Croceicoccus sp.
CCGATCCCATCGACATCCGCACCCACGGTTCGGCGTGGCAGGCGACGAGCCGCTTCGGCCAGATGAAGCTCGCCAACCGGGTCATGCGCGCAATCCGCGAGTATTTCTGACGCGGCTACTCCGCTGCGATCCGGGCCTGTTCCAGTTCGCGTTGCAGGCGCGCGATTTCCATCTCGTACAGCCGCGAGCAGTCGAGACGGTTCGGTTTGCGCCCCAGCGGCATCGTCACGCGCAGGTAGACCAGCCCTTTCTGGTCACGCTGGTCGGAGATGATCGCGACTTGGCCAGGCTCCGAAGGCTTGCCAGCATATCCGCTGGCCCCGAAATCGAGACAGGCGCCGTCCGGATTGATCGATTGGCGGCATCGTGTGCCGTCGGGCGTCTCGATCGGATACTTGTCCCCCGGGCCGTTGGGCGCAGGCGGCAGGCAGGCGCACTGGTTGCCGGCCAGCGCCGGGGTCGCGCCGCAGATCTCAAGAAGCGCGAGCGACGCGGCGAGCGGTGAGCGCCGAGCAAATGCGCGCATGGAGCGTCCCTTCGGCTTGGGCGAGTTCGGCACAGACGCGGAGGAGGCGAACTTCGCCCGGTGCAAGAGCCGATACGTTAACAAGGATGCGCCGCGACCCGTTGGGCGGGATGCGAGTGAGCGCGACCCGCACCCGCTTGCCGATGATCATCGATATGGCCGACGCGCTGAGCCGGTCGTAACCATGTTGCCGGGGGCGACCTATCCCTCGATCGAAAGGATCATGTCCTCATAAGGAACGTGGGTGGCGAAGGAAACGCTGGCGCCCGTAACGGCGCGACAATCCCCGCACATTCATTCCTCGTGCAGCGCGCATCCGGCATCGCGTTCGGCATAAGCGTGGCAGGTCAAGTCCGGATGGCGGTGCAACGAGGCCAAAACCCGACGACAGGTGTGCACAAGCGCCGCAAAGCCTTTGCTCCGCCGATTCGTTCTGTGGCACAAAGTGGTTAAAGTAGGGGCACGCTGGACGCAGCGATTTTCCGGAGACGTTCATGAGCATCAATATCGGTCCACCGGCAGTCGAGGAACTGCGCCCGCGCATCACCGTGATCGGTGTCGGCGGGGCCGGGGGCAACGCCATCGCCAACATGATCCGCGCCGAGATCGAGGGCGTGGATTTCGTCGTGTCGAACACCGACGCGCAGGCGCTCAACAACTCGATCGCCGAAGATCGCATCCAGCTCGGGCCCGAGATCACGCAGGGCCTCGGCGCCGGTTCGCGACCCGAAGTGGGCCGTGCGGCGGCTGAGGAAACGCTGCACGAGATCGACCGCATGCTCGATGGCGTGCACATGTGCTTCATCGCTGCCGGCATGGGCGGCGGCACCGGCACCGGCGCGGCCCCGGTCATCGCCAAGGCGGCGCGCGAAAAGGGCGTGCTGACCGTCGGCGTCGTGACCAAGCCCTTCATGTTCGAAGGCTCGCGCCGCATGCGCAGCGCCGAAGCGGGGATCGAGGAGCTGCAGAAGCACGTCGACACCCTGATCGTCATTCCGAACCAGAACCTGTTCCTGGTCGCCAGCCCCGACACCACTTTCAAGGAAGCCTTCGCGCTCGCCGACGAAGTGCTGCAGCAGGGCGTCCGCTCGATCACCGACCTGATGGTCATGCCCGGCCTCATCAACCTCGACTTTGCCGACGTGCGTTCGGTCATGGGCGAGATGGGCAAGGCGATGATGGGCACCGGCGAGGCGGAGGGCGACAACCGCGCGCTCGAAGCGGCGGAGAAGGCGATCGCCAACCCGCTGCTCGACGGCGTGTCGATGGCGGGCGCCAAGGGCGTCATCGTCTCGATCATCGGCGGAGAGGACATGCGCCTGATGGAAGTGGACGAGGCCGCGAACCACATCCGCGAACTGGTCGACCCCGACGCCAACATCATCTGGGGTTCGGCCTTCAATCCGGACCTTGCCGGCAAGATCCGCGTCTCGGTCGTCGCCACCGGCATCGACCAGAGCGCCGAGAGCGTTCAGGCCGCGCCCGTGTCGCAGGGCTTCTCGATGGGTTCGGGCCGCGCGCCGATGCGTCCAGGCATGGCCCCTGCCGCCCCGGCGCAGGCTCCGGCTCCGATCCAGGCACCCGCTGCCGAAGCGCCGCGCGTGCCGCAGGGTTACGGCGCCGTGCCGCAGGCGAACCCCTCGTTCAACGGTGCGACCGAGCCCGCCGACGAGCCGTTCGACCTGTCGCTCGACCTTGCCGACGAGATCGCGCCCGAAGCGCCCTCGCGAGGGGACGAACTGCTGCTCGGCAACGATTTCGAAGCCGCGCCGCAGGCGCGTCCGGTCGCATCCTGGCAGCCGACGCTGGCGCCCGGTGCCAACGACCTGCCCGAACCGCCGGTCGCCCAGCCAGCCGCTGCCTCCCAGCCCGCTGCTGCCCCGCAGCCGCGTGCGCCGTCGGGCGGCAGCACGCTGTTCGAGCGCATGACCAGCCTGTCCCGTCAGCCCGCGCCGGAAGACAACCGGCACGACGATGACGACGACGGGGCGGCGCTCAACATTCCGCGCTTCCTTGGGCGTCACAATCGCTGACAGTCCTGCACTGAATACCGGGCGCCGTCGCGGCCCGGGCCTTTCCGCCCGGCTCGCGGCGGCGCTTTCGCTTGTGTGGCTGGCGGGCGCGGTGGCTACACCGGCCGAGGCGCAGGCGCTCCGCACCCCTCCCGGCGCCAACGAGCGCGCGCTGGAAGAGGCGCGCAGCCGGTTGACCCGCAATCCCGGCGATGTCGCGGCGCTGCGCGATGCGGTGCAGGCGGCGATGCGGCTGGGCATGATCGACATGGCCGCGGCCTATGCCGTCAGGGCGCAGCAGCTCGACCCCGGCGACGCCGTCATCACGGCGGCGCGCGGGGCGATCGAGATCCACCGGGGCCGCGCGCAGGAAGGGCTGCGGCTCTTCGCGCTGGCCGATCAGAAGCGGGTGCCCGAAACCGTTTTCGCTGCCGACCGGGCGCTCGGTTACGACCTCATAGGCGACCAGCCTTCGGCCCAGTACTACTACGCGCTCGCCCACCGGCAGTCGCCCGACGACGAAACCTTGCGCCGCTATGCCCTGTCGCTCGCGATCAGCGGCGATGCGGCCACGGGCAACGCGATGCTGCAACCCCTGCTCAACGTGCAGGACCGGGCCGCGTGGCGCACCCACGCCTTCATGCTGGCCATCGACGGCAAGACGGCGGAGGCGCGCAAGGTGCTGGCGCAGACCCTGCCCGAGGCCCTGGCGAACGAGATCGCCCCCTACCTCGCCGCCATGCCGAAGCTGACCCGGGCGCAGCAGGCGGCTGCGGCAAACCTCGGAATCTTCCCGGATTTGTCCGCCATCGCGGCTCGATCCGCTGCCCCCGCCGAGGACGATGCGGCGCGGCGCAAGCGGCGCTGAACCGGGCATCACCCGCGATCTTGGCGGGCCAGCGATCCACGCCCTCTCCCCTGCGCATAGCGGGCTTGTCCACAAGCCATGAACAAGCCTGTCGAGTTATGCCCGGCGCTTAGCGCAAGCCACCCTCGCCAAAGTGCGCCCGCCGATTCATGAAGGTATCGGACCCATGACAAGAACGACGGACAGGCGGGCATGAGAACGGACAGTCACGAGGAACGCGACGACGATGCCGCACCGGTCGACATGCTGGTGGCGCTGTTCGAGGCGCGCGGCTGGCCCTACGAACTGATCGGCGAGGACGAGGTTTCGGGCGAGGTGCAGGGCGCCTGGGCCAAGTACCAGCTGCGCGCGATCTGGCGGCGCGAGGACAACGTGCTGCAGCTCCTATGCCTTCCCGAAGTGCGGGTCAGCGACGACAAGCGCGCGCAGATGTTCGAGCTGATGAGCCTTGTCAACGAACAGCTCTGGCTGGGGCACTTCGACTTGTGGTCGTCGGGTTCGGTGCTGCTCTACCGCCACGGCCTGATGCTGGGCGACGATGGGCTGCTCTCGATCAGCCAGGCACAGATGGCGGTGGAACACGCGGTCGAGGAATGCGACCGGTTCTACCCCGCGTTCCAGTTCGTGATGTGGGGCGGACGCACCCCGGCAGAGGCGCTGGCCGGCGCGCTGATCGACGCGGCGGGAGAGGCGTGATGGCGCTGCCTTCGCGGATGCTGCTGATCGGCTGCGGCAACATGGGCGGCGCGATGCTGGCCGGCTGGCTGCGCGGCGGCATGGTGGCGGCGGGCTTCACCGTGGTCGATCCCTATGTGGAACGAGCGCCCGACGGCGTGCGTCTGTTGCGCGATATCGGCGATCTGGGCGCGGACGAGGCCTTCGACGCGGTCTTGCTGGCGATCAAGCCGCAGGGCCTTGCCGCTGCCGCCCCGGCGATCGAGCCCGTGATGGCGCCCGGAGCGGTGCTGCTGTCGCTGCTGGCCGGGGTCGAGCTGGCGACATTGGTGCAGCGTTTCCCGCGCGTGGGCGCGGCGGTCAGGGTCATGCCGAACCTTGCGGCGGCGCTCGGCAAGTCGCCGGTGGCGCTGGCGGGCGAGGGGCTGTCGGCGGCTCAGATCGCGATGGTCGATGCGCTGATCGCGCCGCTGGGGCAGGGCGAATGGATCGGCGAGGATCGTTTCGACCTCGTGACTGCGCTGGCGGGATCGGGCCCAGCCTTCGTCTACCGCGTGATCGACGCACTGGGCGCGGCGGCGACGGCGCTGGGCCTGCCTGCCGAACAGGCACAGCGGCTGGCACTGGCCACGGTCGATGGCGCGACCGCGCTGGCGGCGGCGAGCGAGCACGATCCGGCGGAACTGGCGCGCCGGGTGGCATCGCCGGGGGGGGTGACGCAGGCCGGGCTCGACACGCTGGACGCGGACGGGCGGCTGCTTGCGCTGATGACCGATACCCTGCGCGATGCGGCGGCACGGAGTGCCGAAATGTCGGCAGAGGCGCGGAAGGGCGCCTGAGAGGGCCACTGATACGTCCCGCGACAATGCTTAACGCGTTGTTTTCCTTTGCGATGAGTAGTTTGCACCGGTTTGCGGTTTTGTCCGGTTTCCCTTGTAATCGGGGCCCGGCATTGCGATATTGCCCGAGACGGCCCCGCATTCCTGAGGGCCATCGAAGGAGCTTTTGAACTCATGGCAAACTGGAACGACCCCCAGCCCACTCGCGCCGAAGCGCGTGGCGGCTTCGGCGCTGCTCCGGGCCTTAACCCTAGCGTGCCGAGCACGCGGGCCGGCTACGATGCAGGCCTGCGCAAGTACATGCTGTCGATCTACAACTACATGGCCTCGGGCGTGCTGCTCTCGGGCGTGGTCGCGCTGGTCATGGCCAGCACCGCGTTCGGCCAGGCGATCATCACGTCGCCCGCCATGTTCGTGATCATCTTCGCGCCGCTCGCGATCGTCTTCGCGATGAGCTTTGGCGCCAACCGCTTCTCCGAAGGCACGCTGAAGGCGCTGTTCTGGGGCTTTGCGGTGCTGATGGGCATGAGCCTGTCGACCATCTTCCTCGTCTATACCGGAGCGTCGATCGCGGCGACGTTCTTCGCGGCGGCGGGTGCCTTCGCGGGCCTGTCGCTGTTCGGCTACACGACCAAGAAGGACCTGTCGGGCTTCGGCAGCTTCCTGATCATGGGCGTGATCGGCCTGCTGATCGCGTCGGTCATCAACATCTTCCTGCAGAGCGCCGCGCTCGGCTGGGCGGTGAGCTTCCTCGGCGTGCTGATCTTCGCGGGCCTGACCGCCTATGACACGCAGCGTCTGAAGGCTCAGTACTTCCACCTCGCCGGTACGGACTTCATGGGCAAGGCGGTGATCCTGGGTGCGCTCACGCTGTACCTGGACTTCATCAACATGTTCCAGTTCCTGCTGCAGTTCATGGGTGAGCGTCGCTGATCGCTGACGACTGACCTCTGGCGACTGATGGCCGCCGCCCGTTCGGCGGCCACATCGACGCCCGGCCGGTTCGCCCGCGCCGGGCGTTCGTGCGTCTGGCGTCCCGTCCGGTCGCATCGTCGATCACGTCATGGCATTAATTCATCGCGCAAATCCCCGGACCGGACGTTTTGCCTGTGGACGGACGCGAGCCTGCGGGTGCGCCCCGCGGCGGGGGAGGGCATGGTTTCGGTTCGCATTCGTCCCGGTCTTAATCCTGCCGCAAGCCGCGATCAGGCATGAAGACCGGAAAGCAGTGCTTGGTACATTGGGAAAGAGGGCCGGTTCGGTGGCGTCCAAAATCGTGAAGATCGTACAGACCTGTGCCGTGGCGGGCATCGCGACGCTGGCGGGTTGCACCCCGCCACCCCCGCCCGCCCCGCCGCCGCCGCCGCCCGCGCCGGTCGTCGCCGCCTTTCCCGCGCGCCCGGTGGCGCCGGGTTACGCGCAGGAAAACCTCCTCGTGCCGCAGGTCAATGCGCTGGGCGTGCGCCAGACGGTGAATGCGGGGCTGACGTCGGCGCAGACGGTCTGGAACCTGCGTTCGGCCTACAACGTCGCCGCGCTCAACTGCCAGTCGGCAACCCACATGGTCATGGCCGAACGCTACGGCGCGTTCCTGAAGGCGCACACCCGCGAATTGTCGGCGACCAACCGCGCGCTCGACAGCGAGTTCCGGCAGAAATACGGCCCGGGCTACAAGGACGTGCGCGACCGCTACATGACGCAGGTCTACAACTATTTCGCGATGCCGCCGGTCCTGCCGCGCTTCTGCGAGGCGGCGTATAACGTCAGCACCGCGCTGGCGACCGTGCCCGCGGGCGGGCTGGACGTCGCGGCGGCGACCCTGCTGCCGCAGCTGGAAACCGTGTTCCTCGGCTTCTTCACCGAGTACGAGGCCTACCGCGTCGCCGCGAGCGCCTGGGACGCGAGCTATCTGGCGACCTACGGCGTGCCCTATCGCCGCCCCACCGCGAACCCGCTCGCCCCCGCCGCCGACGTTCCTTACGGCCCCGGCGCGCCGGTGACGGCACCGGTCGTGAACCCGGCCGTGACGGGCACGGTCACGCCTCCTGCGGCCACGACGGCTGCGGGTGGAGGGGTGCCGGCGGGGTCGTGACGCTTCCGGCAGAGGTTTGCGATTTTACCCTTTGACTCGGGCGCGCCGACTGCTAATTGCGCGCCCTGCCCGCCGTGTCGGGCACAGGATGGAACGGGGCCGTAGCTCAGTTGGGAGAGCGCGTCGTTCGCAATGACGAGGTCAGGGGTTCGATTCCCCTCGGCTCCACCATCCGGTCTTGGGTATCGAGGCGTCGAGAGACGCCTCGACCACCGTCCCAGAATATCCCCGCGTTTCCGGCGCTTTGCGCTGATGGTTTGCGCTGTAGCGTGGTCAAGAGACGCGCCGACCGCGCTGTTCTGCTGAGAATATGGTCTTGTTCTCAGGTGGCCGTTTTGGTGACCGCGCTTTGGAATGGTGGATGTCAGTTTGCGGAGCAGCCCAGCGCGAGCTTCTGCTCGTGCCAGGCGATAGGCAGGGTGCCGATCCGCCAGAGCTTGCGCGAGGTAAGGTCGCGAGGCTGGGTACCATCGAGGATGGACCTGATGATTGCAGGATCGAGATAACTGATCCGCGCGATGCGTCGAAGGTGCCGGATCTCGGTGGCAGAGGTGGACGAAACCTGGACTTCATCCATCGTCAGAAGCTGATCGCGGGCGCTGAAGGCGCGAGCCAGGAGGTCGAGAAGTTGATCGTCGGGTCTGGCTTGATCAGAACGCAGCGGATCGAGACGCAGGCGTTGTTCGTGACCATAGGTCTCTAGGGCGCATGGGATCTCGATCGGTAGGCGATGTCCGTCGTCAGCGTCGATCTTCGCACCTTGAAGCAACGCTGATTGGCAGAACGAGGCGCTGACGCCGTCTCGATGTACCGTCGCGGTCAACTTCAACGCTTTCAGCACTTCCTGCATCTCGGAGGGCGATGCTTCGGTCATTCGTTCGCTGAGTTGGTTCGCATGGTTGATTAACGCAGAAAGTTGATGAGTGGGAAGATCGGGAACCAGCTCTCGAAGCTGGACGCTATCCGACAGGAAGCCAGCCGAGGCGACGCGCACAGCTTCTTCGAGTTCCGGAGCGGGCAGACGCGTCGCGAGCCCGGATCCGACCTCGCTTGGCCTGGTTACGTAGTAGCGGTACCGCCTGCCATGATTACGGGTATGCGTTGGCACCATCGGCTTGCCGGTATCATCGGCGAGCATGCCGGCCAGCACGCTGACAACACGATGACGCCCGGACTGGACCCGAGGCCTAGGCTGGCATGTAAGCTTCACCTGGACTTGATCGAACAGGTCCCGATCGATGATAGCCTCATGTTCGCCGGGATAGCTGGCTCCCTTGTGGACGATCTCGCCGATGTAGATGCGGTTCGACAGCATGCTGATGAGGCCGCCCCGACGGAAAGGTACACCGCCCCGGATGGTGCCATCGCGCTGGCGGCGTTTTGCGGTCACGATGCCGTCTTGCGTCATCTCCAAGAGTAGGTCAGTAACAGTGTCACAAGCCAGATACCGTTGCATGATGTTCAGGACGGTCCCGGCCTCTTCCGGAACAACGATCAGCTTGCGATTGTCGACCCGGTATCCCAGCGGTGTAGCGCGACAAACAGGATGAGGATTGCGCGTCAATCAGGATGAGAATGTGATT
>CAYRLC010000104.1:0-8564 GCA_964424995.1 uncultured Croceicoccus sp.
CCAGGCGAAAAGCGAAGCCAAGGCTGCCTTTGGCGACGACACCGTCTATATCGAGAAATACCTCGGCAATCCGCGGCACATCGAGTTCCAGATCTTCGGCGACGGAAACGGCCAGGCGATCCATCTCGGCGAGCGCGACTGCTCGCTCCAGCGTCGCCACCAGAAGGTGCTGGAGGAAGCACCCTCGCCCGTCATCAGCGCTGAAGAGCGCGCCCGCATGGGCAAGGTCTGCGCCGATGCCATGGCCGCAATGGGCTATCGCGGCGCAGGCACGATCGAGTTTCTCTGGGAAAACGGCGAGTTCTACTTCATCGAGATGAACACCCGCCTGCAGGTCGAACACCCGGTGACCGAGGCGATCACCGGCGTTGACCTGGTGCGCGAACAGATCCGCATTGCCGAGGGCAAGCCGCTGTCGGTAACGCAGGACGAACTGCGCTTCGCAGGGCACGCGATCGAATGCCGGATCAACGCCGAGAACCCCTTCACCTTCGCGCCCTCACCCGGCCTCGTGAAGAACTATCACGCGGCGGGCGGCATGCACGTCCGCGTCGATTCCGGCCTCTACGCCGGGTACAAGGTGCCGCCGTACTACGATTCGATGATCGCCAAACTCATCGTCTATGGCCGCACGCGCGAGGGTTGCATCATGCGGCTGAAGCGCGCGCTGGAAGAAATGGTGGTCGAAGGCATCCAGACCTCGATCCCGCTGCACCAGCAGCTGATCCGCGACCCCGAATTCCTCAACGGCGACTACACGATCAAATGGCTGGAGGAATGGCTGGAGAAGCGCGAGGACTGAGCCGGTGAGCGATGCGGGCGCGGATGGGGCTGCTATCGATCCGCCCGCTGCTTCGCCCCCCGTCTCGCCCCGGCTGGCAGCGCAGACAGTGCTGGCCAACCTGTTCCTCGATACCTGGTATAATAATCACGACATTCGCTGGATCGCCGGCGGACTGCGCGCGACCGGGCTGTCCGTGGCGGAACTCGAACAGATCCTGCGACGCGACGTTGCCCCTGCTTTTGCCGGCAACCTGATCGCCCTCGCCGGGGAATGGCAGCCGTGGTCGGCGGACGAAGTGGCGCAGATCATGACACGCCGACCGCCTTTGTCTGGCCTGCTCGGCCGCGCAGGCTGGCGCATGGTGCGTGCCGACTGGACGCGGGTCAGGGCCTTGCTGGCCGACTGACCCGCCGCGACATCAGGCCACTCTACCCCCGGCATAGAGCCAGTCCAGCACGTCCGGCGGACACCTCTGTTCGCCAACGCCGCGAAGGTCGGCGGACAGTTCGGCTGTCATGCCATCGCGCTCGGCGGCGCCGGCTTCGCCCTTGCGCACCGTGGCCCCTGGCTCGAGGATGGGCAGGTCGCCTGCAGTCATCGCCTCGAACTTGTCCTCGTGCGCCTTCATCCAACCGAACGAGGTATATTCGAGGATGCGCGCCCATGCCTCCTCATTGTGTTCGATGCCGAGAAAATTGGCGATCCTGCGGATCGAGCCCTCGTGATCGGCTTTCATCTCGGAATAGTGCAGTAAGAGTACGTTGGCTCGATCACGATAGGCCCACCACGAGTTCATGAAGTCGAAGAACGCCCCGCGATGAAGACCCGGCGCGATCATCGCTTGGTAAAACGAGGTAAAATCGGGCCATTTCAGCGCCCCCGGCGGCATGCCCCACAGCGCATTCCAGCTCTCGGCATGTTTGGCGAGAAACGGAAAGAACGAAACCGCCGCCTCCTCCGGATTGCGAGCCACCACCACGTACCTGACGCCCTCCTTGAACGGCAGCATCGGCGGGGCGGAGTGTGACTTGAAGACGCGCGGACGATCAGCGGGCATCGAATCGATCCGGTCGAGTACGCTGTCGAAGCTCTTGTCGGGGCCGGAAAGGAACTCGATCCACGGCACTTCTTCATAGATGTCGCGGAAATCGGCGGTGCCACCGGTGAGCAGCTGATAGACGATGTTCATCGTCCAGGTCGTGCCGCTCTTGGGCGGAACCGAAACGACGATATCGCCATCGCGCCACGTGATCTGCTGCTGGATTTCAGGGCGGATCCACGGCGGCAAACCACCCCCGCCGCCCGGTGCATCACCGTCCATTTCGCTCATCGACCCGCTCCCCCAAGCATGCCCGGCCCTGTGCCGGTCGGTTTCAGTCCAGCGGCACGCCCGGTTCGTTCTTGGACGTGCGGATGACGAGCGAGGTCTTGACGCTCGCTACGTTGGGCGCGGGAGTCAGGCGGCTGGTCAGGAATTCCTGGAAGCTCTGCAGATCCTTGCTGACGATCTTCAGGATGAAGTCGATCTCGCCGTTCAGCATATGGCATTCGCGCACGGCGGGAAGCGTCGCGATATGCTCCTCGAAAGCGCGGAGCGCATCCTCGGCCTGGCTCTTCAGGCTGACCATAGCATAGACCGTGATGGTGAAGCCCAGCGTCGCCGCGTCCAGTTCGGCGTGATAGCCGCGGATCGCGCCGCTCTCTTCCAGTGCGCGCACGCGGCGCAGGCATGGCGGGGCGGTCAGGCCAACGCGGCTGGCCAGCTCCACGTTCGTGATGCGGCCTTCTGCCTGCAGTTCGGCCAGAAGCCGCTGGTCGATATCGTCGAAATTCATGCTGCCCAAACTCGTCCGCGGCGCGAGTCACCGAGCGCCCGTCAAGGTTTGCAACATAGCCACAAACTTGCGCAAGTTGCGAACAGTAAAATGCCCGTTTCCCGCAATTTTCATGCCTTCTCGCTGCTGTCTCACTTTGCAACGCCGCCCTCTACGTCCCTTTGCCCCACCGCTAGGAATAGCTACTTGCTGGCTGGGGCGAAATCCGCGCTGACGGCTCGGCCGGCACCGTGCCGAACGCAGTCGGGATCATGCTCCGCAGGGGAAAGAATGACACTGGACGATCGCTTGCGCACCGTGCTCGACGTCGCTGCCGACAGCGACGAGGGCCTTCGTGCGCAGTATCGCCAGTTGGTCGATCTGTTGGGCAGCGGCCGAACGGTCGCCGATGGCACCCTCGTTGCCGCAGCGTTCCTCCGCCTTTCCGCGCTTGCCCGCCGCATCCCGGCGCAAGAGCGCGCGGCGATCATCGCCGACCCCGCCATCCGTCTCCGCTCGCCGCCGCTGGTCGCGCAGCTTTGCGAGGGCGAGAGCGAAGTAGCAGGTGCTGCCATCGCCGCCGCCGACCTCGACGATGCGGGGTGGACGGTGCTGGTCGGCGTGCTGGACGAGGATCTGAGCAGCGAAGTGCGCAAGGCGCGCACGACCGGGCGGGCCCGGACCATCGAAGACCGCCCCGATCCGATCGTGCGCCACGCCCCGCGCCGCACCTCGATCACCGACGAACTGACGCCGAGCGCGCCGGTCCCGACCCGGTCGGTGCCATCCGAACCGCCGACGCAGGCGCCCCGCCAGCCCGTTGCCGACATCGGCGATATCGTCGCCCGCATCGAGCGTTTCCGCCTGCAACGCCGCGACGAGGCGATCCGCGAAGTGCTCGGCAATGCCAAGGTGCCGGTCGCCGAGGTCGAGGAAGCCGCCCCGCCGCCACTGGCGGTGCCGAGCGAGATCGACTGTACCATTTCCCCCGAGGGGCGCATCGGGCCGACGAGCCATCTCGGTCCGATGCTCTCCGGGCTGCTCCTCTCGGCCAGTACCGATGCTGCCGCCCGGCTCGACGAAGCGACCGCAACCGCCCTTCGCCGCCAGCAGGCGGTGCGCGGCGGGCGCGTAGAAGTGGCCGCATCGCCGGCGATTTCGGGCGAATGGCGACTGGATGCTGCGCCCAATTTCGATCCGGTCGGCCGTTTCCTCGGCCATCACGCAAGGCTGACCCGCATGGCCGGCAAGCGCAGCGATCCGCGCGGGGACCTGGTGCGGCAGGCGCTGCACGAACTGCGCACGCCGATTAACGCGTTGCAGGGCTTTTCCGAGATCATCCAGCAGCAGCTGTTCGGCCCGGTGCCGCACCAGTACCGCTCGCTCGCTGCCGGCATTGCGGGTGAGACCGCGTCCCTGCTTGCCGGGCTGGAGGAGGTCGACAGGCTGATCCGCCTGCGGCTGGGCACGCGAAAGCTCGAGGCGGGCCGAACCGCGATCGGGCCGATGCTGGCGGCCATGGTCGAACAGGCGCGGCCGATTCTGGCCGGGCGCAATGCGCGCCTGATGGCCGATCTGGGCGATCCGGACGTGACGATCCCGGTAGCCGAAGCGGACTTGGAACGCATGATCTGGCGCCTGCTCGGCGTCGTGGCGGTCTCGGCAGCCGATGGAGAGCACATCACGCTGACAACGTCGATGATGGACGGGTCGTTCGCGCTTTCGCTCGCCCTCCCCCGTGCGCTGGCGACGCTGGCCGAGGACGCGTTCTACGGTGCCGCGGCGAACGAGGATGCGACGGGCGAACTGGCGGTCGGCCTGCTGGGCCGCGGCTTTGCGCTGCGCTTGCTGACGGCAGAAGCGCGTGCGGCGGGCGGAAGCCTCGTGCGCGAAGACGGGCGGCTGGTGCTGACGCTCCCGTTCAGCGAGGACCATGGCGCGGAGGCAAGCGAAGTCGCCGCATAAGCCGCGAAGCGCGCTTGCCAAGCGCCCCGCCCCCGGCTAGGCGCGCAGCCCAAGGGCCTGTAGCTCAGCGGTTAGAGCTGGCCGCTCATAACGGCTAGGTCGCGGGTTCGAATCCTGCCGGGCCCACCACCGTATCGAAAATGCCGCCCGATAGGTCGGGGAGTAGCGCAGTCTGGTAGCGCGCCTGCTTTGGGAGCAGGATGTCGCAGGTTCGAATCCTGTCTCCCCGACCATTTCATTTCGCCGGTAGATCGGCCTGGAGCTGGTCAACCGGCGTAGCGGTCGGTCGCCTCGATCAGCAGGTGCTGAATCTCCGGTTCGTGCCACGCGTGGCCCGCACCTTCCACCAAGTGGAAATCGGCCTCGGGCCAAGCCTTGTGCAGGTCCCACGCCGTGCGTGTGGGGCAGGCCATGTCATAGCGGCCCTGTACGATCGTCGCCGGGATATGCCGCAGGCGGTGCGCGTCGCGGATCAGCTGGCCGTCTTCCAGCCAGCCATGGTGGACGAAGTAGTGATTCTCGATGCGCGCGAAAGCGAGAGCGAAGCGAGGATCTTCAAACCCGGCGCTCATGTCCGGATCGGGCAGCAGGGTCAGGGTGCGCCCTTCCCAGTTCGACCAGGCCTGCGCCGCTTCCCGCCTCACCGTTTCGTCCTCGCCGACCAGACGGCGGCGATAGGCGGCACGCAGGTCGTCGCGCTCGTCTGCCGGAATGGGCGCGAGGAATTCATCCCATTTTTCGGGGTGAATCTCCGATGCGCCGTGCTGGTAGTACCAGTGCAGCTCTGATTCCCGGACAGTGAAAATCCCGCGCAAGACCAGTTCGGTCACTCGGTCCGGGTGCGCCTCGGCATAAGCGAGCGCCAGCGCCGAGCCCCACGATCCGCCGAAGACGAGCCACTTTTCATGGCCGGCCATTTCTCGCAGACGCTCGATATCGGCGACCAAATGCCACGTCGTGTTCGCGTCGAGCCCGGCGTGGGGTGTCGAAAGCCCGCAGCCGCGCTGGTCGAAAAGCAGGAGATCGTAGCGTGCCGGATCGAACAGGCGGCGTTGATCGGGCGAGATCCCGCCCCCCGGCCCGCCGTGGAGGAATACGGCCGGCTTCGCACCGGGCGTGCCGCAGCGTTCCCAGCGGATTGCATGCCCGTCGCCCACGTCGAGCATGCCGGTCGCGTAAGGTTCGATCGGCGGATAGAGTTTGCGCAAGGTCATGCCCCCCTCAACCGCCGAGGCTCGAAATCGGTCCGGCCCGGCGATCAGGCGTAGCCGTCATGGTCATCGATCCGCCGATGCCATTCGCGGCGATTCTTCGTACTGTCGAACAGCGCCATCAGCGTTGCGTCCTTCACCGGGATCTGCTGGGACTCGATGGCGCAGGGCAGGTTCCATGTCGTCCGGCGTTCGCAGGAGCGTCGTCATATCGCTAATTCTATCCCTTCGCGCCTGATCAACCATCCGCTTCCCCCCACGGCTCAGCGCGATGCTGGCCCGGGTGCGGGCTGGTGCCGCCGGGTCCCTTTCCCGCGCGCGGCGACAGGCCGGGGCGTGCGAGTTTTACTGGGGGAAGCCGCCACCGGCGCCTGCCCCCAGCGAGAAGATGTTCATGTCGGCCCGCTAGCGTTAAGGCGGTCGGTTCGGCGCAGGCGTAGCAGTTGAGTTCGGCACCAACGGCGATTTCGCGAATTTCCGGCCTCTTTCAGGCCATGAAGGCTCTTCCGTCGTCATTGTCGTGAAGCCAGGATCGCTTCACGGGCCGATGCTGACCCCTGCCGGGCAAGGTTCGCTTTGACCGGAGGCCGGCAAATGCCCCGATCCAGAACACACTGGGTGGCTTGCCGCCTTGCCACCCGGCCATGTGTCGATATGCTGCAATGCAAACCCAACGAAGGAACGCACTCAAGATGAACCTCAACCGCCTCGCCCTTTTTGCCCCCCTCGCGCCGCTTGCCTTGGCCGGGTGCGTGACCACCGATGCCGATGCCCCGGCGCTCGGCCTGCCGGTCGCCACGGCACAGCTGCTCGACGCCACTGGCAAGGTCGTGGGCCTGGCCACGATCACCGGCACCGACGGCGACCTGAAGGTTCGCGTCGCCGTCGAAGGCCTGCCTGCGGGCGTTCATGGCGCGCATATTCATACGACCGGCACCTGCACCGCGCCCGATTTCACCAGCGCGGGCGGTCACTGGAACCCCAAGGGCACCAATCACGGCACGATGAGCGCCCCGCCGCACCCGCACGCGGGCGACACCGGCAATATCACGGTGAACAGCGCCGGCACCGGCCTGCTGACCGGCACGTCGGACGGCACCTGGGCGGGTCTGCTCGATGCCGATGGGTCGGCTTTCGTCGTTCACGCCGATCCCGACGACCAGACCACGCAGCCCACCGGCAATGCGGGCGGACGCATCGCCTGCGGCGTGTTCAAGTCGGCCTGACGGGGCCTACTTGGAAATTCGAAGGGCGGTCCGGCCGGGCCGCCCCTTTTTCGTGATCGTCAGTATCCGCTGCGCACGCAAAGCGTATCGGCGAGGTAGTTGCGGTTGCCGACCTTCTCCAGCGTCTGGTGCACCGCGCCCTTCCAGCCCATCGTGCGGCAGAACATGTCGGCGGTGCGCGCCGCGCAGTTGCTGTTGGCGTTGCCCGCCTGACAGGCGAGCACGCGCCGGCCGTTTCGCGCAGGGGCCGGGTAGAATTCCGACTCCGTGCCCCGCAATGAAGGATTGTCGCCGGGTGCGCCCGGATCGGTCCAGCCGAGCGGGCGCATCGACTGCATCCGAAGCCCTCCGCGCATGATGACGGGATTGTCCGCGACCACGGTGCGGCAGCTTCCCTTGAAATCGGGCCTTTCGCAAAGCTCCCAGCGCCCGCTGCGCACCCGGATCGAGGTGACGGTCCACGCCAGCCTCATGTCGGCCTGCGCCCGCGAGACCGCGACGGCGGGACCGTTGTAGCCGGCATCGCGATAGATGATCGCCTCCGGCGCGGGTTCGGGCCGCCACATCCTGTCGTCCTGCGCCGCGGCAGGCCCTCCGGCAGCCCCCACGGTCAGTGCAGCGGTCATGGCAAGGCCGGCGAAAGCCAGTTTCATGGTGTTCATTTCGAAGCCCCCAACTTCTGTCGATCCGCCGATCCTGCCCAAGTTTCGCGACAAGTTCCATCGCGTATCGCAACTGGCCAATTTCCTTGCCCGAACCGCGCAATATCCCTATCTGCGCGGCAACTCCCGAATTCCCGGATACGCCCAAAGGACGACCATGGCCGCCCAGTACGCATATGTCATGAAGAGCATGACGAAGACCTTCCCCGGCGCGCAGAAGCCGGTGCTCAGCAACATCAACCTGCAGTTCTACCAGGGCGCGAAGATCGGCATCGTCGGCCCCAACGGCGCGGGCAAGTCGACGCTGATCAAGATCATGGCCGGCATCGACAAGGACTTCACCGGCGAGGCGTGGCCGGGCGAGAACATCACCGTCGGCTATCTGGAGCAGGAGCCCGAACTCGACGAGAGCAAGACCGTGCTCGAAAACGTCAAGGACGGTGCGCGCGGTGTCGCCGACATGGTCGACCGCTTCAACGAGATCAGCGCGCTGATGTGCGAGCCGGACGCCGATTTCGACACGCTGGGCGCCGAGATGGGCGAACTGCAGGACAAGATCGACGCGGTCGACGGCTGGACGCTGGACAACCAGCTCGAGGTCGCGATGGAAGCGCTTCGGTGCCCGCCGGGCGACTGGGCGGTGACCGACCTGTCGGGCGGTGAAAAGCGCCGCGTGGCGCTGACCCGCCTGCTGATCCAGAAGCCGTCGATCCTGCTGCTCGACGAACCGACCAACCATCTTGATGCCGAAAGCGTCGAGTGGCTGGAAAATCACCTGAAGGAATATGCCGGTGCGGTGCTGATGATCACCCACGACCGCTACTTCCTCGACAATGTGGTGGGCTGGATTCTCGAACTCGATCGTGGCCGCTACTTCCCCTACGAAGGCAACTATTCGACCT